>JAGXSO010000078.1 GCA_018333775.1 Truepera sp.
TGGGGGTATTCCGCCTGGCTGGGGCCCTCTTGGCCCTGCTGGCGCTGGCCCAAGAGACCCTGCCGTCGTTTGAGCTGCGCCGCGAAGGGCGCGCCATTACCGTGCAGCAGACCGCCAGCGACGCCGAGGGGGGGGTGTTCGCCTCGCGGACCGGCTGCCGTGCGCCGGGGATGGTGCTGACCACCGTCTACGCCCCGGCCCCAAGGCGGGTCGAGACTACCGTCAACGAGATAGTGATCCGCTCGAGCATCGTCTTGCGCGAGCAGCCCGCCGGCGACCAGGAGCAGGCGGTGTTGGAGCATTTCGGCGGGACGCTGGTCTTTAACCCGGAGACCTTCTGCCCCGAGGAGATAACGCCCAGCGACCTCCCCGAAGTGACTATCAGCCAGGGGCGCACTACCCTCGAAGGGGCGCTTTTTCGCTATTACAACGCCACCGGACTAGGGGTGATGGAGGGGCCGGTGAGCCTTAAGCGCGTAGCCCAAGGGGACTCCCCAGCCTTGACCGCCAGCGCTGAAAGGCTAGAGTTCAACGTCGATACCGACACCACCCTGTTAAGCGGCAACATCCGGGTCGAATCGGAAGACCGCGTGAGTGAGGCCGAGACGCTTGCCCTTGACGAGGCAGCAGGGATAGCCATCTTGCGCGGCAACCCGGCCCGCAGTCGCCGGGGTGGCGACACCGTTGAGGGGGGGGTGATCGTTTACTACCTCAATACCAACGACGTGGTGGTGCGCGAGGGGGCCAGGGCGACGTTTCAGCTAGACCGTGAGTAGGCGGCTTGGCTTAATCGTCCGCTGCGGCTCGAGCGGGTCGCTCCCGGTACTATCGTTCTCGCCTCCGGCTCGGAAGCAGCTCGTAGAGCTTGCGGTAGTAGCCGTCCTGTTTGAGCAGCTCGAAGTGGTTACCCGACTCGATCAATCTACCCTTGCGCATCACCATAATGCGATTAACATCCTGAATGGTGGAGAGCCGGTGCGCGATGATGATGCTGGTGCGGCCTTGCAGCAGCTTCTTGAGGGCGTCCTGGATCAGCTCTTCGGTCTCGGTATCGACGTTGGCGGTAGCTTCGTCTAGCACTAGCAGGATGTCAGGATTTTGCACCAGCGCTCGAGCAAAGGCAATTAACTGCTTCTGGCCGGTTGAGAAGCCCGCGCCGCGCTCGAGCACCGGTGTGTCGTAACCCTGCGGCAGGCGGGTGATGAAGTCATGAGCATTAACGAACTTAGCCGCCTGGGTGACTCGCTCGAGCGGGATGTCGGGGTTATTTAGGCTGATATTGCTAATGACCGTGCCGCTGAATAGGAAGGGGTCTTGCAGGACGATGCCGATATGGCGCCGCAGCTCTTGCTGGGGGTAGTCGCGCACGTCGCGCCCGTCGATCTTGACCGCGCCCTGTTGCACGTCGTAAAAGCGGCTGATTAAGCTAATAATGGTGGTCTTGCCAGCGCCGGTGTGCCCCACAAAGGCGACCGACTCGCCCGGCGCGACCGTGAAACTCACGTCTCTTAACACCCAGTCGGGGTTCCTGGCCTCGCTCGGACCCTCGTGCTGATAAGCGAACCAGACCTGCTCGAAGCTGACTTCGCCCCTAAAGCCGCCCTTAAAACTGATCGGCGCGGGCTTGTCAGCGACCTTCTCCGGCGTGTCGAGCAGCCCAAAGATCCGCTCGGAGGAGGCCATCGCCGCCTGCATGATGTTGTACTTTTCACTCAGATCCTGGAGCGGCCTAAAAAACATCCCGGCGTAAAACATAAACGAGGTCAGCACGCCAACGGTGACCGTGCCCCCGCCGAGGATCTGGCTAGCCCCGTAAAAGAGGATCAGCGCAGTGGCGATAGCTCCGGTGAACTGCACCGCCGGGAAGAACAGGCTGAACCAGCGGATCTGTTCGATATAGGCATCGAGCAGGCCCAGGTTGATCTGATCGAAGCGCTGCTGATTTTTGGCCTCACGGTTGAATAGCTGGACAGTCTTCATGCCGGAGAGGTTCTCCTGCAAATAAGTGTTTGATTGGGAGACCCGCAGCCGCACTGCGCGGTAGGCGTCGCGGATGCGGGCGCGCAGGAAGTTAAGCGCTATAAACAAGGGCGGCATCACCGCCAGGGTGACTAGGGCTAGCTGCCAGTCGATGATAAACATGTAAACGAGCAGCCCCACCATCAGGCCGATATCGGCAATCAGCCCGACAATGCCATCGGTCATCATCGACTGGATGGCGTCAACATCGCTGGTGACGCGGGTCATCAGGCGGCCGACCGGCGTGCGGTCGAAAAAGCCCAGATGCAGGCGCTGGATCTTGGCAAATAACTCCTTGCGGATGTCGTAAATCAGCTTCTGTCCCAGCCAGGAGATCAGGTAGGTATAGCTGTAGCGCAGGATGAAATTTATGAGCCTGATGCCGAGATAGATCAGGACGATCACCAACAGGCCGTCAAAGCGCTCATCGAGAGTAAGGCCGAGGTAAGGCCCTACCGGGTTGATGTACCTATCGATGCCGAGCTGCATGAGATAGGGGAAGATGGGAACTAGCGCCGAGTAGATCAGCAGCAGGCCTACAGCTAACCAGACGTAGCGCGCATACGGCTTAAGGTAGACCAGGAGCCGCTTGGTGATATCGATATCGAAGGCTTTTTTGAAGGCCTCGCCGTCTTCGTCGAACTGCCCCTCAAAGCGCAGCGCTTTAGCGCGCTGCCGGCGCAGCCGTTTAGCTTCGCGTTTGGCCTCTTCAACGCTGTAGCTCATTTTCCTCCAAGGACGCCTCGAGCTGCTGACGGCGGTCCATGTCGGCGTACCAACCGCCTTGGGCTACCAGCTCCTGGTGGCTCCCTTGCTCGATTATCCGGCCTTGCTCGAGCACTAAGATGCGGTCGGTATGCACAAAGGCCGAGATACGGTGGCCCACGATGATGGCGGTGCGTCCCTGGGTTACCTTACCCAAGCCTTGCAAGATGCGGGCCTCGGTCTGCGTGTCAACGGCGCTGAGTGCGTCGTCCAGGATAAGAATGGCGGGGTCGCGGATGATAGCCCTGGCCATGGCCGTGCGCTGGCGCTGGCCGCCCGAGAGGGTGACGCCGCGTTCGCCCAGGGTGGTGTCGTAACCCGCTGGAAAGCCCTCGACGTCATCAGCGAGCTGCACTAACTCGGCGACCTCCTTGACGCGCTGCCTTAAGCGCTCTGGATCATCCTCGACGCCATAGGCGATGTTCTCGGCGATGCTGTCCGAGAATAGGAAGGGCTCTTGCGGGATCATGCCGATGCTCCGCCGCAGGACCGCTAGCGGATAGCGCTTGATGTCGATGCCGTCAATCAGGATGCGGCCTGAGGTGGGCTCGAGCAAGCGGGCGATCAGGTTGGCAAGCAACGTCTTGCCGGCGCCGGTGCGCCCGGTGACGCCGATGCTCTCGCCGGCGCGGATCTTAAACGAAACGTTATCAAGCGCCGTAAACTCGCCAAAGCGCAGGGTCACCTGCTGAAACTCGATGGCTCCCTTTATGCGCTGTAACGAAATGGTTGGGCGAAGCCTTAAATCGGTCTGCTCGTTGTCGCGGATCTCCGGCACCTCGCCCTGGATCTCGCGCAGCCGCCCCCAGGAGGTGCGGCCCCGCTGCACCACGCTGGCGATCCAGCCCAAAGCGACCATCGGCCACTGGATCCCTTCAAAGAGCAGAATAAAGGCGATGAACTCGCCGATCGACAGCTCGCCACCTAGCCCTAGCATGTAGCGCCCGCCAAGGAGCAGCAAGAGTGAGATAGTCAGACCAAAGAGCAGCTCCATCAATGGAAACAGCGGCCCTTCAACGCGGGTTAGCGCCAGATTGCGGCGGATGAACTCGTCGTTAAGCTCGCGATAGCGCGACAGCTCGCGCTGCTCAATGGCGAAGCCCTTGACCACGCGGATGCCCGAGAAGTTCTCCTGGGCCATCGCGGAGATATCAGAAAACTGCTCCTGGACTTTTTCGTAACGCTGGTGGATAATGCGCAGCAGCAAGAAGAAGCTAAGCGTAATAAGCGGGACGGTTAGCATGGTCAACAGGGTCAGGCTGACGTTGAGCAAAAACATCTGGATCAGGGTGAAGCCTAACAGCAGCGCAGTATTGATCCCCTGAAAGACGCCCACCCCGATCATCATCCTGACTGCGTTAAGGTCCGCCGTCAGGCGGGCCATCAAGTCGCCTACCCGGTGAGTGTCGTAGTAGCGCGGGCTAAGGCGGGTGAAATGCTCGAACAGGTCGCGCCGGATATCGAACTGGATCTCCCAGCTGGCGTTGAGGATGCTGCGCCGGACCACCACCATGGCGGTGGCGCTAAAGCCCACTGCGGCCAGGATGCCGAACAGGTAGAGCCAGGGCATAGCGCCGCCCCTATTGATGGCATCGATAGCGGCCCCTACCAGGCGCGGGGCGAGGGTGGTGGTAAAGCTCGAGACGACGAGCGCGGCGATGCCTAGCGCAAAGGGGAGGGGGTAGCGGCGCAGGTATTTGAAAAGGTCGCGAACGATGGCGCCTCCTCGGCAGCTTGTCATGCTACCACGTGGGCGGTAGCGGGCAAGCCCTCCTGGTCACAGACCTTTTACCGGTGCAGGCTGCCTTGCGCGTCATAAACGCCGAAGTGGCCGGGCTGCTGCGCTGAGCCGTCGGCCGGAGCAGAATTAAACCAGCGCGGGGTGGAGATAATCCACCCCGCGCTGGCCTTGACTGTTAACGGTTAGCGGTCATCGTCGTCATCGTCATCTTCATCGCTATCGTCATCATCGTTGTCATCATCATCTTCGTAGTCATCGTCGTCATCTTCATCGTCGTAATCATCGTCATCGTAGTAGTCGTCGTAGTCATCATCATCACGCCGGTCATCATCACGCCGGTCATCGCCGCGGCCACGGCCTGGGCGGTCATCATCGGGCAAGCGCTCTTCGCGCCAGATCTCAAACACAAAGCCAGGTATCTGCAAGGTGTCGCGCAGGGAGATTAGCTCTGTGCCGCTAATTAACAGAATGTCATTAGTTTCGGTGACCGCTACTTCGAACGATACTTTGGTGCCGTCGCGCTGGGTAATGGTCATAGTGGCAAAGCCGTTAAAGCCTTGCAGCAGGTCGAGATCGAAGTTGTCGTAGACCAACTTGCCAAGGGCCACTACGCGGCCGGTGTCGTCTGTGAGCTCTACCTGCCCAAAGGGTAGCTCGAGCGCGAACGCTAGGCTTAGCAGGCTGATCAGGGCTACGGTTAAAAGCTTCTTCATGGTTAACCTCCACGAGCAGCATGCAACCCTTAGCTTAAGGCTAGCTTAACGGCGGTCAGTAGCCGTGTTGCGGATTGACCTGGTTGCGCGCCTCGCCGCGTGCCAGGGCGTTGAGGGTGGCGGCGATGTCGTGCAGCAGGGCCGCAGTCTCCCCACGGACGGCGTTGCTGCGGTGAGGGCTCAGCACCACGTTGGGGAGTTCATGCAGCGGAGCATCAGCAGGGAAGGTGTGGCTGCGAGCCGCTTCATTCTCCGGGTAGCGCCACCAGACATCTAGCCCGGCGGCGGCCAGCGTGCCGTCGGTCAGGGCGGCATAGAGGGCGTGCTGGTCGATTACCGGGCCGCGTCCGACGTTGACCAAGAGACTGCCAGGCTTCATAGCAGCAAAGGCTTTGGCATCCAGCAGCCCCTCGGTAGCCGGGGTGTGCGGCAGGCTGACTACTACCGCGTCGGCACTAGCTAGCGCCTCATGGAGCTGTGGCGGTGTAAAGACTTCCTCCAGCCAGGCATCCGGGGAAGTAGCATGGCGCTTTAGCGCCGTCAGCTTCAGGCCCAGGCCGCGCAGCAGCCGGGCGGCCTCCCGGCCGATAGCGCCATAGCCGAGTAAGAGGCAGGTCTGGCCGGGCAAGTAGAGCGAGGTGAAAGCCTGGTCGTACCTGGGCCCCCAGTCGCCCCGGCGCAGCGCCTGGTCGGCCTCGATTAGGCGGCAGGCGCAGGCTAAGAGCAGCGCCACAGCGTGGTAGGCCACAAAAGCGGCGTTGTAGTGTGAGTTATAGAGGCGCAGGTGGGGGCGCTTAAGCACGCCCTGCCGGACTTCGGGCGGGATGCCGGCCCAGGGTACCAGCAGGTGCTTCAGGTGCGGGGCATCGAGCATCGCCTCGGTGGGTTGGCCGTCGATCAACAGGTCGATGTCATTGAGATAAGGGCTGAGCTTGTCGCGGTCAGACTCGACGAGTAGCGTAATATCAGGGCTCAGCAGCGGGATGAGATTTTGAGCGTGAGCGGCGTTAAAGCGGCTAGACCAGAGCACGGTAAGCGGCATGGCTTAAGTATAGACCCTCGGGTTTCACCCCTACCCCGGCCCTCCCCCTATTGCCGTATCAGGGGGAGGGTGTGGGAGGGGGTTTCTAAGGGTCGGGGTCCGCTCATGTGATAGACCCCTGCCTATGCTGTGACCAACGAGCAGTAAGATAGGGCGTGAGCCGACGACTCATCAGAAAGGTGGTAAGCCATGGGTGTCTTCGAACGCATCGGCCTGATCATTCGCTCGAACATCAACGACCTCCTGACCCGGGCGGAGGATCCTGAAAAGATCATCAATCAGACGATTATGGACATGCACCAGGCCCAGTATGAGGCTCGCATGGAGGTCGCGCAGGCTATCGCCGAGGGGAAGAAGCTCGAGCGTGACTACCAGGCCAACCAGCGGGAGGCCCAGAGCTGGCTCGAGAAGGCTGAGCAGGCGCTTAAGGCTGGCCGTGAGGACTTAGCCCGCGAGGCGCTGCGGCGCAAGAAAGCAGCCGAAGACTTAGCCGGCGGCCTCAAGGAGCAGCTTGATGCTCACAACGTCATGGTGGAGAGGCTAAAGACGCAGTTGCGTGCGCTGGACGCTAAGATCGGCGAAGCGGAGCGCAAGCGCCAGCTACTCATCGCCCGCCAGCAGCGCTCTCAGGCTCAGGAGGCGGTGGGCGCGGCCATGGCTAAAACCGATACTCGCAAGGCCTTTGCGGCCTTTGAGCGCATGGAGTCCAAGATCACTCAGCGCGAGGATCGCTTAGCCGCCGAGGCTGAACTGGCGGCCGACCTTAGCCTTGATGACGATTTTGCTGCGCTCGGTGCAGATAACGAGGTCGAAGACGAGCTGGCGGCGCTCAAAGCCAAACTTGGCACCTCGGAGGGCTAAGCCGCTAGGTGTTTGAACTTGCTCTGATCCTGCTCGCTATCCTGGGGCTGGGCGTATGGGGAATTATCTCCGGCATCCGCCTCAGCCGGCGTCAGCCCGCTAAGGCCCCAGTGAGCCCGCAGGCGCTCTCGTCGCTAGCCCAGCCGTTTCGCCGCCTGCTGGGCGAAGCGGTTGAGATCGAGCGTGAGGTAGTGCGGCGCACCGCCTCCGCTCCCAAGCCGGTGCAGCGCAGCCTGAGCGACTTAGCCCTGCGCCTCCGCCGCCTGGTAGAACGCGCTCTGCCGCGGGCGCGGCACGGCACCGAGCTGGCGGGCTATCTACTGCGGCTTGATCCGGGCGAGCCGCAGTACCAACAGACTGAGCAGACTATCAAGGAGATCGAACGGGAGCTGACCGAGTTTGTGGCGGTGCTCAAAAAGTTGCGCGGCAAGGTCTATCAGATCCTGACCGATGCCTCAAATCTTGGCCTAGAGCAGGGGCTAAAGCGCGATCTGGATGACGCGGTGATGGAAGTCACGGCGCTAGAAGAGGCTTTTGCCGAGCTGAGAGCGGAACAGCGCTAACCTAGGTTTATACGCGGTCTTTACAAGAAGTGAGCCAGGGAATAGCCGCAGTGCCTGGTCCCTGTTACAGCTGGCGGCGCTCGGAGCCGCTATCGGACCGCCCCGGTGTTACCTCTGGCGCCTCAATCGGCGGCGCGGGCTCAAGATAAGCCGGGCGCTTGAGCAGATACTCTTCTAGCAGCACCTTAGCGAGCGCTACCAGCGGGATGGCTAGCAGCACCCCGAGGATGCCGAGCAGCCCGACCCCTACCAGGATGGCGATAATCACCGTCACCGGGTGGATATTGGTGGTCTTGCCAAAGACCAGCGGGCTGTAGAGGTGTGTATCGAGCTGATTAGCGATCACGAATACCGCTAGCGCGCCCAGCGCCGACCAGGGGCTGACGGTCAAACCTAGCAGCACTGCCGGCACGGTGCCGACGATGGGACCCAGGTACGGGACGATGTTGAAGAGGGCGGCAAAAAAGCTGATCGACAGAGCCAGCGGCACCTGTGCCAAGCTCAGCCCGATGTAGAAGGTAATGCCCATCAGTAAGACGATCAGCAGTTGTCCGCGCAAGAACCCCCCCACTACCCGGCCGGTCTTGCTCAGCACGTCACGAGTGACCGGACGCCAGCGGACGGGCACGTAGCGCATGAAGGCAGGCCCGAACTTAGGGAAGTCGTAGAGGAAGTAGGCGCTGACCAACAAGATAAAGACTACTGCTACGCCGCCGGCGACGACCCCGGCTACACCGGCGAAGAGAAGATCGCCTCCCTCGGCCAGGAGCCGTTGCAACAGCTCGCGCAGCATGGTGGCAGCCTGGGCGAAGAAGTCGGCGAGCATCTGCTGGCCGACGGTGATAATCGGGAGCACCGCCTCAACCCCGTTTTCGGCTGGCTCGACGTCGACGCCCAAGAGTTCGAACAGGCTGGTCGGCAATGCTTGGAGCCAGTCTATCGCACCGATCAGCTGGGGGGTCAGGGTGTTGATAGCAGCCGGCAGCAAGCGGGCGAACTCGCCCATCTGGGCGATTACTTGCCCGGTCAGAAACGAGCCCACCACAAAGAGCTGCAACAGCAACAGGTAGACCAGCACTACGGCTAGCGGTCGCCCGACGCGCAACCGCTGCAAAAGCTCCACCAGCGGATTGAGGATATAGGCGATAATGTAGCCTATCAGCGCCACGGTGAGCGCAAAGCCGTAGGCGTGGCGGAGCTGCCACAGTAGCACCAGGCCCGCCATGATGAGCGCCGTATAGGCTACGGCCCTTACCCAGGCGTTGCGCCAAACTACTTCTAGGGCAGTCCCATGCTCAGCCATCATGGCCCCGCGAACAGCAGAGCGGCGCGCAAGCGCACCGTATCTGCATCCAAACCTGCTCCGAAGTAGCTGTTGTCTTGCCAGATCTCATAATGCAGCCTCGCTCCGGTTAGTGTACCCCTTACCCCTCCGTCGGTGCCGGAGTTGCCCACATAACCGATGACCTGCCCTCGATAGACCCGTTGGCCGCTGCTGAGCCCTTCCCGCACCCTTGAGAGATGCCCGTAGCGCAGGAGGCGCCCGTCGTCGAGCTGAAGCCAGACCTGGCGCCCGCGCAGGCGGTCGAGCTCATCTTCGGTGGCGCCGCGCTGGCCGACCTCTTGAATCAACGCCTGCCAAGCCTCAGGGCTCAGCTCGCTGTAGTTGAGATCGACCCGGATCAGCACGCCGTCCCCGGAGGCGATCACCGGTGTTCCATAGGGGATGGGGATGCCAGCATCCTGATCGACAAAGGTAAACCCCTGACTAGTGCCACGCCGGAACTCGCGGGGAGCCCCCGGCAGATAGCGGGGGTCTTGTGGAAGGTGCGCGCCGACGAGAGGGAACCACAACCCTGGCGGGGCGGTTGCCTGGGGCGCAGCGACTAGCTCGAGCTGAACGCGGCGCAGCTCGCGGACCTCGGCATGGCTGCGCAGCAGCGAGGCGGTAATCGCTACGCTATAGAAGAGCAGCCCGGCCAATACGTACCAGCCCGGTTTGAGCCTGCGTAGCTGCGGCCAGATGCTCACCTCTTCAGCGTATCACGTTACGGCATACGCCCTCAAAAGCGAGCTAACGTGCTAACGTGCCAGGCACAACAACCGACTCCGCCGAACGTAATTACGGGGCAAACTGCGCTACCAGTTGCTCATAGTCGGCTACGCGCGCTGCCGGAATGCTCAGGCTGCCCCGCCAGAAGGCGACATCTTCGATATCGATGCCAAAGCGCCGGGCCAGGGCTGAGGCATCGTCCAGGCCGGTGCTTGACAGCAGGTGGTCGTAGCGCTCGGCAAAGCCCTCGGGCTCGGCCTGGTACTGAGCGTAAAGCCCCAACCCGAAGAGGTAGCCGAAGGTGTAGGGGTAGTTGTAAAAGCTCTGATCGGTGCTGTAGTAGTGACTCTTACGGGCCCACATCAAGGGGTGCTGCTCGCTTAGCGCTTCGCCGTAAGTGGCCTGCTGCGCCTCCAACATCAGCTGCTTCAGCTCGCTCTGGCTCAGCTCGCGCTGATTGCGCTTATCAAACACCCCTTGCTCGAACAAAAAGCGCGAGTGAATGTCGATAACTAGCTGGGTGCTGCCGTGCAGGTCTTGCTCGAGGATGGCGAGCCGTTCGGCTTCGCCGGCTTCGGCTAGCGCCGCGTTGACCATGATGGTCTCGCAGAAGATGCTGGCGGTTTCAGCCAGCGTCATGGGGGTATCGCTCTGGAGGATGGTGCGATTCTTCTCGAAGAGGCAGTGGTTGTGGTAGGCGTGGCCTAGTTCGTGCGCCAGGGTAAAGAGGTCGTCCAGGGTGCCGCCAAAGTTGAGCATCACCCGCGACTCCTTAACGCCTGGTACATCCATGCAGAACGCCCCGTTGGTCTTGCCCTTGCGCGGCGGCACGTCGCACCAGCCTGCGGCGAAGGTTCGCTTGGCAAAGGCGGCCAGCTTCTCGGAGTAGCCGGCGAAGGCTGTTAATACCAATGCCTGGGCTTCGTCCCAGCTATAGTGGCGCGGCGCACCCACGCTTACCGGCGCAGTCAGGTCGTACCAGGGTAGGGTGTCTTTACCGAGAAAGCGCGCCTTGGCCTTAAGGTAGCGCCGGAATACTGGGAACTGCTCGCTACAGGCCTGCTGCATGGCACCAAGGGCGGCGCGGCTGATCGCGCTGTCAAAGAGCGCTTCGTCTAGTGCGCTGGGCCAGCCCCGGCGGTGGGTCAGCTCATTAACTTCACCTTTGATGCTGTTCATAGCTGCGGCGTAGGACACAGCGTGGTGCTCCAGTAGCGCCATTTCGGCCCTAAAGGCCGCTTCGCGCACGGCGCCGGACTCATCCCGCTGCAAGATCTCCAGCTCGCTCAAGGTTACTTCGGCCTCCTCCCGGTCGGGCAGGCTAAGCCGCGTGGTGTGGCGGCTGACCAGGTCTTGCTGCAATTTGCTCCAGGCGCTCCCAGCTACGGGCTCTATGGCGGAAGCCAGGGCCTCAGCATCGTCGCTCATGAGGTGCTGGGCCATAACCTGGCTGCGCCGCAGGAAGTGGGCGTGGGCGCGGGCCAGCTCAGACTCGGCCAGCAGCGTTTCCAGCGGCTGGGTGCCGAGCCAGGCCAGGAAGCGTTTGTAGAGCGCGCTAAGCGTGCTGGTTAAGGGTTGCAGTTCCGAGTAGAGAGCCTGCGCCTGGTCGTTGAAGGCGTCGGTGCTGATAAAGCCGTAAAGGTAGGCGCCGATATCGGTGGCGGTGGTGTAGAGCGCA
This sequence comes from Truepera sp., assembly GCA_018333775.1. Next base: position 11,436 of record JAGXSO010000078.1, read on the forward strand.
TTGAAGCGCTCTAACAATGTCTCGAACAGCTCGACTTCGGCGCCGACCGGCTCGCGCTGACTGTGGATCTGCCGCTCGTCCATGAGCGCCTGAAGGGCTGTTAGGTCGTGCTTAAAGCGCTCCTGAGCCTCACGGAAGATGGGGCTGTCTAGACCGGGGAAGATGCTCTCAAGCTGCCAGTGGGGGAGGGTTTGCATAGCCACCTCTCTTTAGCGCAACACAGCGCAGTTTACCAAGCCAAGCCGTGAGCGCTCGATGGTTACGGTACGTCCTCGCGGTAGCGAAAATAGTCGAAGTCGGCGTGTCGGCGCGTCCCACTCAAGTCTTGTGCGCAAAGCGCGATGAAGGTGCCGGTGAAGCTGAGCCCCGAGCAGTAGTCGTCAGAGAGCTTGCCGGCCTCGAAGCGCGGGCCGATCTCCTGCCAAACACCCGGCTCAGTGGCATAGGCAAACCGGAAGGTTTCGCGCTCAAAGATGACTTTAAGGTAGACCCGCACAGCGCCTTCAATGCCGAGGTCTGATTTAAGTGCCTCGCTATACTTGCCGTTGTCGCACACCAGGATATTGAGGCTCTTGCCGAGCGTTTCGTCGCGGCTGACCCGCAAGTAGACCCAGTTACGAGTGTTGTAGTAGGCGGCTAGTCCGGCTAAGTGCTGAAAGTGCTCCGGCTCGAATTCAAGGCAGGTCTCAGCTTCGGCATAGTGCGCCTGCAAGCGCCGCCCAACCAGGCTCTGGCGGTGGCGGGAAAGGAACGATTCGCGACCGTAGAGCCGCAAATAGCCGGGGCGCTTGGTGAGCGAGAGCCAGCTCTCATCGAACGGAATGCGGACCGTCTGCCAGTGAAGGCCTAAGGTCGGTTCGTCGAAGTCGTCACGTTCATTGTCCGGCTGGAAGGGGTGCGCTGGAAGGTCAGGGGCGGGGACCTCTAAGCGCGGCACATTGCCGCCGCCAGCTATGCGCGGCCAATCGCCATCATTCCACTCGAGCTTTTGCAGCGCTGTTTCACGGCCTAGATTGCAGCGCCCCAAAGGCTCCAAAGGGCGCCCGCAGAGGTGGGCTAAGTACCACTCTCCGCTCTGCGTCTGCACCAAACTCCCGTGCCCGGCCTTTTGCAGCGCCAGCTCCGGCCTACCGTGCGCGGTTAGCAGCGGATTGTCGGGATGAACTTCATAGGGCCCGGTGATAGTGCGCGAACGCGCAATGGTAACAGCGTGCTGGTAGGTAGTGCCGCCTTCGGCAGTGACAAGGTAGTAGTAACCGTCCTTCTTGTACAGGTGAGGCCCCTCGGTGACGCGGAGCGGAGTCCCCGTGAAGATATTCGTCACCGGGCCGACCAGCTTCTGTGTCGCAGGATCGAACTCTTGCAGTAGGATGCCGGCAAAAGCGTTTTTCCCGTGGCGGTGATCCCAGACCATGTTTAAGAACCACTTGCGCCCGTCCGTGTCGTGAAACAGCGAAGGGTCAAAGCCGCTCGAGTTAAGGTAGATCGGCTCCGACCACGGCCCGAGGATGTCAGGGGCGGTGACTAGGTAGTTGTGGGTGTCCTTGAAGGCTTCGCCGACGCCCCAGGTCTTGACATCGGTGTAGATCAGGTAAAAGAGCCCGTTGTGGTAGCTAAGCTGTGGCGCCCAGATGCCGCCCGAGTCCGGGTTGCCGAGCATATCGAGCTGGCTGGCGCGGCTCAGCGGGCGCGTCAGCAGCCGCCAATGCACCAGGTCTTTGGAGTGGTGGATCTGCACGCCCGGAAACCACTCAAAAGTCGAGGTGGCGATGAAGTAATCGTCACCTACGCGCAGGATCGAAGGGTCGGGGTTGAAGCCGCGCAGGATGGGGTTCTTGATCAGCCTCTGGTGGGGGGAAGACGTAGCCATGTTGAGCTCCTGTAAATCCGTAGTCAAGTATTCGAGTATTCAAGTAGGGGCGAACACAAGGTTCGCCCCATTCTCCCTGATGGTGAAAGAACGTTCATGGGTTATTCCTAAGGGAGTCCCAGAATGCAGCAATGATCCTTCAAGGGACGGTGACCCGCACCCGCACACCCTCGACATGAAGAGTGTAAACCCCCGGTAGCACGGTTGGAGCGGTGTCGCTTAGGACATCTCCGAGGACGACCGACAGGCGCTCGAGCGGGATATCAATGGTTAGCCTTTGGCGCTCGCCGGGTTCTAGCGTCACCCGCGTAAAGCCGACAAGCTGCCGCACGGGCACCATAACCGGCAGGGGTGGGCGCTGCAGAAAGACCGGCACCACCTTGCTGCCGATGCGCTCCCCGGTATTGGCGACTTCGAAATGGAGGGCGATGGCGTCGCCAGTTAGCTCGGCCTCGACTCCGCCCAGTGTGAACCTGGTGTAGCTCAGGCCGTGCCCAAAGGGGAAGAGCGGTTCCGGTGTCTGAGGGCCGGGGAGGGCATCGTAGGTTAGCGGAAGCTGCCCGACGCTGCGCGGCCAGGTAAAGGGCAATCTGCCTGCGGGATTATGGGTGCCGTAGAGCACATCTGCCACCGCCGAGCCCCCTTCACTGCCCGGCAGATATGCCATCACCACGGCGTTGGCCGCCTGCCAAAAGTCCTCGGGGAACACTAGTGGCCGGCCGGCGAAGAGCACCACCACGACCGGGGTGCCGCTAGCGGCTGCGGCGCGTGCTAGCGTTAGCTGCTCAGCAGGCAGCGCCAGCGAGGTGCTGTCCCCATACCATTCGGCATAAGGCGCCTCACCTAGCACCATCACTACCACATCGGCCTCGTCAGCCGCAGCTTGTACCGCCGCGGCATCGCGGGTGTCACGAAGGTGCTTTACCGTCACACCCTCGGCGGCACCAGCCTGCAGACCCTGCACCACGGTCACTCCGGGCGGCATCTCCGCGCGGCTTTCGATCCCCTGCCAGCCGATCGTCCAGCCACCCATCTGCATGGCAAGGTCAGCAGCGCCCGGTCCCATGACCAGGATGGTGGCGGGGCCCTCTAGTGGCAGCGTGCCGTCGTTCTCAAGGAGGGTAATGGAGGCGGCCGCGGCGCGGCGTGCCAGGTCGCGATCCACTTCGACAATCGCGGCGGCCTCGGCTGCTGTGGTGAAGGGATCTTCGAACAGGCCGAGGGTCATCTTAAGAGTCAGGATGCGCGTCACCGCCTCGTCGATGCGAGCCTCTGTGACAACGCCGTCCTCTACCAGCTCGAGCAAGGTGCGCGTGAAACTGTCCGCGTCGTGGGGCACCATGTACATATCGACCCCGGCGTTGATACTCATGGCTACGGCATCGGCGAAGGTCGCCGCTACCCGATGCACGGTTACGAGCTTCTCAATATCGTTCCAGTCGGAGACCACTACCCCGGTAAAGCCTAGCTCGCCGCGCAGCACCTCGGTCAGCAGATAGTGCGAAGCGTGGACCGGCACGGCGTTGACCGAGCCGCTGTTGGCCATGACCGTCAGGGCACCGGCCCGGATTCCGGCTGCAAAAGGCGGCAGGTGTGTATCGCGGAGGGTTCGTGGGGGGATGAAGGTCGGGGCGCGGTCCATGCCGGTGATAGCCTGCCCGTAGCCGATAAAGTGCTTCACCGTGGCAGCGATGCGCCCTTCTGCTTGCAGACCGCGCACGCTGGCGGCTACTAGCTCGCTTGCCAGCAGCGGGTCTTCGCCAAAGGTCTCATAAAAACGCCCCCAGCGCGGGTCGCGGCCCAGGTCCGCTACCGGGGCAAAGTTCCAGTGGATACCGGTAGCGCGCACATCGCGGGCGGTACGGACGGCTATCTCCTTAACTAGGGCAGGGTCCCAGGCCGCTGCCAGGCCGATGTTGTGCGGGTAGATGGTGGCGCCTACTACGTTGTTGTGGCCGTGTACCGCGTCGGTGCCGTAGATGAGCGGGATGCCGAGCCGGGTGTCGAGGGCGTAGCGCTGTAGCGTATTGGTAAACTCTGCCCACGCCGCCGGCTGGTTAGGAACCGGCGCCGCGCCGCCGCCGGAGAGGAGCGAGCCCACGTGGTTATCAATCAGGATGCGCCTCAGCCAATACTCGTTCAGCGGCCCACGGTCCCACTCGCCCCTACCCATTAGGCGCGTGACGTTTACTTGCGTCATCTGGCCGACTTTTTCGGCCAGTGTCATGCGGCCGAGTAGCTCCGCCACCCGTGCCGCAATGGGTTGGGCGGGGTTCAGGTACTCCCTGAGCCACTGCAAGGCGGGCCGCTCCTCACCAAACCAGTCAATGAGAAAAGCGTTGGGTCGCCAGATCTCACCGGCTTTGTAGCCCCATAAGGTCACCCCGGCCACGGCCGGGTGCTCCCAGAAGATGGGGAAAAAGTTCTGGTAGAGCCGAAGTTGGAGATTATCATCGGCGGTATTCAGGCACAGCTCGGAGATGTAGATAGGAAGCCCAAGCTCAGCCAAGGTATCGAGGTTGCGTGCGATCACGGCGGGGTCGGCGCGCTCGAACCCGTGCCCTTGTTCCGCTATACCATCGATCAGCCCGCGTTCCTGCAAAAGCCTGGCTAGCTCCATGTACCGCGCCAGGTTATCGGCGCAACAGAGAATATTAAACTCATTAAGCAGCAAGCGGGCATTAGGGAAGTGCTCCCTGGCCCGCTCGAAAGACCAGATCACCCAATCCCAGCCGGTCTCGCCGGTGCCGCCCAGAGCCTCTTTAAAGGACGGTGGGTGATGCAAGGGTTCATTGACCACATCGATCATGGCCACATCCGGGTAGCGTTCAGCCACCGCGCGAAACCACTCCTCGACCTCCGCGCGCTGCTCCTCGGGTGGGAGGGCCGCTACCCAGCGGGGCTCCTGCTGGCCCCAGACCAGGGTGTGAAACTTGACCGGCATGCCGTGCGTCCTGCCATAGTCGAAGATGCGGTCAAGCACCACCCACACCATGGTATCGCGCTGCGCTTCGACCGAGAGCCACTTGCCGGCATCTTCCGGCGTGATCTGGTTCCAGTAACGGCTAAAATCCTCATCGAGTGCGGCGGTCTTGATATTACCCAAGAACCGCTCATGCCCTGCTGCTAACTGGGCCTGCCCCAGCGTGACAAGCGCCAGCAAGGCAGCAAATACCAGTGTTCTGATCACGGCATCACCCGATGCTTGGCTATCAGCTCGGCGTACCATTTCGCGCTGCTCTTTAGGATGCGCCGCTGGGTGGGGTAGTCCACATAGATCAGCCCAAAGCGCTTGCTGTAGCCCTTGGCCCACTCGAAGTTGTCCATCAGGCTCCAGGCGTAGTAACCCTTGACGTTGGCGCCGGCCCCGATCGCTTCTTGCACCGCGGCAAGGTGGCGCTCGTAATAGCTGATGCGCTCAGGATCGTGTACCGCGCCGTCCATGAGTGTGTCTTCGTAGGCGGCACCGTTTTCGGTGACGTACATGACGGGTGAGCTATAGTCGCGCTGAAGCCTCAGTAGCAGGTCGCGCAGCCCCTGCGGGAAGACCTCCCAGCCCATAGCGGTCCGTTCGATGTTGCCAGGGTCGCCCCCGAAGGTAACGCGGGTATAATAGTTGACCCCCAGGAAGTCGATTGGTGCAGCGATCTGTGCCATGTCACCGTCTTGGACCTTGGGAACCAGTTCGCTATAGAGCTCCCAGATATCCTCGGGATAGCGCCCCTTAAAAATCGGGTCGGCGAACCAGCGGTTGAAAGTACCGTCCATCAGCCTGGCGGCCTGCTGCGCCTCTATGCTGTCGTCAAGGGCGTAGCTCGGCGTGAAGTTAAGCACGATGCCGTGCTGAGCCTTGGGCGCGTTTTTACGCAGTACCGGCATGGCCAGCCCGTGGGCAAGCAGCACGTGATGGGCGACTTGTAGGGCGAGGCGGCGATCGTTAGACCCGGGGGCATGCTCACCGATTTCGTGGCTTAAGATAGCGATGCACCAGGGCTCGTTGAAGGTGGCGTAGAACTTAACCCGGTCGCCTAAGCGTCGGCTCACGGCGTCAGCGTAGGCGACAAAGGCCTGGGCGGTGTCGCGGCTTGCCCAGCCACCCTTGTCTTGCAGCGGCTGCGGCAGGTCCCAGTGGTAAAGAGTGGCGTTGGGTTCGATGCCGCGCAAGAGCAGCCCATCGACCAGCCGTTCGTAGAAGTCTAGCCCTTTGGCGTTGACGCGCCCGATCCCCTGCGGCAATACGCGCGGCCAGGCGACCGAGAAACGGTAGCTCTGGATGCCGAGCTGCGCCATCAGCTCGAGATCTTCTGGCCAGCGGTGGTAATGGTCACAGGCTACGTCGCCGGTATCGCCGTTATACGTTTTGCCGGGGGTGTGCGAAAAGGTGTCCCAGATGGAGGGGCCGCGACCATCTTCGCTCACTGCCCCTTCGATCTGATAAGCGGCGGTAGCTACGCCCCAGCGGAAGTCGGCGGGGAACAGGGTGTTCAAGGTATCTCCTTTATGGTGAGGGTATTTGGCGCCGCCAAGAGCACCGCGCCGTCAGAAAAGTGTACTGTGCGCGGCGCGTCGCTCGGGTTAAAGGCCAGGTAGGTGCGCGAGTCGCCGCTACCTAGCACCGCAAACTGGGGGGTGTCGGCGGTAATCGTTAATGGCGTGCCGTAGCGCGCCAGGCTGCGCAGCCAGTGGTAGGTGCGCGCACGGGTCTCGCCGAACTCCGGGCGGATCTCGCGGCTCCACAGCGCCAGCGCCGCTTCAGGATCGGCTAGTGCCAGGTAAGACAGGGCGATGTCGGGCCAGTAGTGTGGGCGCTCGCGCCCGCCCGTCATGTGCCGGTAGTTCTCGACTACGAAGTCGCGGTCGCGCCCCAGGTAGAGCGAGCCGCCGGTGATGGGGAGGAAGTTAATGCCGTGGATCGCTTCAGGGTCTAAGGTCCACCAGGTCCGGTAGGCGCCGCCGTCACCCCAGAGGATGCCGATGGCGGTATGCGGGAACTCCGGCGGGAAGTTGCCGCCCGCGGCGAACCAGTACTCCCAGACGGCAGCCGTCTGGGTAGCGTAGAGGTAGATGCCGAGATTTAGCAGCTCCGCATCGCCGACCGCCTCAGCCCAGCGGATTAACCCGGCGGCGAAGTTGATCGCTTCAGATGAAGACTCAAGGTTGCTGCCGCGCCCGAACAGGCCGCTCCCCGAGGCCCAGCCATGCCCCAGGTAGGGGTCGAGCGCGCGCAAAAAGGGGAACATCGGATCGCCTCGAGTGCCCGCGGTATTGCGGATCAGGAGCTCTACCATCGGCCCCCAGTCAGCTACCCAGGCCGGGTCGCGCTCAGCGATGCTGGCGGCAGCTTGTAAGAAGTAGCCGTAGTGGAAGGCGTGGTCGTTTAGGCTCTGGTCGAGCCCGTGCGAGGTGGGCGCGGCGATCAGCGCTCCCCAGTTGGCGTTGTAGTAAAAGAGCGGCAGACCGTCGCCGGGCGTGAACCAGAGCGCCAGCCGCTCTTTCATAGCCTCCAGCAGCGTGGTTGCCGCCGCGGTCTCCCCGAGCTGCTCGGCGATCGGCAAGAGCGCGGCCAGTCGTCCAAAGCTCTTGCCATCGGCATACGAATCCGGCCGCCGTATCTGCCCGAAGAACAGCGGAAAGAAGCTGCCGCGCTCCAGATACTCAGCCAGCAGCTCCCGCAACAGAGGAGCGGCCTCCTCATCCAGTGGCAACACCGGCAAGACGCCGGTATAAGGCAGGCGGATGGTGAAATGGTTAGTTTCGGCTAACTTCATCACCCCGCGCGGCGTTTGGTAGTGGAGGTCGGTTAGCGGTGTGTCGGTGTGCTTCCAGTGCAGCGGATAGAGCCCCATCAGCGCCCCGCCCGCTTCGCCCTGTAGGGTTTGGGTGGTGAGCGTGAAAGCGATCTCAACCACCCCCTCATCGGGCAGCCAGCGCCAGTCTACCCGCGAGTCGGTGGGTCGGTGAAAAGCGTAGGCGGCGAAGCGCTCGAGCAGCGCCTCGCTGGCCTCGGGCAGTGCGGCGACGCTCAACAGCGCGCCTGGGCTGACCAAGAGGCGCAGGTAGGTGCCGTCTAGCTGCCCCTGACCCTGGTAAAAGACGGCGTAGTGGCGACCTGCTACCGTTACCCCCAGCCTCCCCGGCGCCGCGAGCCATACTGCGGGAATCTCGCGGAAGCGGAGCTGCGCCCTTTCGCCCCCCAGCGTCAGATAGGCGTAGGGTAAGCCTTGCCCAATCGTGGCCTCTAAGAATCTCTCGTCCGCTGCCGCCTCCCAGCGGGCAGTTACCGTCCAGTCATCAAACCGCGTTACCCGTGCCGCCTCAGCCGTGAAGTGCTCGAGCCCCACGGTGATGTCGTCAATGAAGGGCATGGCGAACCCTTCCTCATCGACTATCAGGCGCGGATACCCGAGCGCCAGCCCCTCAGGGCGCGCCTGAAAACTCAGCGGCCCGGCGTAAAGCGTCTCGGAAAAAGCGGTCCACAGCAGTGAACTCCACCAGCGGTTAGTCGGCGCCGGGCCTTCCCAGCCGCTGCGAAAGATAGTAGCGGGCGGATCGATAATATCGGCAGGGCGCCTGGTGACGTAGCCACCCGCGCCGGGTTCAACCTGCTGCGCCACCGCTAGGCCAAGCAACAACAGCAACGCCAGGCTGTACCTCAAGGCGTGCCCCTAACTAGGATTACCGAGCGGGCCGGCACGGCGATAGCTTCCGCTGCTGCCTGTTCCGTTACCCGATAAGCGAGCAGCTCATCGAAGAGCTCATCATTGAGCGTTTTTACCGTAATGTTACCTTCAAGCATGGGTTCAACCACTACCGCCTTGTCCTCGGTGCCGCGGTTGACCAGCAGCAGCTGGAGGCCGCGCTCATTGCCGGCGGCGTAGGCGGTTAGCAAGGGTGCATCAAGTTCCACCTGCAACGCCGTGCCGGTAAAGTCCGCCAGCATCGCAAAGACGTAGTAGGTTGGACGCACCCAGCCCGCAGTGTCGATGAGCCCATGCCCACCCAAACCTTGCAGCACAAAGTAGTAGCTCTTGTCTACACCCAGCGTAGCGATCTGCCCCAGCGCATCGGCTAACCATAGCGTGGCAGTCATATCCTCCAAGTGGCGGAAGTTGGGCGTGCGCCAGGAGAGGCCAAACTCGGTAATGGCCAGCCCGATATCGCGGGTGTAGCCGAGCGGATTCAGCGCGGGGTCGGTAAGCCAGCCGCGAAAGCGGTTAATCTCCTGTCCCACCAGCGAGGAGGTGGCAAGCGCCGCCTCGTCGCTCCAGGTGCCGTCGGTGGGGTAGACATGCCAGGTGAGGACATCGATCACATCGCCGCAGCGGTAAAGCACTTCGCGCAAAAAGACCTCGCCGCCGGGCCGCGCGCCCGAGACTGCCGGGCCGGTGATGGGCCAGTCGGGGTTAATCGCCGTTAGCGCCTCGCGGTAAGCGCGAAACCGCTCGCAGTACTTCTCCGGCGTCCAGGAGGGATCGCCTCGATTGCTGGCGTAAAGGTCGGGCTCATTGCCGATGGCCCAGGCGCTAATCGGGATGCCGATCTGCTGGAGATAGCGAGCCGCCGCTGCCGCATCTTCAGGGGTGGCCTCGAACAGGTTGGCAACCAGTAGCAGTTGGGGCCGGCCTAGCAGCTCCCAGTGCATCTTTAAAGCGTCAAGTACGGCGGGCGTCAACAGCATCTCGTCGGCCTGATTGCCGGGGGGGAAGCGGATGGCCCGAAGGTTGAGCGCTCCAAAGTATTCCTCAAAGCCTACTACCCGCATCATCAGGCCGTAGTTGAAGCCGGTAATAGCTAGCGGCGAGATCTCGCCTTGAGCCTCCCCCACCCGCAGCGTGACGGCGGCGGGGGTTGAGGCAAGAGCCACTGTGCTGAACGCTAATACCAGCAATAACAGCCAGCTTTTCATAGCTACCCCTTGATCGACCCGGCGGTGAGCCCTTCGATGACTTGGCGCGAGGCGAAAGCGAAGATGATCAGCAGCGGCAGCACCGCCAGCGCCGTGCCGAGCATGATGGCGCCCCAGTCGGTCTGAATCTGGCCCTCGAGACTGCGCAGCGCCAGCGGCAGGGTGAAAGCCTCGCGGCTACGCAGCACCACCAGCGGGCCCATGAAGCTGTTCCAGGAGCCGATGAAGGTGAGTAAACCCAGCGTCCCTAGGGCCGGTTTGATGAGCGGCACGACGATGCTTCGATAGATGCGAAACTCAGTGGCGCCGTCGATGCGCGCCGCGTCCATCAGATCGCGGGAGATTGCAGAAGCGATGTACTGGCGCATCAGGAAGATGCCAAAGGCGCTGGCCATGCCGGGGAACCAGAGCGCGATCGGTTGATTAATCCACCCCAAGAACTGGATGATGAGGAAGTAAGGGATGATGTTCAGCAGCCCCGGGATCATCAGCGTGACGACCAGCAGGCCAAAGAGCAGGTTCTTGTAGCGGAACTGGTACATGGCAAAGCCGAAGCCGCCTAGGCTACAAAAGAAAAGCGTGGTGACCGTGGCTATCATGGCCACGTAGACGCTGTTCCAGAGGTTGCGCCAGAAGGGGAGCCGGCTGAGCAAGCTTTCATAGTTGCGCTCTAGGGCATCGCCAAACCAGAGCGGTGGCGGCGCGGAAAAGATATTGCCCTGAGTGTGCGTGGCTAGCACGAACATCCAGTAAAAGGGGAAGAGCGTAACCAGGACCATCACTATCAGCAAGAGGTAGAGCAGCCCTTTGGTAAGGCGCCCATTGAAACGTGACTGGCGTTTAGAGCGGACTTCGGTTGTCGGTGCCGGAATGGTTGCTTGCATCACTCCCTCGTTTCCAGGCCGCCGCGGCCAAAGAACTTGAAGTGGATAAAGGTGGCGGTGCCGATTACCAAGAAGAGCAACCAGGACATGGCGGCGGCTGTGCCCATATCAAGCCACTCGAAGCCGGTGCGATAGAGATACATCGCTACGGTCAACCCCGCCTGGCCGGAGCCGCCGGTGCCGCCGGTTAGCATGAAGGGTTGATCAAAGAGTTGGAGGTTGCCGATAATGGTGAGTGTCACAGCGAAGAAGATCATGGGGCGCAAGAGCGGCAAAGTGATATGGAAGAAGCGTTGGGGAAGGTTGGCGCCGTCGACCGCAGCCGCTTCGTAGTACTCTCGGGGGATGGTCATCAGCGCTGCGCTATAGAGCACTACGTTGAAGCCGAAGAACTGCCAGAACACCAAAATGGAGATGGCAGGCTTGATGTAAGGAGCGCGACCCAGCCAGTTTATCGGTAACTGGTCGCGGATTCCCTCAAACAGCCAGGCGGTTGGCGCCCAGGTGGCCAGCACGCCGATCAATTGGTTTAGTGCCCCGAATTGGGTGCCGAAGATGGTGATGAAGACGATCGAAACCGCCACCGCCGAGGTGATGTACGGCAGAAAGTAGCCGGCAGTGAGCGGATGGCGCAAGCTGCGCACGCCCATCACCAGGGCGAAGGCCAGTGGGATGGCCACCAGGTGCTGAGGCAACCCGCTGGCTACTGCTATCCAGAAGGTGTTACCCAGTGCCTGCCAGAACCAGGGGTCTTCTAATAGGAAGACGAAGTTCTCGACGCCGACGTAGCGCATGGTGCCGAGCCCCTGCACGGGATTCCAGGCCTGAAACGATAGGTAGATGGAAAAGAGCGTGGGGAACAGCCCAAAGATGGCGAAGAGGATAAAAAAAGGGCTGACGAAAAGATAGGGAGCAAAGCGGCGCTGAAAGCGATCCAGGCGCACGCTCAACGGTAATTGGGGGCTGCTCACAATCCTCCTCACTGCTGTGGGGGGAGTTCCCCCCACAGCCTAAAGGGTCTTAGCGGCGGAAGCGGCGTTCGACGAGCCTTTGCGCTTCGTTGAGCGCAGTCTCGACAGCCACACCTTCGTTGAGGATCTGGCCCATGGCCGAGCCGAAGATCTCTTCAGCTACCATGTCGCCGGGGTGGACGGCTATGCCTTGGATACGTCCGGCGATATCGGCAAAGAGCAGGCGCGCCTGCTGTCCGGCGAGGAAAGCGAGCGGCTCCTCAAACATCGGGTCGTCGTAGGTTACGGGCATGGCCGGGAAGGCGTTAATGGTGCGGAAGGCATCGAGCTGGATCTCTGGATTGGTGGTTAGGAACTGCACCAGTTTCCAGGCGGCCTCCTGTTGCCGTGACTGAGTGGGGATGCCATAGAAGGAGCCGCCCCAGCTTACCAGCACGCCACCGGGCATCTCTGACGCGCCCCACAGGCCGGCGGTTTCCGGAGCCATCCAGGTCTCCAGGTGTCCGGCCAGCCAGGCGCCGGAGAGTTCGGTAGCGACCGTGCCGCGCCGGAAGGCTTCAAACCACTCGCTGGACCAGGCGCCGATCTGGGCGTCTAAGCCTTCTTGGCGGATGCGCTGGGCGATGGTGGCCGCCTGGATGAAGCGCTCGCTGTTTAACAGCGGCCTGCCGTCGGCGCTGAAATAGATCCCTTCACCGACCGGGATATCGCTGCGGATTATGGCGCTAGCAACAGAGCCGGCGTCAGCAATTAAGAAGACGCCGTGCTCACGCAACTGCCGGCCGTACTCGATATAGCTGTCCCAGGAGCCGATGACCTCGTTGATATCGGCGCCTACCGTTGCCAGGTGGTCGCGGCGGAAATACATGACCCCGGGCGCGATATCGGTCGGCAACGCCACCTGGCGGCCGTCGGCAGTTCTCGACTGGAGCCAGGCATACTCCACAAACAGCTCTTCGAACTGACCGGCGTTGAAGGGAGGCTGAGCGAGATCGACCAGGCCGCCTTCGGCTACGAACCTGGCGATAAAGCCGATCTCGACGGCGACCACATCGGCAGCGCCCGAGCCGGTGGCCAAGGCGGTGACCAGCGTGTTGTGGTGGTCCATGAAGCCCAGGGTCCTGACCTCGACTTCGATCTCGGGATGCAGTTCGTTAAACTTGGGCAGGACGCGAACAACATGCTCATTGAGCGGCTCAAACAGGCCAATGGAGATCTTAGTCGTCTGGGCCCAGGCGAGGCCCATGATGAGCAGCAGCGTGATAACCAGGAGTTTTTTCATGCTTTAATCCTTTCTTGCACTAGTGTGACTTCGGACGTGTTACCGATTCCCTAACAACCAGAGTGGGCTCGAACTTCCTTATCACCTCCTCTCTCACATCAGCCTTGAAGGCGCCGAGTGCCGTGAGGGCTAGCTGCGCAGCCGCGCGGCCCATCTCTACGAGCGGTTGGCGAATGGTGGTCAGCGCCGGGTAGAGGTAGCGGGCCAGGATAACGTCGTCGTAGCCGATCAGCGATACATCATGAGGGACTTGCAGACCGTGCTCGCGCAGGGTATGAAGCGCCCCCGCCGCAGTCTGATCGTTACCGGCGATGACGGCGGTGAAGTCGAGCTGGCGCTTAAGCAGCCGCTTCATACCGCGCTGCCCGCCCTCTTCCACGAAAGTTCCCTCGACCACTAGACCTTCGTCGTAAGGAATGCCGGCCTCGGCTAGCGCCTGCCGATAGCCTTCTAAGCGGTCGCGGGCATCCTTGATCGCCAGCCAGCCGGTGATATGGGCGATACGCCGATGTCCGTAATCAAGCAGGTGCTTGGTGGCCAGGTAGCCGCCCAACACGTTATCGAGATAGACGCAGCGGTTGGCCAGCTCGGGGACGTAGCGGCCGACAACGACTAACGGGGTGGCGTGAGCCGCCCAGCGCAGCAGGTCGTAGTCGGAAACCGTCTCGAGCTGTACGATGAGCGCATCCGCCCGGCGCTGCCTGAGCGACTCTACCGCTTTGCGCTCGAGCGCTCGGTTAGCGTGTCCGCTCGAGACCATTAGGTTCATACCGGCGGCTTCCACGACCTCTTCGATGCCGCGGACGATGCCGCTATAGAACGGGCTGGAGATCTCATTGATTACCACGCCGATACTGCCGGAGCGGTTGGTGGCCAGGCTGCGCGCAAAGGCGTTAGGGGTGTAGCCGGTCTGCTGCATGGCCGCCACGACCCGCGCCCGGGTGGGCTCCGCGACCGGGGCGCTGCCGTTAAGCACCCGTGACACTGTAGCTTCGGATACCTGGGCGATGCGACTGACTTCCTTGATGGTTGTCACTGCAACTCCTTGCGAAACCGCTTTCAGTAAAAGTCTAGTACAGAGTCAGGGCAATGTCAATAGCCCTCGTAGCGCAGCACCCCAGACAGCCGCGCTTGATCTGATAAAAGTTGTGCTTCTAACGATAGTTTTAACGTTTAACCAAGAGCGCTCGAAGCCGTTCTGCTTGGGACTGAAAAGTGACTGTTGGAGTTTGATTATGAAAACGGTTTCATAGCCGACTCAAGGCCGCGATGTCTCCGCTCGGCCCTGCTAGTGCCGCTATAAGCCTTGGCGAGTGAGGAGGATTAGCGCAGCTTTAGCTGATACTTGTCATTAAGAGCAGCAATTAACAGCCGGGCCTTGTTTACCGAGGGAACCAGCGGATGGCAGGAGAGGGCCAATAACGCCTTGTGATAGCTTTGCTCGACCGCCGCTTCTACTGCCAGCAGCTCATAGGACTTGAGCAGCTGCAGCCAGCCGCGAATCGGCGGCTCGAGCCGGCCCATAGCGAGCGGTTTAGCACCGCCGGCATCGATGATGGCGGGCACCTCCACCACGCTCTCCTCGGGCAAGTCGGGCAGGGCGCTGCCGTTGCGCACATTGATGATGTGGCGCTCACCAGCGTTAGTGACCATAGCGCGGATCAGGGCTACCGCGGCGGTGGAGTAGTGGGCGCCGCCGCGTTTTTCAAGCTCGGCAGGCTTTTCGCTGAGCTGGGGCTGCCGGTATTTTTCGAGTAGCGTGGCTTCAATGGCCATGACCTCCTGCGCGCGCGTCTGTGGCTGTTGCCGGAGGTGCTCGAGCGTCTCATGCTGAAGGTAGAAGTAGCGCAGGTAGCTCGAGGGGATCATGTGCAACGCCGTGAGGAAGTCGCGATGGTACCCTAGCGAGGAGAGATCACTTTCCAGCAGGTCGGCCATTACCTCGTCCAGCACCTCCCGGCCGGCGATGGTGACGCCCCGAATCCAGGCGAAGTGATTGAGACCGACATAATCGAGCACAATGCTCGAGGCGGGCACCGCGTACCGCTTGGCGAGCGCCATCTGCGTGCCGATCGGGCTGTTGCACAAACCGATGCAACGCACCCCGCCATATTTCAGCAACGCCTCGGTAACCAGCCCTGCCGGATTAGTGAAGTTGATGAGCATGGCGCCTGGGGCGTGCGCCCGCATCTCTTGGCTCACTTTAAGCAGCATGGGGATGGTGCGCAGAGCCTTGGCAAAACCCACCACCCCGGTCGTCTCCTGGCCGATCACGCCGTGCTCTAGGGCCAGCACCGTGTCCTCATGGCGTGCTTGCTGCCCCCCTACACGGACCTGGGTGATGACAAAGTCGGCGCCCGCTACGGCGCTGGTAAGCTCCGGGGTTAGCTCGAGCGCAAAAGGCCGGCCCGCCACCTTCACCATCCGCTCGGCTAACCCGCCCACCACCGTTAAGCGCTCGGCGCTGA
>JAGXSO010000079.1 GCA_018333775.1 Truepera sp.
GAGGTCGACTGGCCACCAACCCGATATTGCTCGCTTCCCGCAAAAGCGACGATGCCGTCACGGCATCCCCCTTGTAATGCTACTGCCAGGACACCGGCCGTTATCACGGTTCGATCAGCCGGGTCCAGTTCCTGAGCATGTGTGAAGAGGATTTCACCCTGATAAGTGACCGCCAGGTAAAAGCTGCGCAGTGCCTCGGTCGATGGTGCTTCGACGCTATTGACGGCACCAAAGAAATGCCACAGGAGATCTGGGCTCGGTGATGCAGGATTGAGCTGAATCTGTGCTGTCGCGATACCGCTTAGTAGTAATAACTGAGCCAGAACTCCGAATATTATATTTCTGATTCTTTGGGCCATGTCGACACCCCTTCCACTTCAATCTTAATCCTTGCTCGGACAGCCATAGCACACACAGCTTCATTAACTTTCGCCATGAATATGGCTTACCATGACAACGTCGTGCCATCAGGCTAGTATCAGCGCTTAATGAGATCACGCTTTGGGCATTCAAGTCCTTGATCTTTAAGGCCATTGCCGTACCTGACGAATCCTAACCCTTAGGGGCGGCATCTATCATTTCGACTGCTAGCGAACCGGATGTTCCAACCCAAGTTGTTTACTACCCAAGCGCGTGCGGTACTAGAGCAGTTGAAGGTTCCGAACGCAATGTTGAATGACTGAGCATCCCACCTCCCACTATCTCTTGCTGTCGGTGGCCAGTGATTGCCTGCACGAGCCGTTACCTCAGTATTGACAGAACTCACAGCATTGTTACCAGCGAACATCGGATCGCACGTGGCGGTAGCATAACCCTTTGCTCCTGGACTTCCTGAATTCGGCATGGCAGTCGCTCTCGCTTCGCACCTATACGTAACTCTGTATGTGCAGCTCGCCCCGTGCGCTATATGGGAACATTCCTGCTGCCACCATTAACTCAACGTTGGACGAAACTTCTTGCAGAATGTCACTCCATCCCTGGCTGTAGATTGTGCGAACTTGAGGTTCGACTTTCATTAGGCTCTTGACCTGTTGCATCTTGGCTTCGAGCGCTGCCAAGGTCGCTTCATCTATGCTCAGGTAGTCGATTGAAAAACCGATACTCCCTGGCCGTTCATAATAGCGGAACCCAGGCCCAAGCTGAATCCAGTCTTCCAAGTTCTCTGAAACAGCTTCAATATGCTCACGCTCCATGTTGGGATCGGCGATCGGCCCCATCGAGCATGCTGCCAGAACCATTAGCAGAACGAAGCCAGTGATTACGGATCGTTTGTGCATCGAGATTCTCCTAACCCCTCGGGTCGCCAAAATTGCCTTACTCCGTGCGCGCTTAACCATCTTTGATCTTGCGCATCTGTGGGTTGCGTGGGGTACTCATAAGGTCCAGTGAGTGATCCACCTCCTCCATCTTGTTGCAGTGCCTGTCAATGATAGCCAATGGCTCCTCACCTCCTTTCATTGTCTGTAGAGTATATGGGCTACAACCTAACATTCACCTAACATCTCCAGCAGGCAACCTAACATTCACCTAACATCCCTGAGCAGTCGGCATGTTAGGTGGTTGTTACCTTGGCCTTGGCACAATCAACCCCAGGGCAGAAGGAGGTAAGCTATGAAGCGGACTCTGGCTGGTGTACTCGTACTGCTGATTCTGTGTGCTGGCTTTGCTCTGGCCGACGGTAGAGACCCCGGACGGAAGTGCGCTGGTGAGGCGCCCGGCGTTGCCGTTGCAAAGGCCGCTGAACGCTAGGCGTCGTAGCTGTCAACCAGCCCCCTGACCCGCGCTCTGGCAACGGCGGTGCGCGGGTCGCTTTTATCCAGGAGCGTCAGCACCTTCTCCCACACCTCCAGGTCATCAACCAAGCGTTCTGCCAGCATCCAGAGGGCTTCTGGATCCTGGCTGCGGAGGATGGCCTGGCGCAAAGCCTCTTCCAGAAAGACCCGCTTCTCCACCACGCTCGGCGCCTCGGACCCGGGCAGCAGCGGGCCGCGGTAGAGCTCGAGCGCCTCCAGCAGCCGGTTGTTTTGAACAAGCTCGCCAAGCTTCAAAAAGTCCGCCGTGACGCTTACCCCCAGCCGGTAGGGGCGGCTGGTAACAGGCACCAGCTTTCTCAGCCGGCCTATCTCGACCGCGCAGCGCTGCACGTCGCCATACTCGCCGTAGACCGCCAGAGTAAGTTGCTCGCCGCTGAGCCCTTGGGGGTGAAGTGATAAGGCCAGCAGCAACTCGGCAAAACGCGGGCGAAGGCTAAGCGGCTTACCGTTCAACCGAGCAATGGCAGTCTCAAAAAAGGAGAGTTCCAACCCGTGTTGCTCCCCCTTCAGGAGCCGCTTCACCTCGTAAAACGCCTCTGCTGGGCCGGCCAGGTGGCGCAAGCCGCTCTCGCCCAGCTCGCTGAGGCCCATCTCGGCTCGGGCCAGGGCGGTGCGCGCTTGCTCTGGTTGGCCGGTCAAAAGGTAGGCTCTCGCCAGGTAAAAACCGGCCTGCGCCAGACGCTCGGCAAGAAGCGGCTGACTAAAGTCGGACAAGACGCCCTCGAGGATGGGGACGGCCTGCCCGGGGTTGCTAAAGCTCAGGGCCATGCCGCAGGCCAGGCGGGCGCGCCGTTGCCGCAGGGGCTCGAGCCCACGGGTGAGCTCCTGGGCCTGTTCGGCAACGGCCAGCGCCTCCTCTTCCTCACCCACCTCCAGCAGAGCCCGCACCAGCAGGTTGGCCAGCGCGCCTACCCGCTCGCGCCGCTGGTTCTCCTGCCAGAGCACACGGTAGATGGCGGCAGCCTCGGCTGCCTCACCCTGGCTCAACAGCAGGTCGGCTAGCGTCGTTTGGAAGAGCTCTGAGAGCGAAGGGCGAACCTCTACCAAGTTGTGGACTTCGGCCCGCAGCTCTAGCTCCAGCCCTGCCGCGCCGCCCTGCAAGATGCGCGCGTAGGCCCATTCGTTGAGCAGCCCAAGGCGCAAAGAGATCTGGCTGAGACCGCTCTGGCGATAGAGCCTCTGCCCCCACTCGGCCCAATAAACAGCAGACCGGTAGCGCCCCAAGAGGGACTGGCGCGAGGCCAGGGCATCAGCGATGGTGACCGCTAGCAGCGCCTTGCCCTCGTGCTCGGCCAGCCGCAAGCCTTGTTCCAGCAGGGCCAGCCCTGCCTCGGGGTCGCGCAGGCCCAGGGCGCGGCCGTAGGTGTAGAGGGTCTGGGGCGTCTCTCTAGCTCTGGCCGCCCGTTCAGCTTCGGCTAAGTACCCTTCGCTATCGCCCTGTTCAAACAGCGCCTCGGCATAGAGGGCGCGCAGGTCGGGCAGGTCTTGCTCTGCTAGCGCAGCAGCGACCTCATACAATAGGGCCTTCTCCTGGCCCAGTGTCAGCGCCGCGACCAGGCGGTAGCCGAGCACCACCGGAAGGCGTCGAAAAGGCTGGGAGAGCTTTTCAAGTAGCGCGTAGACCCTGGCCTCCAGACCTCGTTCCCAGAAGTAATCCCCCGCCTCGGTCAGCACTTGCGGGACTTCTTCGGGAGCGTGCTGGACGGCCAGCTCCAGAGCCTCCAGATACCGCCCCTGCCGCCAGAGAATCTCCAGGAGCTGGGCGGGCCTTGGCTCGGGCTCCAGGCCGGGAATCGGCCTTGAACCTTCCGGGCTTGGGCGCAGGGGCAGAGGCAGCGACAGGCGCTCGTGCAGGGCGACCATGAACGGTTCGTAAGCGCCATCGGCGAGCTGCCACAGCGCCAGGGCTTCATCTCCGGTCAGTTTCCCGTCAACCAGCGCCAGCGCCTCAGCCTGGCTCATACGTAGCTCGCCCGGCCCGAGCAGCAAGGCGTGGGCAGGGAGCGAGAAGCCGTCCGGTAGCCGGTTGAAGTGTAGAACCACGCGGTTATTATCCCTCTGGAACTCCAGCAGATCCCGCGCCAGGGCAGGGCCATATTCGGCGTGCAAAAGGGCAAAGGTAAAGGGGCCGAGCAGCTCCAGGTGTTGCCGCAGTACGCTCAGGCCGTAGCGATAGGGCATGCCGTAGCCGAACAGTAGGGGCGCATGATCATGCGCCCCTACCAGGGCGCGTCTCACGGCCTCGGCCAGCTTGTTGCCCTGGGCCACCGGGTCGTCGGCATCGGCCGGGGCCAGGTCGCACCAGATTAGCGGCTGCTGCGGCGCATTAAGCGCGGCGATAAGGTGAGGCACGCCCCAGCGCGGGTCGGCCTCGATAACCACCGGCCCGGCCCGGCCCCGCACCCTGCTAAGCAGCGTGTCGAGCCAGGGTGCCGGGGCACTCATGCAAGGTAGTATAAGCGCAGCCGGATATCCAGCCGACCGGTTCGGGAAGGGTGCTGTAAAAGGTGCGGGTAGTCAGTCAGCAACTCGGGGCCGTGCTCGGTCACCAGTAGGGTGCAGTCACCACCGCCTCGACCCGGCGCAGGCCGCGCAGGGCGCTACAGAGGTAGATGGTGTCGGCGCTGAGGAGGTCGCGTTCGCTCAACACGGCCTCGCGGGCCTTAGCACGGGTCGCCAGCAGGTGCTGGCGGTAGACACCGGGCAGCAGCCCGCAGGCGAGGGCGGGGGTAAAGAGATAGCCGCCTCTGTCGATGAACACGTTGGAGATGGCCCCTTCGGTGAGCTCGCCGCGCTCGTTGAAGAACAGCACGTCGGCCAAGCCGTGCTGCTGCGCCCAGCGAGTAGCCTCAGCGTAGCGCGGGCGGTGGCTGGTCTTGTGGTAATAAAAGCGGTCGCGGCTGTCGGTGCGGGTCGCAGCCAGCGCTACCCGTACCGGGCCGGTGTCGGGGGTGAAGGGGTGCGCCGTAACGGTGAGCCGCCCGTCGCGGTGTAAGCTCAGTTTGACGCGGTAGACGCCTTCTGGCTGAAACGCCTTTGCCGCCTCTAGCAGGGCGGTGCGGGCGGCCTCGGTGCTCAGGGGGTAGTTAAAGTAGGCCGCCGAGCGGCTCAGCCGGGCCAAGTGTGCGTTCAAAAAGGGGTAGCCGGCCTCCCAGCGCAGGGTCTCAAAGAGTGTGAACACCGGGGTGGGGTCGGTCAAGAAGCGGGCCTTTAGCAGGCACTCGGCGTACTCCTCCGTGGGCTTGGAGTCGATCACGATGCCGCTCCCCACCCCCAGCTCGGCCCGCCCCTGGCGCACGGTCAGGGTGCGGATAGCTACGTTGAAAGCGGCGTCGCCATCGGGGGCTAAGTAGCCGATGGCGCCGGTATAGAGGCCTCTGGGCCGGGCCTCGAGCCCGCGGATGATCTCCATAGCGCGGCGCTTGGGCGCGCCGGTGACTGAGCCGCACGGGAACAGGCTGGCAAAGAGCTGATGCGCCGTAACCCCCGGTCTAAGCCGCCCGGTCACCGTCGAGGTCATCTGCAACAGGCTGTCGTAAGCCTCGACGGTAAAGAGCTTGGGCACCCGCACCGAACCGGTCTGGCAGATGCGCCCCAGGTCGTTGCGCAAGAGATCGACGATCATCACATTCTCGGCGCGGCTCTTGGGGTCCTGTTGCAGCTCCTGGCTGAGGGCCGCGTCCTCTTCCGGGGTGCGCCCGCGCGGCAGCGTCCCCTTCATCGGCTTAGCGGTAACGACGCCGCCCCTAACGCGGAAGAATAGCTCGGGCGAAAGGCTAAGAAACTGCGCCTCCGGAGTGTTGAGATAGGCGCCGTAAGGGACGCGCTGCGCGGTCTTGAGCTGCTGATAAAGGGCCGGTAGCGAGCCCTGGAAATCGAAGCTAAAGCGGTCGGTGAAGTTGATCTGATAGCAGTCACCGGCCTCGAGATAGTCGCGGATGCGCTTAAGTTTGGCGGTATAGCCTTCGGGCTCGAGCCCGAACCGGGGGGTACCGATCTTAAGCGGCGCATGTGGGCTAAATGCGCCGCCGTCGTAATGGTCGGGCGAAGCCTTATGGTCGGGCGAAGCCTTGCGGTGATCGAAGCGCCTGGGCTGGCGGTAGACGCCCAACCAGGCCAGCGGCTGATCCAGTTCCGGCATCAGCGAGGCCAGCCCCTGCAGGGCATAACCTAGCTCGTAGGTGAGGTAGCCAGCCAGAAAGTATCCTGCGGCCAGGTAGCGCTCGACGTCGGCAAAGAAGGTTGCCACACCGCGCGCATCGCTAAGGGTCAGCACCGTCAGCGGCTCGCTGAACAAGAGCGAGGTGTACTCCTCAGGGTCGGGCCGACTGCTCTCCAGCAGCACGCTGCCCGGCACCTGTAATGCGCTCAGGAAGCTATCGGGAAGTTCGGCGAAACGGCTCATTCCCCCGCGCGGAGGTCGCTGAGGCGGCGCAGTTTGGCGGCGAAGCGCTGGCGCACCTTGGCCACCTTGGGCGCTACTACGAGCTGGCAGTAGGGCTGGGCCGGGTTGTTGGCGAAGTAGTTGTGGTGATAGTCTTCCGCCGGGTAGAAGGTGGGCAAGGGCAGCAGCTCGGTGACTAGCGGATCGTCCCACAGTGGAGCAACCTCGACCATCACGGCCTCGGCCACCTCCCGCTGCGCCTCGTCGTGATAAAAGATGACCGAGCGGTACTGGCTGCCGATGTCGTGCCCCTGGCGGTTTAAGGTAGTGGGGTCATGGATGGTAAAAAACACCGCTAGCAGATCGCGGTAGCTCAGAAGAGCGGGATCGAAGCGGATCTGGACCACTTCGGCATGGCCGGTAGTATCGCTACAGACCTGCTCATAGGTAGGGTTAGGGAGATGCCCGCCGGCGTAGCCTGAAGTCACCTGACTAACGCCGCGCAGCTCCTTAAACGCAGCCTCCAGGCACCAGAAGCAGCCGCCGCCGAGGGTGGCGGTCTCTATGGTTGTCATGGCGCTAAGCGTAGCGGCTTTAAGCAGAGGCTCTGGTCGCCGCGCCTACAGGGCTGATAAAGTAAGCGGCGTGGCTATTGGACTGCTCTTGCTAGCCGGTCTGTGGCTGTTGCTGGTGGGGCTGCTGTGGTGGGCGTTGGCGCGCCTGTGGTCGCTCCATTACGCGCAGCGCAGCGCCCAGAGCCTGCTGGGCCTGGCGGCCCTATTGCTGGTAGTCGCTGGTGGGCTGAGCTTCCTTACGCCGGAGCATGCTCCGGTGAGCGTGCCGGTTCCGGCGGTAGAGGTAAGGCTCGAGCCGCCCCTGGTTGAGCTGACCATCACCACCGATCCCGCAGGGGCACTGATCTACCTCCAGGGGGAGCTTATCGGTCAGAGCCCGCTTAGCGCCAGCGTGCCGACCAGTCAGGTCAGCTATGCGGTGGTGGCCGATCCCAGTCTGTACCGCCCCTTTGTTGGTAAGGTGACGGTTGGCGAGGAGCGAAACCTGGCGGTCTGGATCGATCGGCGGGCCAGCGGCGAACTGAGCGAGCTGCTGCGCACCCGTGAAAACAGCTTCCTCACCCTCCTCGAGGATAGTTTGAGTGAGGGTGTCATCCGCGGGGTCGTGCGCAACGACAGCAGCCACCATTACCCGGCGGTGTTTGTTAGCTATCTGCTGTATCAGGGGAGGGCGCTGGTCGGCGCCACTCATGCCGTGATCCCCGAGTTGGCCGCCGGCGAGGTGCGCGCCTTTGCGACCCGACCGGTCGGCGAGGGGGTAACGCGCTACCTGCTGCTCGAGCTGGTCGAGCTGGTGCCGTGAGCCCACCACGCGGTAGGCTACTGTTATGAGCCTTGCGCCGCCCGACGGCACCCGCTATAGCCTCCCCGAGCAACAAGCCCAACTGCGCTGGATCACCGAGCGCCTGCAACGCCTCTACCAGAGCTGGGGCTACCAGCCGGTCGAGGTGCCGGCGCTCGAGCGCTACGATCCGCTGCACCCCGCCGCTCACAAGTCGTTTAAGCTCTCAGACCGCGATGGCGAGGTGTTGGCGCTGCGCGCCGATTTCACTCCGGCACTAGCCAGGCTCGTCAAGGCAAGCTACCCGGAGGCCGATCGGCCGCGGCGGCTTCAGTACACTGGCAAACTCTGGCAGGCTCACGCCGATATGGCCCGCGCCCGCGAGTTCACCCAGGTAGGGCTCGAGCTGGTCGGAGTCAGTAATGCCCGGGCCGACGCCGAGCTGATCCACTTAGCCCGCGAGTCGGTGCGCGAGGTCGGTTTGGCGCCACGGGTAGAGATCGGTAATCCGGGGGTGGTGCGGGCGCTCTTTAACCTGGCTAATCTCCTGGAGGGGGAGCGCGAGTCTCTGGCTGACGCCATCCACCGCAAGGATCAGCGAACCATGCTAGACCTGCTCGAGGCCCGGCCGCTGGCAGCCGACCTGCGCCGCGCGCTGCTGCTGGTCCCCGACCTTTACGGCGACGTGCAGGTGCTAATAGAAGGCCGGCAGGCCATGCCCTGGCCCGAGACGATGGCCGAACTCGACCGCCTGGAGGCCGTCTTAAGCGAGTTCGAGGACGACAGCGAGCTGCTTCTTGACCTCGGCATGGCGCGGCGGCTCAACTACTACACCGGGGTGATGTTTAACGCCTACACCATCGACTTTGGCCAGCCCCTTTTGGGCGGCGGGCGCTACGACGGGGCGCTGCTACCTTATGCCGCGGGCTTTGCCTTGGGGCTCGAGCGCCTGCTCAGCGCCCTCAACGGGCGGGGGCCGGGCTTGCGGCCACCCTTGCTGTTAAGCCTCGACGACGCCGCGGCGCGCTACTTCCGCACCCAGGGGTACACCGTGGAGCGGGCGCTTTACGCCGACCTCGAAGCGGCGCGGGAGTACGCGCGATGGTGCGGCAGCGCCTACCTGCTCTCCCCCGACGGCCTGATCCCTATCGTGGCCGATCCTCCCGAGCAAGAAGTGCTAAGTGCGCTCTACCAGGCCTACCGGGAGGGGTACCATGACTAAGCTGACGCTGGCCTTGCCCAAGGGGCGAGTGCTAGACACCAGCTTGGCGGCGCTGCGGGCGGCCGGCCTGAAGCTTACCCTCCCTCCCGGCGGTCGCGGGCTTAAGCACGACGCCGGCGACGCCTGGATCATTGAGATGCGCAATAGCGACGTGCCGACCTATGTTGAACTAGGCGTGGCCGACGCCGGGGTAGTTGGCAAGGATGTGCTGCTAGAGGCCGGTTCGGCGCTGTTCGAACCGGTCGATCTGGGCTTTGCGACCTGCCGCCTGTCGCTGATCCGCCCCCTCGGGGCGACCGGGCCGATCACCCGGATAGCCAGCAAGTACCCGCGCCTGACTCGGCAGTACCTAGCCCGTAAAGGGCTAACAGCCGAGGTGGTCAAGCTCTCGGGGAACGTGGAGTTAGCCTGCCTAACGGGCCTGGCCGACGCAGTGGTGGACGTGGTGGAAACCGGGGGGACGATCCGGGCCAATCAGCTTACGGAGATCGAGGTGATCATGGGCAGCAGCGCCCGCTTGGTGGTCAACCGTGCAGCCTTGAAGCTCAAGTCCGCCCTCCTTAAGCCGCTGATTACGGCCTTGCGCCGGCATGCCGCCAGATGAGCCTGCAACACGGCGACTGGCTCTTAGGCGCCCAGGCCGCAGCCACGGTGATCAGCCCCAACCGCCAGGAGGTCTACAGCTTCGACCTGCAGGGCCGCCCGCTCAGTTGGTTTTTACGCGGCACCGTCTACAAGCGCTCACTGGCCTCGCGGGTGTTTGGGCGACGGCGGGAGGATGGGGTACGGCAGCGCTGGGAGTTGTCTGAAGAGGCGGCAGCGGCGCAGTTTGTCGCGGTGCTAAAGAGTGTCGGGCCGCTGATGGCCGAACCCTTGCCGCAGGTACTCCGAAATCATTCTCGCTGCGCTCGGATCCGCGACCGGCTGGCGCGCATCCTAAGCTGGACACCACAGCGCCTGCTAGCCGAGCGCGCTCGTTTCGAGGAGGCTTACTTGCCGATCAGCATCCTCCCGCCCGACCAGTACCAGGCGGTGGTGCTGCAAGCTACCTTCGGCTGCTCCTGGAACCGCTGCACCTTCTGCAGCTTCTATCAGGATCGCCCATTTAGCGCCAAAACGCCCGCGGCGTTCACCGAGCATATAGAGCGTGTAGCGGCCTTGCTGGGCGAGGCGGTAGCCCTGCGCCAAAGCATCTTTTTAGCCGACGGCAACGCGCTGATGCTGGCCAATAGTCGGCTTATGCCGCTAATCGAACGCGCCCAAGCAGCCTTCCCCGGACGCGGCATCTATGGCTTTGTGGATGTCTTTTCTGGGGAGAAAAAGCCGCTTGCCGACTGGCAGGCGCTGGAACGAGCCGGACTAAGGCGCGTCTATATCGGCTTGGAGACGGGCCACGACGCTCTTTTAGCTTGGCTGAACAAACCCGGCAGCGCCGCCGAGGCGCAAGAGTTTATCGCTACGCTAAAACGGGCCGGGCTGAGCGTCTCGGCCATCGTCATGGTGGGGGCCGGCGGCAGCGCCTTTGCCGAGGCCCACCTGCGCGACAGCCTGGCGCTGCTAGCGGCTATCCCTTTCACCAAGGGCGACCTGGTCTACCTCTCACCCTTCATCGAGCACCCCGGCTCGGTCTATGCTCAGCGCGCTGCCGAACTGGGTAGCCGGGCGCTCAGCGACGATGAGCGGGCAACGCAGTACGAGGCTCTGAAGCGCGGCATCCGCCAGGCCCACCCCAAGGTGAAGGTCGCGCTTTATCACCTTGAAGAGTTCTTCTACTGAACTATCCAGCCAAAAACCGGCCGCTAACTTATCCCCGCGCTTTAAGGCGCAGGCGCGGCAGGCGCCAGGTCTCCGCGTCGAGCAGGATAAAGACCGTGACGATCTCGAGCCGCCCCGCGTACATGCCGAAGATCAACAAGCCCCGGCTGACCGGGTGCAGCTCGGCAAAGTTCAGCATCGGTCCGACCGCGCCCAGCCCTGGCCCGATATTGCCGATGCAGGCGATGGCAGCGGTCAGCGCCGTGACGAAGTCGGCGCCGAGCCAGACCAGCGCCAGCGTAGTGACGGCAAAGAGGCCGATGTACAGCGTGACGAAGGCCGCGACCGCCCGCAATACCTCCTCGGGAACGGTGCGTTGGCCGACACGCAGCGGGACTACCGCTCGAGGGTGCAGGGTGTGGCGCAACTCGCGGGCAGCCTGCCTGCTAATAATCAACCAGCGGGCCACCTTGATGCCGCCGGCGGCGCTGCCGGC
>JAGXSO010000080.1 GCA_018333775.1 Truepera sp.
GGCACGCAAGGCAGCCCGGCGGATCGCGTCGGGCGAAGCCAAGCGGGTGCGGATCAGTGAGCGCAGCCTGGAGCCCCACCTGGGCCCTGAAAAGTACAGCTCCGAAGCCGAGGGGCAGGAGAACCTGATCGGGGTTGCCACCGGCATGTACTACACCCCGGTAGGGGGCGACATCTTGTTCGTGGAGACCTCGGTTACGCCCGGCAAGTTCGGCTTTGTGTTGACCGGGCAGCTCGGCGAGGTGATGAAGGAGTCGGCTCGAGCCGCCCTGACCTACGCCAAGATGAACGCCGAGCGCTTCGGCATCGCCAAGGAGCTGCTCGAAGAGAGCGAGATCCACATCCACGTCCCCGCCGGAGCCACCCCCAAAGAGGGCCCCAGCGCCGGGGTAGCGCTGGCTACTTCGCTGATTAGCGCGCTGACGCATCTGCCTGTTCGCAAGGATGTAGCCATGACCGGTGAGATTACCCTGCGCGGGCGGGTCTTGCCGATCGGCGGCCTGCGCGAGAAGGCTTTGGGGGCTAAGCGCGCAGGCATCAAGCACGTCATCTATCCCGTCAAAAATACCCCCGACTTAAGCGATATTCCCGTTCATCTGCGCCGCACCCTGGCCTTTCACCCGGTCGATAGCCTCGACCAGGTGCTCGAGCAGGCGCTAGTAGGCGGCCTGAGCGCACTCGAAACCAACGCCAAGGGCAAAGACCCCAACGAAAAGGCGCCAAAACGGCGCAAGCCCGAGGGTGTGCCGGCCCAGGCCTAAAGTACGGTTTTTGCTGTCGATGCGATCACCGCCACCAGGTCGGCGGTGATCAGCCTTAGTGCTGCCCACCCACGACCAAACAGGGTATCCTAAGGCGCTATGAAACCAAAAGCTTTAATCGCCGCCAACTGGAAGATGAACAAACTACCCAGTGAAGTCTCGGCCTGGGTTCGCGATCTCAAAGACGCCTTGACCGGCACGGTATTAAATGCCGATCTAGCCATCTGCGCGCCTTATCCGCACCTCCCCGCACTGGTTGAGGCTGTGCAAGGAACGGCCGTGCTGCCCGGCGCTCAAGATGTCAGCGCCCATAAGGCGGGCGCCTATACCGGTGAGGTCTCGGCTGCCATGCTCCGCGACGTGGGGGTTAAGACCGTAATCATCGGTCATTCCGAGCGCCGTCAGTACCACCAGGAGAGCGACGCCTTGATTAACGCCAAGCTCCAGCGGCTGCAGGAGCAGGGGCTACTTTCCATCCTGTGCATCGGTGAGACTATCGCCGAGCGCGAGGCCGGAATGACCGAGCAGATTGTGCTGGGACAGCTCACAGCCTGCCTGCAAGGGATCAGCCTCAAGATGGCTGCGGAGCTGATCATCGCCTACGAGCCGGTGTGGGCCATCGGCACCGGCAAGACCGCTACCGCTGCCGACGCGCAGGAGGTGTGCGGGGCGATCCGCGCCACGCTGCTAAAGCTCTACCCGACCCTGGCTGAAGGGATCCGGATCCTTTATGGCGGCAGCATGAAGCCCGAGAACGCTGCCGAACTGCTGAGCCAGTCCGACATCAACGGCGGCCTAGTCGGCGGGGCCAGCCTGGAAGTCGCCTCTTATCTGGGGATTGCGGAGGGGTCATGAACGCGCTTGCCACGCTGCTCGAGCGGCTCGCCGGCCTCGGTGCCGATGCTCTGCTGATCAGTGCGCCAGCTAATGTGCGCTACTTAAGCGGCTTCTCCAGCCCTGAAGACGGGCGCGTGCTGCTGAGTGCCGATGGCGCCCTGCTGCTGACCGATGGGCGCTACATCGCCCAGGCAGGCGAAGAGTCGCGCCTTGAGGTAGCGATTACCGAACTCGGCAAGCCCTGGCACCAAGACGTAGCCGAGCGGGTGCAGGGCAAAACGCTGGCGGTGGAGGCCGACCACCTCACCCAGCAGCTTTTTGAACAGCTCAAGGAGAAGCTTGACGGCAAGGTCGTGGCTACTAGCGGCTGGGTAGCTGAGCTGCGGCTGTTTAAGACCCCTGCTGAACTCGCCCACCTGCGCGAAGCCGCGCGGATCACCGACGCAGCTTTCAGCTACATCCTGGAGGTCATCGAGCCGGGGCTCAGCGAGGTCGAGATAGCGCTTGAGCTCGAAGCCTTTATGCGCCGGCACGGCGCCGATGGCAAAAGCTTCGAGATCATTGTAGCCAGCGGGCCGCGCAGCGCCATGCCGCACGGCGTGGCTTCGCAGAAGCGCCTAGCCTCCGGTGAGTTAGTCACCCTCGACTTTGGCGCTAAAGTCCAGGGTTACCATGCCGACATGACCCGCACCGTGGCGCTAGGTGAGATCAGCAGCGAATTGCGCCGCCTGTATGACGCCGTACTGCGTGCGCAAGAAGCCGCATTGGCCGCGCTGGCCCCCGGCAAGGACGGCCAGGAGATCGACGCGCTGGCCCGCGGCATCCTAGCCGAAGCCGGTCTGGATGGCTATTTCAGCCACGGCTTAGGCCACGGCGTGGGCTTGCAGATTCACGAAGGCCCCAGGCTGTCCAAGACTATCTCCCAGGTACTTAAACCGGGCATGACGGTGACCGTGGAGCCGGGCGTCTATATCCCCGGCTTGGCCGGAGTGAGAATTGAAGACCTGGCGGTGATTACCGAGACCGGCTACGAGCGGCTGTCGCATAGCGACAAGGCGCTGATTGTGTTGTAAGCAGGTGCGCATTTGGGCTGGTCAGGCTCTCAGTCTGTCGGCACGAGGGCAGTGGTTAGTAGGAAGTAGGAAGTGGGAAGTGGGAAGTGGGAAGTGGGACAACCAACAACCTTCAACCGGCAATTCCGGCTCTTCTGACCGGCTTTGTAAGCTGACACAGCTTGCCTATCGTCTTGCCTATCGTCACAGCGTGCCCGCAGGTGGGAGCGTCAGCCTTAAAGTGCCGGTGGCGTCGTTAAAGATCAGCCTTATCCGGTAAACTCCCTGCCCTTGACGGAGCGTCTCATTAACAGTAATTCGCTGGCCGGCACCGAACTCGGCTCGGAATACCACCCGCTCAGGCCTACCGGCTTGCCCGGTTTGGAAGCTGGCTAGCTGTTCAAAAGAAGCCTCGATCATCACTGTCCCCCGGCTTAAGCTGCCCTCCACGCCAAAGGTAAACTGCTGGGCGGTGGTGGTACGCCGCGACAGCTCGGCGGTGTGGGTCTTTTTATAGACCAAGACGGGGGTATGGGGCGGCAAGCCCAGGTACCAACCGCCGAAGAACTCGCCGACCACGAAAAAGACAGCGGTTAGCAGCAGAATGAAACTCAGCAGGCCGCGCATAGGGAGAGCATACCAGTTAGCCGACTCTGTTAGCGGCAGTGAAGCTGTGTAGCTTATGGGCTGCTGCGTTACACTGATCGGAATGAAACTCCTCCACACCGCCGACTGGCACGCCGGGCGCACCCTGCACGGCCAGAGCCGCACCCCCGAAATCCGCCAGGTGCTGCGCGAAATCGCCGAGCTAGCGCAACTCGAAGCGGTCGATCTGATTCTGGTCGCGGGCGACCTGTTCGACAGCAAGTACCCCACGCCGGACGCCGAGGAGGCCGTCTACGAGTTCTTCTTGACTACTGGCCAAGCCGGCATCCCGAGCGTAGTCATCGCCGGCAACCACGACTCGCCGGTGCGCCTGGACGCGGTGGGGCGCCTTCTCAGGCTGGCCGACGTACACGTCGTAGGTGAAGCCAGAGTGGCGGGACAAGGAGGGGTGCTAGAGCTTGTCATCAAGGGTGAAAAGGCTCGGATCGCCGCCTTGCCGTTTGTCTCCGAGCGGCGGATCGTCAAGGTGGCCGAGCTGCTGGGCGGCGACCCCGGAGCGTGGCGCGACCGCTACCGAGCTGGGATGCGGACCCTCATTAACAACCTCACAGCGGGGTTTAGAGGCGACGCGGTCAACCTGCTGATGATGCATACCACCATGGAGGGGGCAACGCTGGCTAACTCCGAGTATACTTTTCACTGCACCGAGGCCTATACCGTAAGCGCCGATCTGGTGCCGGAGGGGGTGAACTACCTGGCGCTGGGGCATATCCACAAGCCGCAAACGGTGGCGGGGTTAGCGGAGAACCAAGCGCGCTATGCCGGGAGCATTATTCAGCTCGATTTCGGTGAGAAAGGCGACCATAAGGTGGTCTATCTCATTGAGGCCGCGCTGGGGCAGTCAACCAAGGTGCTTGAGCACCGGCTTAAGGGCGGCAAACGGCTCAAGCACTTTCGGTGTGAGCGCGCCGAGTTGGAGCGCTATCTGCCCGAGATCGCCGGCTTTAGTGGCTGGGCCAAGTTGTCTATCACCATGGAGCGGCTCGAGCCCGGCTTAAAGGACCGCCTCAAGGCCGACTACCCCCATCTCTTGATCGTCGAGCAGTCAGTCCCCGGCAGCGAGCGCGAGCGGGTGCGCGGCGTAGATCACACCAAGAGCCTGGTCGAGGCATATGCGCAGTTTTACCGCGAGGACCGTGGTGAAGCCCTGCCCGACGACCTGCGCGCAGCGTTTGAGGCGCTTTACAACGAGGCGCACGAAACCGAAGGCGCGGTGTCGTGAGCTACGATACGTTTAGATAGCGCTTTGCCGCGGCCAGAAAGGCTTCGGCGTCGGCGCGCATATCGTTGATGTCGTCTGCTGTCAGACCGGACGGCGCCAGGTAGTCGCTTAGTTGGCGGCGGTTGAAAGCCGTGATGAGCGCCCGGTGGAAGCGCGGGTCCAGTGCGCCGCTTTTGGCGAAGCGTTGCCCGTAGGCGGAGATCAGCGCCTGATGGCTAGAGAATCTCATGCCCTCGGCGTCGAGTAAGGCCTCGGCGAGGTAGAACATGGCGTAGTAGAGACGGGAAGCGGCAGAGTCGAGGTCACCGTCAGCAACGAGCAGGGCTGCCGAGCGGAGATAGCGCTCCGCCTTCTGCCATAGCGCTGCTCGTTCTGTCACAAGCGAATGCCTTCGGCGCGGACGTTGCGCCAAAACGGCCCCAGCGCCTGCTGATAGTGGCTTTGTGAGGTAGGAATCACGCTCACCAGTCGGCCGTAACTGAGATTCAGGTCAGCGAGGATATCGCCAAGCCGGGCGATCTCGGCGCCCGGTTGCACCTGACGGCGCAAGACCAGGACGATATCGATATCTGAATCTGAGTCCTGACGAGCTTCGCCGCGCGCTTCGGAACCGAACAGGATGAGGTCTTCAAGGTCGGCGCCATACCTTCTTTCAAGCGCCTCGCGCAAGGTTCGCAAGAGCCGCCACAGCTCGGGGGAGAGGGCAGATGGGATACTCATCTACTGCCATTCTAGCAGGGTGCAGTTGGGAGGTCTGCTGTTACAATTGCACTGTTGCCCTACGAGTGCCATGATAGGGCCAGTGAGACCGTTACGCCTGCACTTAAGCGGCTTCATGGCCTTCCGGCAACCGACCGAGGTCGGCTTTGATGACCTGGAGCTGTTCGCCATCGCCGGACCGACCGGGGCCGGCAAGACCACCCTGCTGGACGCCATCACCTACGCTCTCTACGGCCAGACGGCCCGCTTGGGGAGCAAGGTCGGCGACGCCATCGTCAGCCCTGGTTTGAGCCAAGGCACGGTGGTGCTGGAGTTTCACGGGCGCCAGGGCACCTACCGGGTAACGCGCCTAAGCGAGCGCAAGTCCGGCAGGAGTCCCAAGAACGAGACGCGGATCGAGGAGCTGAAAGCTGATGGCAAGTGGCGTCAGCTGCCGGAGTCGGAGAAGCTCCGGGAGGCCGACCATAAGCTCCTTGAAATAGTAGGACTCGACTACGACAGCTTCACGCGGGCGGTGCTGCTGCCGCAAGGGGCCTTCGACCAGTTCTTAAGGGGCGGCGCAGCCGAGCGCAATCGGCTGCTTACCGGCCTGCTAGGGCTCGAGCGGGTGCGGATTATGCAGCAGAGGGCCGGGGAAGTAAGCCGCCAGGCAGCCGCCCGCGCAGCCTGGATTCACGAGTCGTTAGCACGCGACTATGTCGAGGCTACTGCCGAGCGGCAGTGTGCGCTGCAAGAGGAGTTAGCTGCGCTGAGCGAAAGGCGGCAGGGGCTCGAGCAAGACCAAGTGCGCCTGAGCGCGGAGCGGCAGGCGCTCGAAGAGGTAAAAAGGCTGCTAGATGAAGCGCGCGCGGTCGAAGAGCGGCTAGCCAAGCTGCAAGCTCAAGCTGCTGAAGTAACGCAAGCCCGCCAGGCGCTGGCTCGAGCCCGCGAGGCGGCGCTGGTGCTGCCGCGCTTAGAGGCGCTCTTAGGGGTGCAGCAGCGGCTCAAGCAGGTCCAGGTGCGGCAGGCCGAGCTGGCTAACGTACTGGCCCAGGCCGCGCCAGGCTTGGCTGCAGCGGAAGCGGCGCTAGCCGAGGCGCAGCAGGCGGCGGCGCGCATCCCCGGGCTGAACGCGCAGCTAGAGGAGCTGGCCGCTGTCAACCCGCTGCTTAAGCAGCTTCAGGCGCGTGGCGGCAACCTGGCACTGGCCAAGCAGGCTGAGGCGGGGGTGCGCCATGACGAGGCGCTCTGGGAAGCGCAGCAGAGCCGACGGGCGCAGCTCCCCGCGCTTAAGCGTGCGGCAGAGGACGTAGCCACTGGAGAGAAGGTGGTGCGTGCAGCCAGCGTGCGGCTGGCCGAAGATGACGCCGCGGTAGCGCGCCTAACCAGCGAGCTGGAGGCCGTCACCAGTCAGGGCCAGGCGGCACGCGAGCGCTTCGAGCAGGCCGAAGCCGCTTATCTTCAGGCCGAGGCGCAAGACCGGGCGGCAGCACTGCGCGCCCACCTGCACGCAGGCGAGCCGTGCCCGGTCTGCTTTCAGGTGGTGCAGACCATGCCCGTGGTCGCTAGCCTCGATGTCGCAGCGCTAGCCACCGAGCGCGACCTGGCTAAGGAGGCGCTGACGGCGCTGCTCGAGCACCACGCGCAAGTGAAGAGTCAGCTCGAGACCGCTAAAGCGCGGCGCGAGGACCGTGCTGCGGAGGTTAGTCAGGCCGAATCGGGCCTAGCGCGCTATCACCGGCAGCTTGCCGAGCTGGCAACCGAGCTAGGCACAGGCGACCCCGACCAGCTGAGCGCTCAGCTAGAGGCCGAGCGCCTGCGCCTGCTCGCCGCTCTGGCCCGCAGCATCCTCGACAAAACGCACGGCCTCGATCCCGAGGCGGCCCAGCAGCGCCTGAGTGCGGAGCGGGAGCGCCTGGCACGCGGCTTGACCGCAGCTCAGGAGGCTTACGGTAACGAGTTGCGCCGCCGGGATCAGTTGCAGACCGAACAGCGCCTGCTGGCGGCGCAGTTAGCCGAGCTGCTGCAAGAGTCTTCTACAGCTACCCAAGCCTTTGAGATGGCTCTGCAGCACACGTCGCTAGCTGGCGCCGACGAGGTCGTTGCCGCAGCCTTGCCCGCGGCGCGCCTGAGTGCGCTAGAGGCCCGGATCACCGCCTTTGACAGTCAGGTTGACCAGCTCTCGCATCAGGCGGTGGGGCTGCAAGCCAAGCTGGCCGGCCGCACGCTAGATGAGGCTCATTACCAGCAGCTAGTGACGCAACAGGCAAGCGTGCTAACTGAGCTGGAGAGTACCTTGCAGCGCAGCGGCGCCGCCACGAGCGAACTGCAACGGCTGGCCCTGCAGCTTGACAAAGCCAAAGCCTTGCGCCAGGAGGCGGTACAGCGGGAAGCCGAGCACGCCCGCTATCACACCCTCTATCAGGATCTGCGGAGCAACCGCTTCCCCGACTACCTGCTGGCACGCACCCAGCAGCAGCTCGCCTGGCGCGCCTCGGATATCGTCCGTGAGGTGACGCAGGGCCGCTTTGACTTGGTCTTTGAGGCCGGTGATTACGGCGTGATCGACGCCTGGAGCGGCCTCGGCGTGCGCAGTGCCCGCACTCTGTCGGGCGGCGAGACCTTCATCGCCAGCCTAGCGCTAGCGCTGGCGCTGTCCGATACACTAGCGGGCCATACCGCCTTGGGGGCACTCTTTTTAGATGAAGGCTTCGGCACGCTCGATGCCGAAACGCTCGACGCGGTTACCGGCGTGCTCCAGGCTTTGACCGCCAACGGGCGGATGGTGGGGGTGATCAGCCATGTGGCGGCCTTGACCGAACGCCTTCCGGCGCGGCTCTTGGTTCATAAGGGGGTGGAGGGCTCGAGCGTGAGCTGGGACCGCTAGCGAACCTGCTCGACCACCGCCGCCACATCCTTGGCGATGGCTTCGATGACCGCCTGATCGGGGCCTTCCACCATCACCCTGATTAACGGCTCGGTGCCGCTCGGGCGCAGGTTGATCCGCCCTTGGCCGGCGAGTTTAGCTTCAGCGCGCTGCACCGCCTCCTGCACAGCTTGCAGCTCAGCGATACGCGCCTTCTGCTCGGGGGCTACCCGGACGTTGTGGATAGTCTGCGGATACATCGGCATCTCGTCGAGCCAAGCGTCTAGGGGCTTGCCCGACTTGCGAACCGCGGCCAGCGTCTGCAGCGCGGTCAGGATGCCGTCGCCGGTGGGGGCTTTGTCCAGAAACAGCAGGTGCCCGGATTGCTCGCCGCCCAGTAATAGGCCGTGCTCGCGCAGCGCGGTAAAGACGTAGCGGTCGCCCACAGCGGTGCGTAGCAGCGCGATGCCGCGCTTAGCCAGATAGTGCTCGAGCCCCAGGTTAGCCATCACCGTCGAGACTACCTGCTTCTCGTGGCGGACCACCGCACAGATCGCCAGCATCTGGTCGCCCGTGACCAGCCGCCCCTTCTTGTCGACCAGGATGGCCCGGTCGGCGTCGCCATCGAAGGTTATGCCAACCTCCAGGCCGAGCTCGAGCACCCGCTTGGTGATGGCCTGGGGGTAGGTGGAGCCGCAGGCCACGTTGATGTTGCTGCCGTCGGGCTTGGCGTTGATCACATCTAACCGGGCGCCAAGCTGCTGAAAAACCCGCGGCGCGATCTCGAAGCTAGCGCCGTTGGCGCAGTCTAGTCCGACTCGCAGGCCGTCCAGATAAGGGGCGTTAGCGAGCAGGAACTTAGCATAGTCGTCGTTATCGTGGCGGTAGCGGCTCGAGCGTCCGATGGCCCGCCCGGTAACCGGCGGCAAGTCAGCAAGCTCTTCACCAAGGAGCTGTTCGATCTGGCGCTCGAGCTCTTCCGAGAGCTTCTCGCCCCCCTGGTTAAAGAGCTTGATACCGTTATCCTCGAAGGGG
>JAGXSO010000081.1 GCA_018333775.1 Truepera sp.
TAGATCTCACCGGCCAGCGCCTCGAGGCTGGCCGCGCCGCTGATCCAGCCGGCGCGGGGGTGGCCGGCGTCGTCGGTGACCAGTACGAAGCTGACCCCTTGTGCGGCAAAGGCAGCTCGGGAGCGCTCGAGCATCACCTGAAGGTTGGCCATGGCCGCAGGATTGGGGAGGCCCTCCACACTGCTGGCAAAAGCGATGGCCGGATTGCGGGCGGCCTCCAGCAACTGGGTACGGAGCACGCCCGGCAGAATCAGGAGGATGACCGCCACGGCAGCAGAGATAGTGAGCACCACCGGCACGATCCCCACCAGCAGGAACTTGGTGCGGATGCTGAGCCGCGGCGCCCTGGTTGCTGAGGCAACCGGCGCTACCTCAACTTGCTGTTCTTGCGCTTGCTGTGCTGGTTGGGTCGGCTGCTCCGCCTGGATCTGCGCCGCTGGTGGCGCACTGACTGGAGGCTCTGGGGCGGCTACCGGGATTGGCGGCTCGCTGACCACCTCGGTGGGACGCACCCGCGCCGCTAATCCGGCCTGCTCAAACAGCGCCGCCACCCTACGCGCCTCAGCTTCCGAGACCGGCTTGGTCACCACGCCGGGCACCCGGCGCAGCAGGCGGGCCGCCTTGTCGATGCTGACCCCGAACGTCTGCGCCAAGCGGTGGGCGGTCTCGGCAGGGTCGGCCTCCAGCCCAGCGACTTCGACGACGTATGGCATCTCCATTCCTAGTCCTTTCCCGAAAAGCAGTAGTCAAGTATTCGAGTAGTCAAGTATTCGAGTAGGGGCGAAACCCTTAAGGCTAGTAGTCTTGCAGGCTCTCAGTCTCTCAGCCAGTGGTTTTGCTGATAGCCTGACTAGCTGAAAGGCTGATCGCCTTTTCATCTTTGGTGGCAAGTGACCGTCCATAATCCCTCCTCCATTATGGCGAACATGGCTCAGGTGGCGAACCGGTATTTTTCACACAGCGCCTTGGCGCGCTTAGCAAAATCCATCCGCCACCCCTCATGGCGCAACTGCCCCGCGAGCGACTCAATCAGGCGGCTGACGGCTCGTTCGGGGAGGGCCTCAGCGCTAAGCCCTAGCTCGAATAGGGTGTCGTCAAGCACCACCTCGGCTATAGGCCCCATGAACTCTATTAGCAAGCCGGTCAGCTCGGCCAGAAAGGTAGCCGGTACCAGCGGGTCGGTCAATAACTGGGCCAGTGATTGTTGCAACAGCTCACGGGCAGCCTTCTTAACCTCCTCAAACGGGATGCCCAGGCGGCCGGCGACGGTCCCCAACGTTCGGTGACCATCGAGCAGGCGCAGCAGCCGGAGCGCGCCGAGCGACAATGCCACACTGCTCTCCTGGGAAGGCAGCGGCAGCGGTTGCAGGATGCTCTGCTCGCCTAGCGCCGCGTCAAAGGCGCGCGCGTCGGCCCGGTAAGCTGCTTCTAGCAGCAGGGCGTCGAGCGAACCCTGGATGCTCCGCTGCGGGCTCGGCATGCCGCTATGAAAGGCAAAATCGCCGCTCGGCCAGCCGAGCATGTTAGACACCGCCGGCACGCCGGCCAGATCGGCGTACAGGGCATGTACTAGCCGACCGCCTTCCAGGTAGATCCGTCCCCCTCGGGGCGAACCCGGCACCGCCTTATGGGTTAACTCCAGGCAGCCGCTAACGCGGTTGTGCGCCAAGTACTGGAGCAGACTGGCCAGACCGCCTTCGCTTAACTGACCTTGAAGCTTATTAGCCATACCAGACGCCACTATACGAAAGCTGGCCGGGGCGCGTTGTGAAAATCACCCTTATACTCACCTCACAGCGGTGGCGGGCAGCTACGACCGACTAGAGAACTAGTACAGCACGGTGCAAATAAGCCCACAGTTTGTCATTGCGAGCGCAGCGAAGCAATCCCGCTTTTTTGCGTTAGTAGAGAGATTGCCACGTCGCTCCGCTCCAAGGCTCGCCTTCGGCATCGCCTGACTTCGTGAACGCAATGACTGAAAGAGGGTGTTGGGGGATTTGAGCCTCGGTGCACTAGCGGCTGAAATCGCGCACGAAGCGCTCCTGAATCAGGTAGACGAACCTCGGGGAGAGCGGTGGGAGGTTAGCCACGTTGTTAAAGCGCGTGTCGTAGCCCCAGTTGCGGGTGGGCGCCTCGTACCTGGGTGAACCGGTACCAGTTGGCGTGTTTGGCCAGCTCCACTGCGCCCCCCAGCGGCAAGGCCGCTCGAGGCTCACGAACGAGCCCTGATAGTTGAAGGGGATACTATCCCAGTTCTCGTGGAACCAGGGGTAGTTCTCGAGCCCGCCGCTATAGGCACCACCTTGCCCGCCCGTGCCCTCCTGGCCGCCGGTGGAATTGGTGGCGGCCAAAAACGCCGCGTTGACGGTGGTCGCGCTCGCACGGCGGTTAGCCCCCCAGCCCCCACCGACCCACTCTTCGGCAGTCTTGCTCCAGTTATTCGAGAGGATGTGAACCGTATCGGCCATAACCGCTGCCGGGCGCCAGTGCCCCCTCTGTGGCCCATCGAGGTTGAAGTCACCTTGGAGGTAGATCGCCTGGTCGCTGACTACCGTCAGGCCGTTGATCGCGGGCGCACCGGGGACCGTGGCGCTGAGCCGCGAGGAGTTGCGGAGGCGCGCGCCGTAACCGCTGGCGGCATCGTTAGCATGAGGGCCGAGCACGGTAAAGTACCAGACCAGGCCACCACCCGAGGTATCGTCGAGCCTGCGCTCCACGCTCGGACTATCGTTGAAGAGCACCGTCCGATGTTGATGGAGGCAATTCAACAGCGCCCTGGTATCGACCTCGAGCATCAGGGTATGGCTGGTGCGCTGATTGTCAGTAGCATTTTGGCGGTGGTTGCGCAAGCTGTTAGAATATTCAACCGCCCGGACCGCGGTGGTGCTGAGCGCGGGCAGCCTGCCGACCAGCCCAGGGTGAGAGGAGCGGATGCTGTAGTAGCGCTGCGCAGGTTGGGTAGCGGCCAGGCAGCTATTGAGGGTACTAGTCAGCGCCACGTTCTCGGTCACCACGCCGCCCAGCACCTCGCGATTAGGCACGATCACGCGGGCGTTAGCTAGACCGGCTCGCAAGTCGAGCGCAACCCGCAGATCGGCTTCTCGCCAGTAGAACCCGGCAATGTCGAACGTCTCTTGCGGCGGCACAGTTAGCGTCTCCAGGCCCGTCTCGATGCGGCCGTTCCAGGCGTCAAGCTCGCTTTGCGGCACTGCCCGGCGCCCGTCACAGTCGATGGCAGGATCGGGGGTTGCAGGATTGCCGTCATCGACGCGAACAAACCCGGCGCAAATGGGATTGATTTGACCGTCCTTGCGGCCACGAAAGAGCGTGCCGCCGGTGCCGCCCGGACGCTCCGACACGGTGATATCGCCGGTGATGCTCAAGGTGGCATTGGAGTTGAGATAGAGGTCGCCGTTGGTATGCACCCGGCCGTTCAGCGTCATGTCTGGTCCCGGCAGGATCTCCAGATCCTTGTTGTAGAACGCCGCGA
Source organism: Truepera sp. (assembly GCA_018333775.1). The sequence continues at coordinate 3,491 of JAGXSO010000081.1, forward strand.
ACTGAAACAGCGGCACCAGGCGGCTGCGGAAGACCATCTCCAGGATGGCTTCGGGCCGGTCGTCGTTGGGTGGGAGCGCCTTAGAGAACACGCTGTAGCGATACTGAATGGCGTTAAGACCGGCAAACCGCTCGCCCGGCGGAATGGTCAGCATCCGCGCCGAGTCGTTGGGATCGTTGTTGCGCGGATCCTCGACCACATAGGTAACAACGGTACGGTTATTGATCGAAAAGTTCTGACAGGCAAAGTTACCGGAGCCAAGGTTCCCGACCTGGCAGGGGTCGGCGGCAGCCGGGCTGGCACCGGCAGGGCGGTTGTAGCCTTGGAACACCGCGCGAATCAGCTCGCCGCGCACGTTCAAGCCGGCTTCGGCGGCATAGAAGCCGGTGACGCTGTCGGTGGTCGCTCTGGTTGTGGCTAGCTCGATCGATGTCGTCAAGAAATGGGCGGTAAGTAGCACCATCAAGACAGCTAGGACGATCAGAACGGTGATGAGTGCAAAGCCGTGCTGCTTCATGTCCGCCCCTTCTAGCGAGACAACACGTTTCTGGGGAAGAAACGTGAGGTGAGAGTGCGCTCTACGGTCTCCCGCTGAAGCGTGCTGCGCGTGGTCAGGGTGATCTCCAGCGAACGGACGTCGCGCCAGCTGCTCCCTGCAGGCAGGGTGTCTTGCAGCGAGCCGTCGGCCATCACGTAGCGGGCCTGCAAGTCGGTGATGTCCGCCGCGATGCGCGCGGCGTTCGCCTCATCCCCGTTGATGATCAGCGTAAGCGCTCCGTCGGCTAGGCGATAGCGCCGCTCTTCCAAGATGTAGATGCGGGCGCGGTCTGCCAGGTTATAGCGCTCCCAATGCGCGCTGGGGGCCACCTTGTGGATCATACGGCGCGAGTTATCGCGCACCTCGAACTCGAAGAACTGGCCCCTGCCCGTGACCGGATTGAAGATGTAGCCCACAACCCTTCCCCCGACAGCATTGGCATAGTCGCGCCAGGCTTGCAGGTTATCCGACCAGCCGTCGCCATCGGTATCGAGTTTCAGGCACTCTGGGTAGTTGTCGATATATTGCCAGCCTGACGGTTGCACCACGGGGATGTTGTTCTGGTTGCCGTTAAGTGTATCGCACACCGGCAGTACGATGTCGCTTAAATTGCGGCGCAGGATCAGCTCGTCCGGTGCCCCGCCGGCACCGCTCACGATCAGCAGCGCCGGAAGCTGAGGGCCGCTGCCTTGACTCAGCCGCTCGCCCGCTGTGCGGATATCGGCGCCGATCAGGTCGGTCGCGCTGCGCAGGTTCTGGTTAACGGCGGTGCGGGTCTGATCGAGCTGCACCACGCGGCGGTTGCTCATAATCAGCGGTAGCAATAAACTCAGCATCACCCCTAACACGGCCAGCGCCGTAAGCAGCTCGACAACGCTCAGACCGGCCTCAATCGAGCTGGGTGAAGACCGTCTCGACCTGATAGTAGGTCCGGCCAGCATAACTCACCTCCACACGAACGCGACGCGCACCGCTGAAGCAACGGCCGCCGTAGCAAAACTGGCTATGGGTCAGAATGGCGCTGTACGCCCGCTGGCCCGTGGCAACGGTAGTAACCGTGCCCGAGGGCGGCCAGGCGCTCACCGCCCGGAGGTCATCAAGGAGGCGTTGCGCTACCGCCACCGCGCCGGTACGCACTTCGCTGGCGGTGTTGATGTTGAGATAGTTCACAAACGCCGGGATGACGCTGGCCAAGATAATCGCCAGAATCGCCACCGCGATGACCGCCTCGATCAGGGTAAAGCCCTTAGTCATGGATCACCACCGCGCCGCCCACATACACTTCGACCTGCCGCGTGTTGCCGCGTGCATCGCGCAAGGTTACTCGCGGGTTCTGGCTGCCCTGCGTTATGCCCGTTATGCCGCGGCTGGTGAAGCAGACCAAGCGCTCGCCGACCGCGGGGATGCCGCTCATGGTCACCCCCTCGCGGAGCTGCAACCTGAGCCGCGGTTCGTGCGTCCAGCTAGTGTCGGCACAGGCTCGAGCATGCTCCGCGCGCAACTCCGTGTTCGAGACCACCACCACCCGGTAGGCCGAGGTGGTAGCCATAGCTCTGGCTCGCACCTGCCGAAGATACCCCGCCAGCTCGGTGGTAGCGTTGTGGAGGTCGTTGCCGAGCGGGCGGAAGTTGATAAAAGCGATCCCCGCCAAGATGCCAAGTGCTTTGAGGCCCCTATCCATATCAAAAGTCACACCGTGGACCTCACACAACTCTTACCTGGCACCTCTAAGCTACCTCTGGAAAGGAGCGGGAGCATGACCGTTCACCACACCAAGGCCCGCCAGGACGCCGAGCGGGCACGCCAACAAGCCTTCTGGAATCAGCTCCTGCACAGCTTGCGCGGCATCCCTAACGACCTGTTGCCGTTTAGCGCCGTGCGCGAGCTGCATCCGACCTCGGAGCGCTACGGTGGCGTGCGAGCGATTCCCTTAGCTCAGATCGTCGGTTCGGTCGATCGCTATCGCG
>JAGXSO010000082.1 GCA_018333775.1 Truepera sp.
TACTATGCTGAGCTAAAGTCGATTAACGCCATGCTGGCGGCCCGCGATGCCGAGCGGCGGCTGCGGGTGCCACAACACCTCAGGCGGCGCAAGTAGGCCGTCCTCTCCCCCGCTCCTAACAGCGCTACTTATAACCTCCCCTTACGCAGGCACCGTGCTGAAGGCCCTTTTTGTCATTGCGAGGAGCGACAAAGGAGCGACGTGGCAATCTAGGTTTGTGTGCAGCACGTGCATCTAAAGATTGCTTCCCCTTCGGCTTTGCCTCAGGGTCGCAGTGACAACGTGCGTAAAGAGCCGATCTGAACCGTGTTGGCTGACGCGATATGGGTTGTCATAACGCCAGTTTAGCCGTTCGGCAGGTGGCGAACTGCATGCTGGACTGCGCGGTATAGCGCTTCCGCGTGTGCCGCCGGGGCCTTGGCCACCAGCAGGTTATCGTCGCCAAAAAGACAGAGTGCCAGGGCGTAATCCTCGACCAGCAAGTAGAGCTCGAGCGGTCTGCTGCCCAAGGCTTGGCGCTGCGCCTCGATCAGGCGTTTGGCTAAGCCGAAGAGCGGACTAGCCCCTAGGCCCGCTTCGTTAGTAACGTTGTACAACTCCGACGCCCCCAGCAGATACCCAGCGGACGCCTCCAGTAACGACGGACAGGCCGCGGCGACAGCCTCTATTAACCCGCGGTAGCGCCGCTGTTCGTCGGCTAAGCGTGCGGCCTCGGTCAGCGCGGCAGCCACCGGGAGGTTAACGGTGGCTCGCACGGACGGTCGAGGCGGGAGAACCCGGAAGAGGCAAGGCCCCGCCACCAGCAGCGCGGCAAGGGCTTTTAAGCCGTGCTGTTGGGCCGTTTCAGCGTGCGTCAGGGTGCCGCGCTCGAGCCCCACGGTACCCACCTCCCCGCTAGCACCAAACTCGACTGTGGCGCTCTGACCGGCCAGCCCTATCATCGCCAGCAGGTCGGAGAGTGGGATGAGCGCGGTGTCGCCTGCCAAGGGGATCTCGCGCTGCACGGGTGCTTGCGGCATCGGGGTATCGGGCGGCACTGGGGTTTGGGTTAGGGGGAGTGGGAAGGGGAGCAGTTCCACCTTGGCGCCGCGCGGCGGCATATCGGCCCCGATGAGGTAAAACGGTGCCGCCGGAGCCAGCCGCCGCTGCCAGGCCAAGAACCCCTGCGCACTGGCCCCGCGCAGCTCATAGTCGCAAAAGATGGCCCGATAACCGCCGCTCTTTAACTGCTCGAGCGCCTTGTGTGCATCATGAAACGCCACCACGTGCCAACCCGCGCTGCTAAGCACCCGCTCGATCTCAGCCAAGCGGCCCCGGTTAGTGGCGATCAGTAAGGCGGTGGCGATGGTGGGATCCTCCGAAAAACAGTATTCAAGTATTCGAGTATTCGAGTAGGGGCGGCCCCACGTTGTCGCCCTGTTTTCATGCTTGGTGGTGAACGATAGTTCATGGGCAATTCCTCCGAGAAGAGTCAAGCAGTCACGATGATGTAACGCACTCCCCAGTAACCATCATTCTATTGACCCTCAGCCTCCAGCGGCGTGGGATAATACGCAGCATGGCAAGCGAGGGCCGATGAAGCTGGCAGTAATAGCCGACATTCACGGCAACATCCAGGCGCTCGAGGCGGTGTTAGCGGACCTCGACCGCCAGGGGGTGGACAGCGTGGTGGTCAATGGAGACCTGGTCAACCGCTGTCCCGATTCGGTGGCGGTGCTAGCGCGCCTTGCGCCCCTCGGTTTGCCCTGGACTATCGGCAATCACGACGACCTGGTGTGCAAGTGGGCCGACCGCAGTAACGAGCTGCCCGGCGACTGGTTTGACGACCCCTTCTGGCTCGGCACCGCCTGGTCGAGCGCACGCTTGGTGGATGACGGCATGTTGACAATGCTGCGCAATCTCCCCATGACCCACAGCGTCGCCGTCCCGGGCGCACCTACGCTCCTCATCTCGCACGGCAGCCCTCGGCACTACCGCGAGGGCTACGACAGATACCTCCCCGATGACGCCATCGCGGAGATCTTGCAGCACCACCCCGCCGACATCCTCATCGGTTCGCACACCCACCGGCCGTTTGAGCGCCGCTGGGGGCCTTACCTGGTCTTAAACACCGGCGCCGTCGGCACGCCCTTTAATCGCGACCGGCGTGCGCAGTACCTGCTGCTGACGCTGCGCGGCAAAGTCTGGCAGCCGGAGTTCCGCGCTGTCCCTTACGACGTTGTCGCAGCGCTTAAGCGCTTTGAGACCTCGGGCTACCTCGAGGAAGGCGGCTTAAGCGCCCTGATCTTCTATCACGAGCTGCGCCTGGCCCGCCCGCTCTACGCCCCCTTCTGGATGTGGACCGAGCAGGAAGGGCTAGCGCGTACCCACGAAACCTGGCAGCTCTTTGAGGCGCGGCATCCTGAGCGGTTTGTGCCGCCGTTACGGTAAGGGGTGATGGGGAATGGGTGATGGGAACTATGGCTGCCCGCAGGTGGTCGCGGCCCCCAACGCGCGGTCGGCACAGACCACGCCCCGACCGTACTCGGCGTGGTTCATGGTCACGGGGTCGAAGTGAGTGGTGTTCCTGAGCCGCTCGATCACCTGGTCGGCTGGTAAGCCAGGCTCCCGGCTCCAGATCAGCGCCGCCACCCCGGCTACGAACGGGGCGGCCATCGAGGTGCCCTGCATGCAGCCATATTGATTATTGGGGAGAGTGCTGAGGACGGTGCTACAGATAGCCGGCCCCGCGCCGCCGGGCGCCATGAGGTCCACAGTACGGCCGGCGGTGTTGTAGTTGGAGAAGCCGGAGCGTTGGCGGTGGCTGTCCACCGAGCCGACCGCCACCGCATCGGGAGAGTTGGCCGGCGCATAGATGGCGTTTCTTAAACTGCTATTGCCCGCTGCCGCCACAACGATTGTCCCGACGCGGCGAGCTGCGGCCACGGCCTCATTGAGCGCTGGACTTATAACCGGGGCGCCGAGGCTCAGGTTGATAATCCGTGCGGGGTGGGGGTTCCTGTTCACTCCGCCAACGGGTAATCCCGCCGCCCAGCGGATAGCGTTGGCAATGACGAGGGCGTCACCCCCTCTCTGTCTTTCTTGCCCCCGGTCATCGACATCGAAAGTGAGGACTTTGATCGGCAGGATGCGGGTGCCGCTCCAGGCCACACCAGCAACCCCGCGACCGTTGTTGCCTATTGCTGCTGCGATACCGGCAACATGGGTGCCGTGAGCAGCTCCGCCTGTCGGCCGTGGGGGGTTGGGGTCGTCATTTTTGTCAACGAAGTTGCAACCCGGCACAAACCTTCCCCTCAGGTCCTCATGGCGGGTGTCCACGCCGGTGTCGATAATAGCGATGGTGACGCTCTCGCTACCGGTTTCTCTAGACCAAGCTTGCGGCAGCCCGAAGTCGAGCATGTTCCACTGCTGGAGTATCAGTGGATCGTTCGTCGGTGGTATGGCCAGCGTGTAGAGGAAGTAGTTAGGCTCAGCGTATTTGACGCGCGGGTCGGCGCTTAGCATCGCCGCCAGCGCCCTCACGTCCTGGCCGGGCGGCACCTGCACCAGGTCGGGGCCGTAGCCGCCGCCGTCCTGCAGCAGGGTGAGTTGAAAGCTGGCTTGCACCGCCGCCGCAATGCTCAGGTGATCCTGGGGTTGTAAGCCGGACGGTTCCTGATAGCGCACCAGGAGTTGTCCGGGCACATACGGCAGCCCTGCGGGGTTCTCCACCCGACTTGGGATGAAAGTGGGTTGATTGTCAAAACAGCCTAGCGGCGGCGGCTTGGGGAACAGCTCGGCACAGCCGGTCAGAAGCAGCAACACGATGGCAAGGAGACTCGGGATCAAGCGGGACATGCCCGTAGTGTATGTGGTAGGCCGTGGCATAGTGTGAGCTTGACCTGAAGCGGGCTTCAGTTATGCTGCAAGCTGTGACTATCCTGGCGGAGCGTAAACTTAAACATGTCGAAGCTTGCCTGCACTACCCGGTCGAGTACGAGACGCGCACCACCGGCTTTGAACGCTACGATCTCCCCTACTGTGCCCTGCCAGAGACCGATCTGGCTGAAATCGACACCCGCACGCAGCTCCTCGGCAAAACGCTTTTGGCTCCGGTGCTGATCGGCGCTATGACCGGCGGGGCGGAGCTGTCAGGCACCATCAATCGCAACCTCGCCGTAGCCGCTCAGCAGCTTGGCTTAGGCTTGATGCTCGGCTCGCAGCGGGTGATGTTAGCGCACCCCGGAGCCGCCCCCTCGTTCGCCGTGCGCCCCTACGCCCCAGACATCCTGCTCATCGGCAACCTGGGGGTAGCGCAGCTCAACCAGGGCTACGGCGCCGCCGAGGTGGTTAGGGCCATCGAAGCGATCGGGGCCGACACGCTGGCCTTTCACACCAACCCGCTGCAAGAGGCGCTACAAAGCGGAGGGGATGAAGACTTTTCCGGGCTCGTAGCCAAGCTGCGGGAGGTGGTGCCGCGCGTCCCTTATCCACTGCTCCTTAAGGAGGTCGGTCACGGCCTCAGCGCCGCGGTTGCGCGGTCGGTGGCGCATGTCGGCTTGGCCGCGCTCGACGTGGCCGGAGCGGGCGGCACCTCGTGGGCCAAGGTCGAGGAGTTTGTCAACTACGGCGCGGTGCGGCACCCCACACTGGCTGAGTGGGGCATCCCCACCGCGACAGCGCTGAGTGAGGTTCGTGCGGTGCTACCCGACATGCCGCTTATCGCCTCGGGCGGGATCCGCTCAGGGCTCGACGCCGCCAAGGCGCTGGCCCTGGGTGCGCAGGCAGTAGCCATCGCCCGGCCGCTGCTCGCCCCGGCGCTGGAGTCGGCTGAGGCGGTGATAACCTGGCTTAAGCGCTTTATCTGGGAGCTGAAGGTGGCGATGCACTGTGCGGGTGCGCCGGACCTCGCCGGCTTGCGCGCCCTGAAGCTACTCCTGCGCTAGCTCCGGGATCAATTTATAGGCTTCGGCGGTAAAGCCGACCTTGGCGTGGGAGCCGTCGCAGAACGGCTTGTTGGCGGAAGCTCCACAGCGGCAGAGCGAGACGCGCTTACGATCGAGGAGCTGTTCTTCACCCGCCGCGTTGATGAAGGTAGCGGGGCCGGTCACGGCGATCGGGCCGTTCTTAAAGGCTTCAATCACGATTTTTGCCATTGCTGCCTCCTATTGGCGCTGAGTGCGATACCTTGCTGCTTAGCCTCAACCAGCCTACCCAAAATTGTAACGTGACCGGCCATAAACCATCGTAGGCCAACCGACAACTCGCTCGGGTCTGGTGTATGCTGGCCGCATGAATCTACAGATTGCCGGCAAAGTGGCGCTGGTGACCGGCGCCTCACAAGGGATCGGGCGTGCGGTGGCGGCGGGTCTGGCTGCGGAAGGGGTGCGGGTGGTGCTCTGCGCTCGCAATGAGGGCCCCCTCAGCAAGGCCGTCGAAGCTATCCGCCTCGCGGGCGGTGAAGCCTTTGCCGTGCCTGGTGATGTTGGCTCGGCACGTGGCGTCAGCGACCTACTGGCAACCACCACGCGCTACTACGGCGCAGCCGGCATCCTGGTGGTTAACGCTGGCGGCCCGCCCCCCGGTCCGGCGGCTACTATGAGCGATGAGGCCTGGGCCAAAGCCTTCGAGCTTACCCTAATGTCGGCGGTACGCCTCAGCCGCGCCACACTCCCGGCCATGCAGGCGGCAGGCTGGGGGCGGATTATCAACATTACCAGCCTGTCGGTGCGCCAGCCGGTAAAGAATCTGGCGCTCTCCAATGCCCTGCGCGCTGCCGTAACCGGCTTTGCCAAGACGCTCTCGACCGAGGTCGCGGCCCAAGGGATCACGGTTAACAATGTGGCGCCGGGCTATACCGCCACCGAGCGCTTGAACGAACTTTTTAAGGACCCCGCCACCAAGCAGGCGATGGTCGACGCCGTCCCCGCTAAACGCCTCGGCACCCCTGAGGAAGTCGCCGCAGCGGTGGTCTTTTTGGCTTCGCAACAGGCCGCCTACCTTACCGGGCAGACGATACTGGTCGACGGCGGCGTGGTCGGCTCGCTGCTATAACCGTGCTCCGCTCGAGCTCAACCTTCCCACACCCCACTTCCTGTGAGCAGCGGGGCGATGGCTGCGCGCTCCTCAAGCAGCTCCTGCTCGGTGAGCTTCATCTTTTCGCGGATATATGCGGGCAGCTCTAGGCCCTTCACGACGCTGACCTCGCCCTCTGTGACCGTGACCGGGAAGGAGTAAACGATCCCCTCGGCCACGCCGTAGTCGCCGGTGCTGGGGATGGCCATGCTAATCCAGTCGCCCGGAGACGTCCCCTTTACCCAATCGCGCATGTGGTCGATCGCTGCCGAGGCCGCCGAAGCCGCGCTAGACAGGCCGCGCGCCGCGATTACCGCTGCCCCCCGCTGCTGCACGGTGGGAATAAAGGACTCGCGCACCCACGCCTCGTCGATAAGTTCAACCGCCGGCCTACCGGCTACGGCGGCCTGGGACAGGTCCGGCACCTGGGTGCTGGAATGGTTGCCCCAGACAGTCATCCGCCTGATGGTGCCTACCGGCTGACCGGTCTTCGCGGCCAACTGGCCGAGCGCCCGGTTATGATCTAGGCGGGTCATGGCGGAAAACTGCGTGGGCCTAAGGTCGGGGGCGTTACTCATGGCAATCAGGGCGTTGGTGTTAGCGGGGTTGCCCACCACCAGCACCTTGACCTTGCGGCTGGCCTGAGCGTTAAGGGCTCTCCCCTGCCCGGTGAAGATGGCGCCGTTGGCCTCCAGCAGATCTTTGCGCTCCATGCCGGGCCCGCGGGGCCGCGAGCCGACCAGTAGAGCATAGTCGGCATCTTTGAAGGCTTCGTCAGGATTATCGGTAAGTACCAAGCTGTGTAACAGGGGGAAGGCGCAGTCCTCAAGCTCCATCGCCACCCCACCCAGAGTCTTGAGCGCCGGGGTGATTTCCAGCAGCTGCAGCACCACCGGCTGGTCGTGACCCAACATCTCTCCCGCGGCAATTCTAAAAAGCAGCGAGTAGCCTATCTGGCCGGCTGCGCCAGTAACGGCCACACGAACGACTGGTTTCATCAGCTTCCCTCCCGAAAATCAGTAGTCAGAATTCAAGTAGTCAGTGGTCAACAGGGGCGACCCCACGTACGCCTTCGCTCGGCGCTTCGCTGAAGGTCGCCCATTTTCATCCTTGTTGGTGAACGATGGTTCATAGGCAATTCCTCATTGAATGGTACCACCTCCCGACCGCAACGTTTCACGTGAAACAGGGCTGCTAACTACTCTCCCCCAGGCGCTTGGTAGCCAAGCAGGCTTAGCAGGCGCTGAAGCTCCTCAGCCGAGTAGTAGTGAAGCTCCAACCGTCCCTTCTTAAGCCCAGTAATTTTCACCCGGGTACCGAACTGGTGCGTCAGATTCTCCTCCACGTCGCGGTAACGGCTGCCGCGAGCACGCTTGGCGGTAGGCTGCGGGCGCTTGAGGCGCTCTGCCTCGCGCACCGATAAACCCTTGCTCACAATCTGCTGCAGAGCCCACAGCTGGTCTCTGGCCGGCAGTGCCAAGATGGCTCGGGCGTGCCCGGCACTGATCTCGCCGCGCTCCAAGGCCGCCAGCGCCTCCGCCGGGAGATTTAACAACCGCAGGGTGTTGGCCACCGCGCTACGGCTCTTCCCTATCGCCTTAGCAATGGCCTCCTGACTCTGGCCGAAATCCATCAACCGTTGAAAGGCCCGCGCCTCCTCTACTGCGCTGAGCGCCTCGCGCTGCAAGTTCTCGATAATAGCTAGCTCGAGCGCTTCCTGATCAGCAAGCTCCTTAACCATGGCCGGGACACTGCTCAAGCCGGCCTGCTGCGCAGCGCGGTAGCGCCGCTCGCCGGCCACAATCTCATAGCCACC
>JAGXSO010000083.1 GCA_018333775.1 Truepera sp.
CCTCGCCTCGAGCCTAGGGGCGGTCGAGCTGGTCGTAGCGCTGCACTACCTGTACGACTCGGCCAAAGACCGCCTGGTGTGGGATGTCGGCCATCAGGCCTATGCGCACAAGCTCTTAACTGGCCGCAAACATCTGATCGACACCATCCGCAAACCCGGCGGACTGGCCGGTTTCACCTCGACTAGCGAGTCCGAGCACGACGCCCTTACGGTAGGTCACGCCAGCACCAGCCTGGCGGCGGCGCTCGGCATGGCGTTAGCGCGTGACGCCCGCCAAGACGACTACGAGGTAGTGGCGATCATCGGTGACGGTGCGTTGACCGGCGGTATGGCGCTAGCCGCTCTGAACCAGATCGGTCACGTCAAACCCAAGATGACCATCGTCCTAAATGACAATGAGATGTCGATCAGCGAGAATGTCGGGGCGCTCAACCGCTACATGCGCACGCTGCAAGTCCAGCGCTGGTTTCAGGAGGCCGAGGAGAGTGGCAAGCGAGCTCTATCCGGCCTTTGGAAGCCGCTTGGCGAGTTAGCCAGCCGCGCCAAGGATGCCACCCGGCACTTCTTCGATCCGGCCAGCGCCAACCCCTTCCACGCCATGGGCGTGCGCTATGTCGGCCCCGTTGATGGTCACGATATAAATCAGCTCATCTACTACCTCAAGCACATCCGCGAGCTTGAGGGCCCGACCTTGCTGCATATCGTCACGACTAAAGGCAAGGGCTACAAGATCGCTGAGTCTGATCCGATCTACTGGCACGGCCCGCCCAAGTTCGATGTTGCCAAGCCGGTCAAGATGGGCAAGGGCTACAGCTGGTCGAACGCCTTCGGCGATGCGGCGATCGAGCTGGCCAAAGCAGACGACCGCGTCTGGGTGATCACCCCGGCCATGCGCGAGGGGAGCGGCCTGGTGGCATATAGCCAGCAGCATCCGAAGCGCTACCTGGATGTCGGTATCGCCGAGGACGTGGCGGTCACTACCGCCGCCGGGCTGGCGCTGCGCGGTGAAAAGCCGATCGTCGCCATCTACAGCACCTTCTTGCAGCGGGGCTACGACCAGGTTATCCACGATGTCTGCCTGGAAAACTTAAACGTCATCTTTGCCATCGACCGGGCGGGGTTGGTAGGCGGCGACGGTGCTACCCACCAGGGGGTGTTTGATATCGGCTACCTGCGGCCCATCCCCAATATCTCACTAGCCATGCCCAAAGATACTCAGGAGCTGCGCGCCATGCTCAAGGCGGCGCTCGCCTTAGGTGGACCTAAGGCGGTGCGCTGGCCGCGCGGGGCTGTTGCTCCGGCGCCCGAGGCGGCGGTGGCCGACTGGCCCGAGATCACCTGGGGCAGCTGGGAGATGCTCAAGCCCGGTCAAGACGCCTATGTGCTGGCGCTCGGCCCTACCCTAACCTACGCCCTGGAAGCCACCCAGGACCTGCCTAGCGTCGGGGTGGTCAATGCTCGCTTTATTAAGCCGCTCGATGAGGCCATGCTGCTTAAGCTAGCCGGTAGCGCTCGAGCCCTAATTACTGTAGAAGATCACGCCGTGACAGGCGGGCTCGGCTCGGCGGTGGCCGAAACGCTGCAAGATCACGGTCTCAAGGTGCCGCTGCGCCGCCTCGGTATCCACGACCGGTTCGTGCCCCACGGTGACCCTGTCATTCAGCACGAAGCGCTGGGGCTGGGGCCGAGCGGCATCCGCCAGGTGCTAATCGAGCTGGGTGTCGCTCCGGTGCTGCAAGCGTTCTAGTTTGCTTGCCGTCGGCTGCCGCGGTATACTCAGGCTCTGGAGAGATGCCGGAGCGGTTGAACGGGCCGGTCTCGAAAACCGGTGTACGGCTTGGCCGTACCGTGGGTTCGAATCCCACTCTCTCCGCCAGCGTCGCTGCCCCGAGCCTGGCTTGGGGCAGCCTGTTTATGCTGACAGAGCTGCCGCTACCAAAGTATGCCCTGTGTCATGGTAGGCTACCAAATAGTTGCGGCGCCTGTCGCTAACGGCGGCGGACACGCACTGACCAAGGCTTTAAGGAGGAGCAATGAAAAAACCTCGCGTTAGCCATCACAACCAGTCACTTTACAGCAGCCAGATCGATATCGGCGAAGAAGTCCGCCAAGAGTTAGTTGGCATTCTGAACCAACAACTGGCCGATACCTTCGACCTCTACTCGCAGACCAAGCAGGCTCACTGGAACGTCAAAGGGCAGGACTTCTATAGCCTCCACAAGTTCTTCGACGCTCTGGCCGAGAGCATTGAGGACTATGTCGATACTCTCGCCGAGCGCGTGACCGCTCTGGGTGGCGTGGCTCTAGGAACCGTGCGCATGGCGGCCGAGCAATCGACCCTCAAGGAGTTCGGCACTGAGATCAAGGACGGGATGGCCTGCGTCAAAGCCCTTATTGAGCGCTATGCCGCCTACGCGGCCTCCAACCGGGTGGCGCTGGCTCGAGCCGGCGAGTTAGGCGATCCTACTAGCGAAGACCTCTTCACCGAGATCTCCCGGGTTATCGACAAGAACCTTTACTTCCTGGAGTCGCACGTCCAGGGCTAAGACATTTGTCCCTTTGTCAAGGGCCGAACCTTACCTAGACTAACCATATGCAGCCAAGCAGCTTCTGGCAACAGCCGGTTACCACCCCTCTTCTCTGCGAGCGTTACCGTCTGCTCAGTGAGTTGCGGCGGCTGCCGCTCGAGCTTATGCGGCTTGAGACCCGTCTCGCGCAGGTGTCACCCGGCGAAGCCCGGCGCTGGCGCTTCCGGCGCGAGGCGCTGACTGATAAGCTCCGTCCCGCGCCTCACCATGAGATGATCGAAGCGCTGTGGGAGGATGTTCAAGCGCTCTATCGGCTGTTGATGGTGGTAAGTCGGCGCTGGGTGGAGTTGGGTTCCCCCTAGCGCCGTAGCCCTAAGATCGCCGGCAAGTGCTCGGGCAGCGCCTCCAGGGGCAGGTCAAAGTGCTGTTGCATCAACCCAGGGTCGGCAGTATTGCCTTGCAGCAGCATGGCAAATTGATCGCGGGTAATCGGCGGGTTGGGCAAGACTTGCAGCAGCGGCACTGCCAGCTTCATGGCCCACAGCGGTACCGGCAGGATGGGTCTGCGCGACCCGAGTGTCTCCCTGACTAGCAGCAGCAGCTCGCGAAAGGTGTACTCGATCGGGCCAACTAAGTCAAAGCTGCGCCCGATAGTAGCCGGGCGTGATAGCGCCTGTTCGAAAGCGCTGGCTACGTCACCGACGTAAATGGGTCGGAACGGAAAGCGGCCGTCGCCGATCTGTGGGATTAGGGGCGCGCTCACCAGCCCCTTCATCACCAGGCCAAAGAACTCGTCGCCACGGCCAAAGATCAGGCTGGGCCGGAAGATGGTCCAGTCTAGCCCGGAAGCTTTGACGATCTCCTCAGCCTGGGCCTTAGTTTGAAAATAGCGGCTCCCCGTCCCTTTAGCGGCCCCTAGCGCGCTCATTTGCAGATAACGCTGCACCCCTGCCTCGCGCGCGGCCGACACCACGTTGCGCGTCCCCTCGGTATGCACCTGCTCAAAACTCTGCCCGCGCGTCTCGCGGATGATCCCCACCAGATGGATCACCGCCTCAGCTGAGGCGCTGGCGGCGGCTAGGCCCTCACCCGAGACCACGTCGCCGAGCGCCACCTCAACCTCTACCGGAAAGTTGGTGCGGTGGCGCGACAGCACCATGACGCGATGCCCTGTGGCCAGCAACTGCTCGAGCACATGCCGACCGACAAAGCCGCTAGCGCCGGTGACTAGGACTTTCACGCACTCCTCACCCCTCGCACCTCATTCTAGAACCCTTCGGCGATCTCGGCAAGCTCGTTTGGGCGGAGCAGTACGATGCTGCGATAGCCCGACTCGATCAGGCCCTCGGCACGCAGTTCGGTGATGATCTTAGAGACGCTCTCGCGGGTGCTGGCCGTCCCTTCGGCTAGCAGTTCATGGGTGGCAGCGATCACCATAAACCCCTCGTTGTTGATGGCGCCTAGCGGCGTATCAGCCAACTTCAGCAGGTAGCGGGTCACCCGCTGGCGCAGATCGCCGGTCTGCAGGTGGTACTCGTAGTCCATCAGGCGCTGCATCTGCTGCGAGAGCGAGCGGGTGATCTTAATCAGGTCGGTATGGTTGATGCGCTGCGGATCGATGGCTTCAATCTGAGCCTGAGTCAGTGCCTCGGCGATCTCCTCGCGCTGGCTGTTGATGAAGGCCTCTTCGCCGAAAAAGTCGCCGGGCATGAGGTGGCGCACCGTCAGGGTACGACCTTCGGGGGTCATGCGGGTAATGCGGATCAGCCCGTCACGTACCCGGTAGACCGACTGGGCCGGATCGCCGTTTAAGTAAAGGGTCTGCTTGCGCTGGAACTTAAGCGTCTGGCTCGGGGCTTCGAGGTGGGTGATCTCTTTCATAGCGTTGCCTCCTTGGTAGGCTGCGAGAGACGGTGAGTATGCTGCGCTAGATAGCGCGTGGCGGTGCGGAGTGATGAATCAGCGATACTTGAGGCGTCCGCCGACGCGAGATCGCTCTCATGCCTGGAGCGCCCCTTGCGCTTGCACCAGGTCATGAAACTGTGCTACCGCCTGATCCGCCGAGGCAGCCAGGTATACCCCGCCAAGTGCCTTGGCCAGCTCGGGGTGCTCGTTAAAGGCCAGGCCGCCAAAGGCCAGCACCGGCGCTATACCGATGAGCTGCCCCCGCTCTGCCATAAGGCGCTGCACCGCTTCGCTGCTTGAGGCCGAGATCATTACGCCGGTTGCCTTGACCTGCCGGGCCATCTCGCGCAGATCTGCCAGCGGGGTATTAGCTCCCAGGAAGTAGAGGCGATAGCCGGCGCGGCGTAACATTACCGCTAGTAACAGCGCGCCGAGTTCGTGCTGTTCGCCTGGGGCGCAGGCCACAATCACCGCGGGGGCGTTTCTGACGTGCGCGGTGATACTGAGCAGCGAGCGGAGCCGCCCCTGCACATAGCTGCTGGCGAAGTGTTCGGTTGCTGTGGAAACCTTGCCGTCGTGCCAGCGGTGGCCGATCTCGACCATACTGGCTTGCAAGAGCTCGAGCATCACCGCCTCAACGGTATGCAGGGCATGAGCTTCACTGAGGATACGATCCGCTGCGACCTCGTCCAGCTTGCTAAGCACCTCTACCAGTTCGTGCTTTAGGACGGCTAGCGAGCGCGGGCCGCTTGGCGTGGGCGTCAGATTCTTGACCAACTCGGCTGCGCGCGAGGCCGGAATCCCTTCGGCGATATGCTGCTTCATCGCCTCGATCTGCCGTAAGTCCTCGTCGCTATAGAGCCGATAGCCCGACTCGGTTCGTTCGGGCTTGGGGAAGCCGTAGCGGCGCTCCCATTGGCGGAGCGTGCTGGCGCCTATCTTAGTGCGCTCTTCGACTTCGTTGACAGTGTATTTGCCGATAGCCACAACCTTTGCCTTTCAGTAGCTCTACACGTTGGTGGGTAGAGCTTTTGTACAACCTTGGTCTAATCATATCCACAAACCTTGTACATTGTCAAGTGGGGCAATGCTAAAGGTGCCTCAGTCCTAGGGGACATATGCCTCTGGAGGCAGCAAGCAGAGCTGTCTAATAATCAATTTTATCAGAGACGTGCCGCCCGATTTACCAGAGACGTGCCGCCCGAATCGGACACCGCTCGCTGGAGGGATGGAGGGTGCTCGTGGATAGCTACGAGGAATACTTAAAAGAGTTACGAGCAAGATACCAGGCATACTTTGACACCTCCCCGGACTATCCCCTCCAGGGGCGCACGATAGGCCTTTTTGCTCGCTGCCATGTTAGGTACGAGAAGTTTTTTCTCTCCAGGAAGGCAACTCTCGGCGCCTGGGAGACGAGCGAATATTGCCTGGTCGAAGGCCACCGTGCTGCTCTTAGTGCAGACCAGGTCGGGGATTTCGCTGCCTTCTTGGTGAGAGTTGTCGATGAGCTGGTCAAGCCTCATGAGGAGCATATGTCCAGTATAGTCTCTGGGATCCTGGTTTCTGAGCGAGGCTTTGAGCCCGAAGCCATCCGCCTCGGGACCGGATTCAAATACGAGCGTAGCTTCTGGTTTGGACTGCGCGGATGGTGTTCGGTTCGGCTGCTGCTGGTTGACCTCTCATCCGGCAAAGTCTATGCCAGCCGTAAGGGCAAGGAGGTGATGAGAATCTACCAGCCCAGAGCAGCAGTATCCCCCTAGGATGTCGGGGGTCTCGAAATCAAGCCAGCGGAGGTAATTACTTATGAGTGCAGTATGGTTATTGCTCATCTCCATAGTGGTCTTAGTTGCTGCTTACGCTGTCTACGGGTCGTTCATCATCAAAAAACTAGGGGGGATAGATCCGACGGCAAAAACTCCGGCCCATACTCTGCGCGATGATGTGGATTACGTCCCGACACCGCTTCCGATTGTGCTAGGGCATCACTTCGCCACCATCGCAGGCGCCGGCCCTATCGTAGGTCCAATCGTGGCGGCGGTATTCGGCTGGGTACCGGTGTTCCTGTGGATCCTCCTGGGCGGGATATTCATTGGCGCGGTGCACGACGTAAGCGCCCTCTATGCTTCTATTCGACACCGCGCGAAGTCCATCGCTGAGGTTTTGCTGGAGAATGTTGGCATCAGCGGCAAGATGCTCTTTGCCGCCTTTGCCTGGCTCACGCTGGTCCTCCTCGTCGGCGCTTTTGCCTTTATTATTGCCACGACCTTTGCCGGCACCCCATCGGTGGCTACCACCTCGGCGCTGTTCATTGTGCTGGCGGTTGCCTTTGGCTACGCTGTTCAGCGCCGAGGCGCCCCCGTGCTGCTATCCACCATAGTCGGCGTGGTTCTCCTGGCGCTCTGTGTTTGGCTGGGCACCCTGTTTCCGATCGCGCTACCAAGAGACACCTGGATTCCAATTCTGCTGCTATATGCCCTGGTGGCCGCTACCCTGCCAGTGTGGCTGCTCCTGCAGCCGCGCGACTATCTGAACTCGTTCCTCCTGTACGGGTTCCTGGGTGGCGCCTTGATCGCCATTTTCGTTGCCAACCCGACCATCCAGCTGCCGGCGTTCACCACTTTTACCACCGACCTCGGCTTCCTGTTCCCGATCCTTTTCGTTACCGTTGCTTGCGGCGCTATTTCCGGCTTCCACGCGCTGGCCGCATCAGGGACCACCGCCAAGCAGCTCAGCAGCGAGAGCCACATTAAGCCGATCGGCTACGGCAGTATGCTGCTGGAATCTTTGCTAGCGGTGATCTCCCTCATCACTGCGGCTCACCTGCTAATGGGGGACTACACCCGGCTGCTGGCAGAGAAGGGATGGGGAGGCATCTTCGCGTCCGGTGCGGGCAATTTCCTGACCGCCATAGGGATTCCGCTTGAGGCCGGAGCTGCCTTTGCTGGTCTGGTGCTGTCCGCTTTTGCCCTGACTACCATGGATACCGCCGCCCGATTGAGCCGGTTCATGCTCCAGGAGCTGGTCGGGCAGGAGAAGGGGAGGCCCTCCGCCGTGGTTGCCGTGGTGGCTAATCGCTACGTGGCCAGCGCGATTACCGTGGTTCTGGGTGCTTGGCTGGCGCTGGGCGGTGGCTGGAGGACGCTCTGGCCGCTGTTTGGCACGGCTAACCAGCTTATTGGCGCGCTGGCGTTACTGGCTATCACTGTCTGGCTAGCGCGATCAGGTAAAAGCACCTGGTTTGTCCTGTACCCGATGCTCTTCATGCTGGCCGTCACCATGACGGCACTGGTGGTCATGTTCTTACGCGTGGTAGGCGTGGACCTTGTGCAGACCATCATTACCGTACTGCTGTTTATGCTGGCTATCGTCCTGGTGTATCTGGCGATAACCAAACTGGCAACAGAGGCCAAGCAACGAGGGAGGGCCCCTGGCGGTTGACTTAAAGCGGTGAGCCCCTGCGTGCTAGCATGAGCTGAGATGGCTTTCACGCCTCCACCGCCCTTAAAAGCCGTGACCATCTACACCGACGGCTCCTGCGACACCGCCTCAGGCGCGGGCGGCTGGGCTTATCTCATCGACTATCGCGGCACCACCAGGAGCGCCGGTGGTTTTGAAGCCGGCACCACCAACAACCGTATGGAACTGACCGCCGCGGTGCGAGCGCTTACGGCCCTCAGCGAACCGTGCGCGGTTACCCTGATCACCGACTCGCAGTACCTCAAGCGCGCCTTTACCGACGGCTGGCTAAGCACCTGGCAGCGCAACGGCTGGAAGACGGCCAACCGGCAGCCGGTCAAGAACCGCGACCTGTGGGAGCGGCTACTGGCCCTGGCCGAAGTGCATACGCTGCACTGGCGCTGGACCAGAGGGCATAACGGCCATGCCGGGAACGAGCAGGTCGATAGGCTGGCCCTCGCCGCACGCAAAGCCGGCAAAGCTAGCGCACGCTGAGGGTGTAGCGCCCGGTCTGGCCCGGCCCCAAGGCGTTGAACACATCGATATACCAGCGCCCCGGTTGCGGGTTGGGGATACTGAACTGGGCGCCCGGAGTGGCGCTGTTGTCACGGTAGAGCCAGTCGCCGCCCTCTTCGCGGTCGGCATAGCTGATGATTTCGCTGCCGAACTTAACGGCCAGATCGAGATCGATGTCGGCGCTCATGGTGATGGTGAGCTGCGCCACGCCGGCCGGCACCTCGACGTAATAGGTGTGAAAGCTGGCGCTGTCGGCCATGCCTGCGAGCTGCCCCTGTGCCGACTGGCCGAGCGGCAGCGCGCCGATGACCGCTGATTGCGCGGTGTTGGCCGTCACCGTGCCTGCGGGTTGCGCGGGTGCCGGCGGATGGCCGGGGCCGGTCGTGACGCTGACGGTATAGGCGCTCGGCTGGGTAATGACGTTGATCACGTCGATATAGAGCGTGCCGGCAGGCGGGTTGCTATAGGTAAAACTCGGATTAGGAACAGCGCTTAAGTCCAGAAAGTCCCAATCGCCCCCCTCCTCCTTGGTCCGGTAGCTGGTGATCTCCGTGCCGAAGCGTGCGGCTAGATCGAGGTCACTCCCTTTGCCATCGACGCTGATAGTCAGGCTCGCTAAACCCGCCGGAACAGCTACGGTATAGGTGTGATAGACCAGCGTCTCTGCGGTAGCGGCAGCGACGATGTTGCTTCGTGACGCCCCGATACTGATGGCGCCGTAGTTGCCGCTAGGTTGCCCGGCCCCCGTCACCGGCGCGGTGCCCGGCGACGGTTGCGTCGTGGGTTGCGCCACAGGCTGCTGTACCTGCACACCGGGGGCCCGCTGCACATTAGCGACATGGGGGCCGATAATCGCCCAGGCTAGGCTGATCGGGCGGAGGTAGAACTGCTCCTCGAACACTCCTCCCTCGGTCGATTGCAGCAGCGCGGTGGGCACGCCGATCAGGTAACCGTTCTCATCGAAGGCGGCGCCGCCCGAGTTGCCCCGGGCGATCTTGGCGTCGGTCTTGATCCACTGCTTGCCGCCGGCCTCAAGGTCTTCACCCAGCCAACCGCTCATGATGCCGGAGGTGAAGGTAATGGTCGAGCCGGCGATGCCGGGATAGCCGACCACGAAGAGCGGATCGCCCGGCAACAGCAGATTGGAATCGCCTACCGGCATGGCGGTAAAGCGCACGGTGGGGGGTACCGGCGTCTCGTCGTGGTACTCCACGATCTTGATCAGCGCCAGGTCGTGTGTGGCGTCAGAGGCGACATAACGCGCCCAGTAGGTGAGCCGCGGCGGCTGATCGGGGGCGCTCGGCAGAGTGGTAAAGACGGCGTGCCACTGGTAATGCTCGCGCGTAGCCTCGTCGCCGATGACGTGAAAGTTAGTCAGGATGTAACCGTCCGGGCTGATGATAGTCCCTGAACCCGACCAATCCACCAGCTGATTGCTGGCCGGGTCAAAGGGGACGATCTGCACCACGGCCTCCAGTATCCTCTGGCGCGTTTCGCGCGGCAGGCTCTGAGCTGGCGCGAGGTTGGCCAGGAGCGCAGCGGACAAAACAGCAAGCTTAAACAGGCGCATGTGCTCTCCTTATAAGCCCATTGTTATCGTTACCTAGCGACGGCGCAACGACATTCGGCACAGAATGCTATCATCACCGCAATGCACCACGATCTTGTTGCGCTGGCACGTTATCAGCTCATCCCCCGGTTGCTGCACGATATTAATGAGGCTAATACCCACTGTGAACTGCTCGGCCGGCGCCTCGAGGTCCCAATCATCCCCCTGCTCGCTACCAAGCTCGATCCGGCTCTGACCCAGGGAGAACACCTTAGCTTGGTTGCTGAAGAGCTGCTGGAGGGGTTGAGCGAGACCGACTTAAGCCGCTTGATTCCGCTTATCAAGACGCAAAAGATGGCGGCGCTGGTGCCGCGCATGCGCCTCTGGTCGGCGCGTGGCCATCAGGCGCTGGCCATCGACATGACGGTGCTGGCCGACACGCCACCCTTTGGCAGCACCGAGTGGCGGCCACGGACCCGCGAAGACTTAGCCGAGTTGCGCGCTGCCGCCGGCTGCCCGCTCTGGCTCTACGGCGTGGCCGGGGTAGCCGATGCCGAGGTGGCGCTAGAGGCTGGGCTCGAGGCGCTAGTGGTTACCTCTGCTGCCGGGGCACACCTGGGGGCGCCTGCTACCATCGACCTGTTCCCCGAAATCCTCGACGCCGTGGCTGGCACGGTGGCGGTCTACGCCGGTGGGCCGGTGCAGAGCGGGATCGATATTTTCCGCTATCTAGCGGTGGGCGCTGAGGCGGTGGTGGTAGTAAGCGACCGCTCACTGGCTAGTTTGCAGGCCGAGCTTGCTTACGCTATGCGGCTCACGGGCTGCGCCACACTGGCCGATATCAGCTATGACGCGATCTTCGCGCCGTTGTTCAGTGAGAGTTAGGGGGGACAGTTGATCGCTTACCTGGACGGAGTTATTGCCGAACTGCGCAGCCAGAGCTTAGTCATGCAGGTCGGCGCCTTCGGCGTCGAACTCTTTGCTCCCAAACCGACCCTGCTGGGATGCCGCGTGGGCGAGGCGGTGCGCCTGTATACCCATTTAGCCGTCAAGGAGGAGCAGTTTGCTCTCTACGGCTTCCACGACCGCGACATGCACCGGCTGTTCAGCTATCTAACCAGTGTGTCGGGCATCGGCCCTAAGCTAGCCCTGGCCATGCTCTCGGCCCTGCCGAGCACGCTGCTGGCGACCGCTATCGTGCAGGGGGATGCAGGGCTGCTAGCTAGCGCGCCGGGGGTCGGCAAGAAGACCGCCGAGCGGATCGTGCTCGAGCTTAAGAACCGGCTGCCCGAGGAGCTGATGGCCAAAGGGGGCAGCGCTCGCCCGCAGAGCGTCCTTTCCCCCGCCGGCAACGATGCTGTGGAGGCGCTGTTAGCGCTGGGCTACCGCGAGACCCCGGTCAAGGCTACGGTCGCCGAGCTGGCCCTTAAAGAGCCCGAGGCCAGCGCCGAGACGCTAATCCGCAAGGCCCTGGCCAA
>JAGXSO010000084.1 GCA_018333775.1 Truepera sp.
CCCCCCAGCCCTGCGCTTGCGGTTGCCGGAGGAATAAGATGGGAGGGAGGGTCTATTCGTCGGCACGCAGTAACGTCAGAAGCCGCGCGGGTTGACGAGCTGCACCGGGCTTCGTGTCACGACGTCGAGTAGATCCTGGCTGACTGACAGCCTGGTTTTGCTAATGGCTAACAGCTATCATATAACCATGACCCGTTCAGCAGAGCTTTACTCCCGTGCGCAGCGGCTCATCCCCGGCGGCGTCAACTCGCCGGTGCGGGCCTTTGGCAGTGTCGGCGGCACCCCGCGCTTCATCGCCAAGGCTTACGGGAGCCGCCTGTGGGATGTTGACGGCGCCGAGTATATAGACCTGGTCGGTTCCTGGGGACCGCTGATCCTGGGCCATGCTCACCCTGAGGTGCTGGCGGCGGTTACGCAGGCTGCGCATGAGGGCCTTAGCTTTGGTGCGCCTACTGAGCGGGAGGTGGTGCTGGCCGAGGCGGTCTTGGCCCGCTACCCGCTGTGCGAGCAGCTTCGCTTCGTCAACTCCGGCACCGAAGCGGCCATGAGCGCCCTGCGGGTGGCGCGGGGAGTTACGGGGCGCGACAAGATCGTCAAGTTTGCCGGAAACTATCACGGCCACGCTGATAGCCTGCTGGTGGCGGCGGGCTCGGGTGCCATGACCACCGGCGTGCCCTCTAGCGCTGGCGTCCCCGCCGATATCGCCAAGCACACCCTGGTGGCCGAGTACAACGAACCGGCCTCGCTCGAGCAGCTGTTTCGCGCCTACCCCGACGACATCGCCGCGGTCATCTTCGAGCCGGTAGTAGGGAATATGGGGGTAGTCAGCCCGGAACCGGACTTTCTGATGAGCCTGCGCCAGTTAACAAGCCGCTATGGGGCGCTGCTGATCGTCGACGAGGTGATGACCGGCTTTAGGCTGGCTCGCGGCGGGGCGGTCGAGCGCTACGGGCTCGAGCCCGACCTGGTCTGCTGGGGAAAGATCTTGGGCGGCGGGCTGCCGGTCGGCGCCTACGGCGGCACGGCGGCGCTGATGGCCCACGTCTCGCCGCTGGGCAAGGTCTATCAAGCCGGGACACTCTCCGGCAACCCGCTGGCGATGGCTGCGGGCCTCGCGACCTTGGCGGTGATCGACGCTATCCCCGATCTCTATGACGTACTTGAAACGCGGGGAGCACAACTGGCAGCGGGCCTGGCCGAGGCTGCGGCAGCCGCCGGGGTGCCGGTCGTCATCAACCGCGTCGGTTCGATGCTGACGGTGTTCTTTACCGACCAGCCGGTTACCGACTACGCCGGTGCCCGGCGCAGCGACACTGCACAGTTCAGGCGCTTCTTTCACGGGCTGCTGGCGCGTGGCGTCTACTGGCCGCCCAGCGCGTTTGAGGCGGCCTTTCTCTCCTACGCTCACAGCCCTGCTGATATCGAGGCCGTTATCGCGGCGGCAGGCGAGGCGTTCAGCGAGCTTTAGGGTGCCCTCCGGCTGAGCCTGACGCTGGGTGGTATGGTGGCGCGGTGTACCCCGCGCAGCTCCTGATTACCCCCAAGCCCCCCCTCGATGCCGAGCTGGTCGTCCCCGGCTCTAAGAGCTTAACTAACCGGGCGCTCCTGGTCGCGGCGTTAGCCGACGGCGTCTCACAGCTTAGCAACTGCCTCGTCGCCGAAGACTCGGCGGTAATGATCGCAGCCTTGCAGCAGTTGGGTATCCCGGTGACGGCAAACGGTGCGACCATCACGGTGCATGGTCAGGGCGGGCGGCTCGCCGCGAGCGCCGACTTGGACCTTAAACTATCGGGCACCGCGATTCGCTTCCTAACCGCGCTGGTAACGCTCGGTCGCGGGCGCTACCGCTTGGATGGCAACGCCCGCATGCGCCAGCGCCCCATTCAAGACCTGCTCGACGCCCTGGCACCGCTGGGAGTTGCGGCCTGGTCGGAGCTAGACACCGGCTGCCCGCCCGTGATCGTCGAGGCCAGCGGCCTGCGCGGCGGCCTGACGCGGCTAAAGGGCGATAGCTCGTCGCAGTACCTCTCGGCGCTGCTGATGGCGGCCCCTTATGCCGACAGGCCGGTCACTATCGAGGTTACCGGCCACTTGCAGAGCAAGCCGTTTGTCGATATGACGCTGGCGCTGATGGCGGAGTTTGGCTTGGCGGTCAAGCGCGAAGGCTATGAGCGTTTCTTGGTTACGCCGCAGCGTTACCGCCCGCGCGACTATGCCATCGAGGGCGACGCCATGGCGGCGGGCTACTTCTGGGCAGCGGCGGCTGTTACCGGCGGGCGGGTTAAGGTCACCAACCTGGGAAGTCGCTCGCAGCAGGGCGACCGGCGCCTGGCCGAGGTATTACGGCAGATGGGCTGTCGCGTGCGCGTAACCGAGACCAGTACCGAGGTGATCGCTCCGGCGGACGGGGTGCTGAGGGGCGGCGTCTTCGATCTTAACGACATGCCCGACCAGGCCCAGACGCTGGCGGTGCTGGGGCTGTTGGCCGACCGGCCCCTACGGATCGAGAATGTCTGGAACCTGCGCATCAAAGAGACCGACCGCCTCAGTGCCATGGCCACGGAGCTAGTCAAACTCGGCGCCAAGGTCGAGGAGGGGCAGGACTATCTGGTGGTGCATCCGCTGGCGTCATCCACCTTTCCCGAAACCGTGGTGATCGACACCTACGGCGACCACCGCATGGCCATGGCCTTTGCCATTCTGGGCTTGCGCCGGGGCCTCACTATCGCCGACCCGGCCTGTGTAGCCAAGACCTTCCCGGAGTTTTTCGAGGTCCTAGCGGCGTTATGATGGGGATGATGACGCAGCGTCCTGAACTCGCTTGGGTAGTCACCATCGACGGCCCGGCAGCCTCCGGCAAGTCGAGCGTAGCGCGGCGGGTGGCCGAGGCACTGGGTATCCCTTACGTGTCGAGCGGCCTGCTGTATCGCGCTGCGACCTATCTGGTGCTGCGCGAGGAGGTGCCGGCGGACGATGAGGCGGCCGTTATGGCGCTGCTGAGCCGGCATCGGCTCCGGCTTGAACCGGACAACCGGGTCTGGTGCAACGACCAGGAGATCAGCGCAGCGCTGCATACGGACACCATCGATGCAGCGGTCTCAGCCGTCTCGCGGCACTCAGCGGTGCGCCGCTGGGCCTATGACCTTCTGCGCGAGCTGCGCCGGCCGTTTGTGATCGACGGGCGGGACATGGGAACAGTGGCCTTCCCCGATGCCACTCACAAGTTTTACCTGACCGCCTCGGCGGAGGCACGGGCGCAGCGGCGGCGGCCAGAGCGCAACGGTAGCCTGCGGGAAGTAATCGCAGCCCTGGAGCGCCGCGACGCGCTCGATCATAAGCAGCTCAGCCCCGCACCCGATGCGTGTCAGGTAGACACCACCGCGCTCACCCTCGATGAGGTGGTAGCCAAGGTGCTTTCATACCTGAGAGCGCGATGATAGAGACCTTTACTAAGACCTTTACTAAGACTGTCGCCGAGCTGCGCAAAGCGCTCATCACCAGCAGCCGCTATAAGCCCGAGGCGCACCCGCTGGCCCAGGAGGTATGGGCGATTTTGCAAGCCCGTGGGGTCGAGGTGCTGCTCGACCTGGAGGGCACGCTCCCGCTGGTTGAAGCGGCTCAGGGGGCGGACCTGATTATCTCGGTCGGCGGCGACGGTACCTTGCTGGCCACCGCACGGCGCTTAGTCGGCGTCACGGTGCCAACCATTGGGGTCAATATCGGCAAACTCGGCTTCTTGGCCGAACATAGCCCAGCGGACATCCTGGACTATGTCCGCGGCCAGCCGCCGCCGGCCTGGCGCCTCAGCCCCAAGATGATGCTGCAAGTCAGGCTGGAGGCTAACGGTGAGCAGGCCGAGCTTAGGCGCTATGCGCTAAACGACGTGATCGTTTCGCAAGGGGTGATGACTCGGCTGATCAGCATCACCATGGCGGTAGACGGTCTGCACGCCACTCAGTACCGCGCTGACGGGGTAGTGATCTCCACGCCGGTCGGCTCGACCGCCTACTCGCTATCGCTGGGCGGGCCGATCCTCAGCCAGGGGCTAAGAGCCTTTGTAATCACTCCGATCGCCCCGCATGCCTTGACCAACCGCCCCATCGTCATCGAGGGTTCCTCGGAGGTGAGTTTTGCAGTCGAGAGCCCAATCGGTGAGCTAGCGCTGGTAGTAGACGGCCAGGAGCGACTCACACTTCGTCAGGGCGACCGCTTTACCGTCTGCACCGCCCCTACCGACTTTGTGCTGGTCTCCTCGGCGCGGCATAGCTACTTCGATATCCTGCGCACCAAACTGGGCTGGGGGCAAGCGCCGAATCTGCGCCGTAGTACTTGAAGTGCTACCATAGGGTATGAGTGTTCGCTCGACGTCGGCTAAGCTTTCTGTTAGCCTCCCTGCTGAGCTTTATCGAGCACTATCGGCGAGAGCACGGCCTCAGCAGCCGTAGCGAGGTGATCAGCCGAGGGCTTGAAAAGCTACGCGAGGCCGAATTGGCTAGGGCCTACCAGGAGCACGCAGCGGAATGGCAGCGCGACCCAGACAAAGAGTTCTGGGATGTGGCGGCTCTTGGCCCGAGCGCAGCGAGAGTGATTTTTGACGATGGCCTGGAGAGCGACGCCTCGTGAATGTGAAGCTGAGGCGTGGCGATATCGTTTTGGTTGACTTTTGGCCGATCTCGACGACCGGCTCAGGCGTCACCTGGGGCTCTAAAAGATGGCGCTCTAAAATACCATCTCGCCG
>JAGXSO010000085.1 GCA_018333775.1 Truepera sp.
CAGCGGGCGCGTCAGCGCCGCCGCGGCGCGCGCTCCTGACCAGGCTAACGGCGCCGGAACGCGGCGCAACTTAGCCCCCGCCATCTTGGCGTAAGCACCCATAAAGTCGTTCCAGGTAACTGCCGCGCCGCTGATATTGAAGCTCTCGCCGGCTGCCTCTGGGACTCGCCCGGCCAATACCAAGGCGTTGGCTACGTCATCGACATAGACCGCGTCGAGCAGGTCGTTACCGTCGCCGATGATGATCGGCAGCCCGCGCTGGATCGTCTCAAAAGGTAGAACCGTCCACGACGGCGAGGCCGGGCCGTAGATCATGGTCGGGCGCAAGATCACCAGCTCGAGCCCGAGCCGCTGGGCCTCGTCGCGCGCGACCCGCTCGCCTTGCCCCTTGCTGTCGCCATAAAGATCGCCTACCGGCCAGGGGGCGCGCTCCTCAGTGATGACCCCCTCGCGCACTGGTCCGTAGACAGCGATGCTGCTAGCTAGCACCACCCGCTTAACCTGTGCAGCAGCAGCCGCCTGAACGACCTGCCTGGTCCCTTCGACGTTAATGGCGTGGGCCAGCCCACCCTTGGCCGGTTTACCCATCCAGGCCGCCAGGTGAAAGACTACCTCGGCACCGGACATTAACCGTGCCAGGCTCGAAGTGTCGCGCAGGTCGCCCATAACGGGCGTCGCCTTAAGCTGCCGCAGCGCTTCAGCGTCACGCTCGCGGCGCACCAGCCCAGCGACCGACCAGCCTTCGGCTACAAGCTGCGCCACTAACGCCCGCCCCAGCGAGCCGCCCGCGCCGGTGACGGCGGCATGCCGCGTAGCGGTATTAATCTCCCGCTCCATCACGGCTCCACAGGCCGCTGGGCAGCGGCACCGTAGCGCCGCCCTTTCCAGCGCACCCCATTGCCCAGGGTGTGGCGATAGGCTGAGTTAAGCAGGATACCGATTAGCACCAGCCCACCCAGGGGAAAACTAACTAGGTATCCCAGCGGGAGGTTAATCAGTGGGCGCAGGAGGCGGCCGGCTGCGGCCAACAGCAGCCATGAGACCGCTGCCAACCCCAGACCCATCACAGCAGTAGCACTTGGGTCGAGGCTCAGCTCGAGCACCGCCCATACGCTCAAAGCTAGCGGCCCACAACAGACCAGCGCCACCATCGCGGTAGCGCCCAAGGTCTCGAGCGGGCCGTTGCGCATGCCGAGAAAAGTGTTCTTCGACCACCCCTGCCAGATCTCGCCGAGCGAGGCATACATCCTGACCTGGGCCAGCTTGGCGCCGTTTAAGGTGACCGTGTTGTATCCCTGTCGGCGGAGGCGATAGGACAGCTCGTAGTCTTCAAGCACGCTATCGCGCACGGCCTGGTGTCCGCCCATCTTATCGTAGGCCCGGCGAGAGATCAAGATGAACTGGCCGTTAGCCGGCCCGGCAGTTAGGCTCCAGGGCTTCCTGATGCGCTGGAACATCTCGGCGTAGTAGTGCATAGCCAGGATCACCGACTGCACGGAACGCTCCCAGAAGCCGTGCAGATCGTGGCTGGGCCACAAGGAGAAGAGTGCCGCTTTATGCTCACGCGCACTGCGGTAAGCTGCGCTGATAGCGCCCGGCGCTAAGTTCACATCGGCATCGACAAACAGCAGCCAGTCGCCACGCGCTGCCCGGGCCCCCTGAAAGACCGCGAAGTTCTTGCCGGTCCAACCCTCAGCTAGCGTCTCGCCTTGAATGATACGCAGGCGCGGGTCGCGCGCCGCAGCCTGAGCTAGCAGGGTAGGGGTGGCGTCGCTCGAGTTGTCATCGATGGCGATAACTTCAAAGTTGGGGTAGTCCTGCCCCAGCAGCGCCGCTAAGGTAACTTTGAGATTGCGCTCCTCGTTGCGCGCCGGCACAATCACTGAAATCAGCGGCGCTCGTTGCGGCGGGGGGGCCTGCTTAAGCAAGGGCGAGCGCTTAAAGAGTAGGTAAAGTGAGATAACATAGCTTGCTAACACTAAGAAAACTACCAGGCCGAGGATTAGCATCAAGTGAGTCTAACTTAACCTCAGCGGCATAACAAGGTGCCCCGGTGGTTGTTTCATCTTAACCTGTCAGTAACCTCGTAGGGTGCGCTTGCGCACCGCTTAACTCAGCGGCATAACAAGGTGCCCCGGTGGTTGTTTCATCTTAGTAACCTCGTAGGGTGCGCTTGCGCACCGCTTAACTCAGCGGCATAACAAGGTGCCCCGGTGGTTGTTTCATCTTAGCCTGTCAGTAACCTCGTAGGGTGCGCTTGCGCACCGCTTTGGCGCGCGCCCCCTGGGCTGTGACCGCGAGCACTCCTGGCGGGATCGCGTCGGCGGCCTACGGCCTCGTCGCGATGACAGGATGGGGTCCAAGGGATTTTTCGAATGCCCTCTAGGGCAGGAGATCATCGAGAGAGAGCGTTAGCGCTGGCAAGGCGGTAGGGGTAAGGCGGTCGCCGGCACGCTTGGTTTGAACGCTTTGGTAGCCTTGCGGCGAAGGGTTGCTGAAGGTCGTAACCTGCCGCTGGAGCAGGTCCACGAGCCAGACTTCAACGACACCGGCACGGGCGTAGATGGGCATCTTGATGTTGCGGTCGTACAGGAGCGAGGTGTCGGCGACCTCGATCACTAGCAAGGCGTCAGACGCGCTTGGGGGGCTTTCGGCGTAGAAATCCCGGCGCGGCTTGAGTATGGCGACGTCGGGTTCAGGTTCGCTCTGGCCGCTGAGCCGGAGGGGATCTTGAATGCTAATAATCACCTCGTCGCCAAGGTGTTTGGAGAAGAGGCGATTGAGCTTCTTGACGCAGGCCATATGCCGGCTCCCAATAGGCGTCATATTGACGATCTCCCCTTCGATCAGCTCGACGCGGTCGTCCTCGTGGAGGATGCCTGCTTCAGCCATCTTGTAGTATTCGCCAACAGTAAACGTGCGCCGGGCTACCGCCATGTCGACCTCCTGGCCTCAGTATAGCCAGGCGCGCTACGCGGTGCCAAGGAGACAGCCTCCTATCGTGCGGCGAGTCCTGTTGCAAGCGGGCTAACTTAGGTCCGGTGAGGCTCGAGCACCCGCCGGATCCGTTCCACCTCCGGCAGCAGCGCGCCGGTTGAGGGGTCTACGCTCACCCGCCGGCCGTCTATCACCCGGGTGCGGATTGCTCCCCGCGCGTAAGCGTTCCCGTACAGGTGCGGCGCGTCAAACAGGCCGACCTTCACCGCTTGCTCCAGGGTCGCCGCGTCGGTCCAGGGATCACTAGCACCGGGCACCGCTAGCTCGCGGACGGCCGCCAGAATGAGCCGCGCCTCGGCCACCAGCTCGTCGCGGCGCTGGCGCACCGCCGGGTCGGCGGCCATCTCCGGCAGCCCTTGGAGGGTGCTCCGGATCACACCGTGGGCGATCTTACAGGCCTCGATGATCTCTGCGTCGGTGGCGGCGTGGTGGGCCTCGGAAAAGCAGACCACATGCACGATGTCGGGCTGCATCGCCATCTGGAGCATGATCGAGGCTGCCAGTTGCCCTTTGGCCAAATCGGGGTCGGGCACGAAAAAGTGGAGCCCGGCCCGGGTCTCGGTGTAGCTGGTGAAGTCCGGGCCCTCCAGCAAGCGGATGAGGTCCCGCTTGGCCAGCATCTTGGCCAGGTCCATGCGGAAGTGCGTATCCCGGGGGTTGTTGAACATGTACTGGGCGACATAATGCCGGACTCCGCAGGCTCGAGCGTTGTAGGCGCCCAGAACTGCCGCCGCCACGGCGACCGCGTCGGGAGCGTCGCGCAGGCTCCAGTGGTGGCTCTCATTCATCTCCACCGGCACACCCAACTGGGCGTGATAGCGCATCAGCTCCTGGGCTTCGGGAATCGATTGGGTGAGCGGCCGCTGCGACCGGCCGTCCAGGAGGCTGTACCAGAAAAGGGGCACCGCGCACCAGGCGTTGTTAATGGTCTCCACCAGCATCCGGCCCCACTGGAGCACGTCCTGCGTCCCCGAGTAGCAGCGCAGCAGCGGGTGGTTGCCGCGCCGGGCGGCGTCGCGGATGCGGCGCAGGTCGTCGGGGGAGCGCACCGGCACGCCGCCGGCGCCGTCCTCCTTGGGGTCCATCTGCTCCGGCCGGAAGAAGAACTCCTGGGCGTTCTGGTCCGGGCCCAGCGAGATCACGTCCATCACCCGCGCGTCAGCTAGCCGGGCGACGCCCACCACGGTCGCCTCCACGCTGGGCTGGCCGTAGTGGTGGCGCAACAGCGGATACGGCCGCTGCTCAACGATCCGCTCAGTCAGCGTCTGGGCCAGCGACTCGGGGACCGGGAGATACGGTCGGCCCTCCAGCCAGGCGGTGGTGGCCTCCGGCAGGCTCTCCTGGCTGAAGATCGCTTCGAAAAGGCCGATGGCCGCGGCCTCCCGGCAGACGGGCGGCGTCCCGCCAAAGATATAGCGTCGCCCGGCCAGCAGGCCCTCGGCCTCCAGTGCCTGGTGGAGATGCTCCAGCACCTGGCGCCCGGCCTCGGGCGTCAGCCGGTAGCTCACGGCCACGATGTCCGGATCCTCCGCCTTCACCGCCCGGATCAAGTCCTCCACCGCAATGGCCGGCCCCAGCATCCGGCAGCGATAACCGTAAGCCTCCGCCTGGTGTAAGAAGTTGACGATGCCACCAACATGGACGCACTCCCCGATGGCGGCGCCTAGTATGAAAGGCTTGGGACTGCTAGGCGCCGACGATGGCTGCCGGCTCACGGGCACTGGCCATCCCCCCCTTCTCGACCAGGGCGCGGATGCCGCCGAGTTCCAACCCGGCGAGACCGAGGCGCTCTACCGTCCGGCCTATAGCCCAATAGTCCACCGCGTGAACAGTGGAGGCTAGGGTGATGATGGCGTCCATCGTGGGTGTCGGAATGCTCAAGAGCCGCCCCAGCGACGCCATAGGGACCAGCCCGGCGGGCACATCCTCCGACAGATACCGCGTCTCCATCGAGGCCGGTGCCCGGATGCCGGCGTACCCCACGTTGTCCAGCACCGCCTCCCACAGGTTCTGCCCGGTCGCGCCGTAAGCGATTTCTAACCACCCCTGGGCGGTCATGACCTCGATACCCAGCGCCTGCCCCACCGCGACGCGCTCGGCATCCAGCGCCTCCATAACCCGCGCCACCGACGGAGTGATGCCGCCGTGGTAGTACTCGAACGCCCCATGGGTGTCTTCGATGCGGCCCGCGTTCAGGATGGTCGGCGCAGGGTGGAAGATGGCGCCCACATTGTCCAGACCGGTCTTAAGCACGCTCTTGCCCGCCACAAACTGCGGAAAAGCCACCACCACGCGCTCCAGGCAAGCAACAGTGTCTCCGGCCGGTAGGGCCGCGATGGGCACGGCGTTCTTGATGCGGAAGATGCGGGACATGGCCGGCCCCACACTCCGGCTGGCAAAGATGAAGGTCTGGGCTTCGGCGATAATGGCCCGGCCTTGGCACCCGGCCTGCTCCAGCACATGGCTGAACTCCAGCGCGCCACCGGTGCGGCCCGGGTTCAACAGCACCACCTGGCCGGAAGCTAGATGCGGCGCCATGGTGCGGGCTACCTCAGCATGGGCAAAAGCCGGGACAACCACCATGATAACGTCGGCGCCGTCGATCGCCTTCGCTAGATCGGTAGTGGCTTGCTCCAGCCGGGCAAAGCCCCGGACCTCGCCGTCCAGCTCGATGCCACCCCGAACGCGGATGGGATAAAGCCGGTGGGCCCGGCGATTATACAGCCGGGTGCGAAAGCCCTGGAGCGCCAAGTAGGCGGCCATAGCCTGGCCACCGTGGCCGGCGCCAACAACGGTGAATACCGTCCCGTGGCTGGTCAAGATGCTCTCCCTTCTCCAGAAAATCAGTATTCAAGTATACAAGTATTCGAGTAGCGGGTCTCCCAGACCCCCGATCCGGTTGGAGGTTGGCAATAGAACCCTCGCTACTGGTGGGTCATTTTACTGTGGAGTCCTAGTTCAGTCAACCGCCAACCCAGCTCTTGCTCTTGAACCGTACAGCGAATATCATGCCCGCTTTTCCAATAGCCGCCTGCAGGAGTTAGGTTTGCTCTGTCAGCGGATCTAGCAACTTGATCTCACTGATCCAGCGATAATCGTCTGTATTGTGGGTGACTAGAATCCGCCCATGTGCTACCGCCGTACCGGCCACAATCGCGTCACCCAGCGTCATCCGTCGCCTCTGACGCAACCTGACGGCCCATTGCACCACGGCCTCTGACAGCGACAGCACCTCTGCCGCTTGGAAAAATCGCTCTAGAAACTGGTGCTCTTCTTCGCTCAGACGGTGGTAACCGAGGACTTCAATGTAGCTAATCACTGAGACAGCAGGGTCACGCTCGGTGATAAACTGCCGAAGCGCGGTGTGCTCGGGCTGTGCAGCGTAAATAATGATGTTGCTATCAAGGAGCATTACCGCTCACGGGCAGGCAACGGGCGCTCGTGCCGTACCTCACGCTGCCAGGCGACAGGGTCGGTGATGGCGGCAAACGCCCCTCGGCTGGCCAGGGCAGCAAGGGCTTCGGCCATGACTCGCCCCCGTTCGCGCGCTGCTAGAGGGGTTTCCGCCAGCAGCGTAATGTGGACGGGCACCGGTTGGGTTTGTTCAGGAGGCCGGTCCAGCCACTCCACATGGTCGCCGTGCAGGATCGCTTTATAGGTGCGTAACATGGCCACTCCTCCATCCCAGGTGCCAAGGCCTCCCTCGGCATTGTACCCGGTCGATACCCCAGAATCTACCTGGCACCTAAAGATTCAGCAACTGGCCACCCTACCGCCACGGCTGAAGCCTACGGCGTGTCCGCCATGACCAGTCTCACAAAGGTCAGCAGGCGGGGGAAGCGGCGCCAGCGCTTAGGGTCAAGCCCTATCCGCCAGACCCACTCCAGCCCTAAGCGGCGCGTCCAGCGCGGGGCGCGCTTGACTGTGCCAGAGAGCACGTCCAGGGTGCCGCCGACCCCTATTGAGAGCGGCACGCCGATCTCCTGGCGGTGCTGGTGCAAAAACAGCTCTTGCCCCTCGCCCAGGCCCGCCAGCAAGAGCTGGGCGCCGCTGTCGGCAATGCGCCCGATCACCGTCGGTGTCTCGTCAGGGCCGTAGTAGCCGTGCTCTACGCCGGCAATCCGCGTGCCGAAGCGCTCCTGAGCGACCGCCGCCGCCCTTTGAGCGATGCCGGGTTTAGCGCCCAGGAAGTAAACGCTGAGCGCGCTGCCTCCTAGCTCGAGCACGCGCGTCACTACCTCGACACCGGGCACGCGCTCGGGCAGGGAGCACCCCAAGCGCCGCGCGGCCCACACCACACCCACGCCGTCCGCTACGGTTAAGTCTGCTTGAAGCAAAGCCTCTTTGAGGTCGGGGCGGGTCTCGGCCTGGACAATCAGCTCGGGATTGGTGGTGACCAGCAGCTTAGGCCTGGGGTCGTGAACTGCTTGCAAACACCACTGTGCGGCCTCTTCGAGCGTGACGGCGGCCACCCGGTAGCCAAGCAGCGGGACAACCGGGGGGCCGGCAGGGGCGTGGGACATCGCTTACAGCTTACAGCAGCCGGCTCAGCGGGGTTAGCGCATCTTCGGAGCAACCCAGGTGCTGGTTCTGGCCCCCTCATAGAGTGCCTCCATCACAGCGTTGCGGTAAGCGGCCTCGCTGGGAGCCACGAGCGGCACCGCGCTGCCGGCCAGCGCGTCGAGGAATAGCTCAAAGGCGTGTGGCTGCGCCTCGGGGAGAGCTTCCCAGGGTGTCTTACCATCTGCTCCCGCAACGTGCCGGCTCTGGAAGTAGAGCTTGCCGTCCACTGCGTGGGCATGACCTTCAGTACCGCTCACTAACACCTTCACGGGGTCGGCCAAGTCCACCCAGCCGGCCGCCAGGGTAGCAACAGCGCCACTCTTGAACCGGAGCAGCCCCTCACCGGACTCGTCGCAGCCTTCGTAGCGGCCCGTTACTACCTTGATCGAGGCCGTCACCGCCTCAACCTCGCCCAAGAGCCAGAGCAGGATATCCAGCGAGTGGGTACCGAGGTCGCCAAAGGCGCCACAGCCGGCCACTTTAGGATCGGCCATCCAGCGCCACTCATGATCGAACCAGCCCCGCAGCGACCCGGCGTGGCAGTTGGAGTGGCGAACGCGGGTGAGCTGGCCGAAGTGCCCCTTGCTTATCTGCTCTTTAAGGAAGCGGTGCATGGGTTGACCGCGCATGAAGTAGCCGGTCTGAAACAGCACCCCGGCCTGCTCGATGGCTCGAGCCATGCGGTAGGCGTCCGCAGCGGCGTAGCCCAGGGGCTTCTCCACAAACAGGTGTTTCTTGGCGGCAGCGGCGGGTAGCACTAACTCTTCATGTCGGTCGGTTTCGGAGCAGACCACCACTGCCGCCACCTCGGCGTCCGAGTAGATGTCAGTCAGATCCGCTACCTGGGCTGACAAGCGCTCAGCCGCCCGGGCCGCTCGAGCCCGGTCGTGATCCCAGACGTACTTAACCCTGATTTCGGCTCGCCGCGAGAGCCGGTTGATAAAGTCCGGGGTATGGATATGGGCGGCGCCCACGAGCGCCAGGCTAATCATGGGGTCCTCATAGGGCGTTTGGCCGCGTAGGGCTCCCAACCGGCGGCGCTGTCGGTGGCCCGCAGGATAAGCGCCAGCACCTCGCGGCTCTCCTCAACCGAGTGCAGCGGACGCTGCCCAGCCAGCACGCAATCGGCAAAGTAGGCCAGCTGCTCGGTGAAGGTCCGCACCGCCGGCAGCTCGATCCGCTCCGGTTCGGACGCGCCGAGCGGCAGGTGGTAGAGCACATTGTTGGTGCCGAACAGTTCACCCTGGTCGCCGATTAAGTGAATGGCATGAGTGCCATGCGGTCTGGCAAAGGCCCAGCTAGTTAGAATCTCGCCGATGACACCGTTCTCAAACAGCACCTGCACACTGGCGGTGTCTTCCCCTTCGATTGCCTGGCGGTAGCGCCCGAAGGTAGCGCGCACCTGCGCCACCGGCGCGGCGGCAAAGTACATCAGGTTATAAGCGGCATGATAACCGGTATCGATCAGCTCCCCACCGCCCTGGAGCTGCGACTTGCCGCGCCACGCCTCGGCAAAGTCGGCCTGGTTGACAAAGCAGTCCTGCGAGCGCAACCAGCGGAGTTGCCCAATGGCGCCGCTGACTAAGCGCTGCTTGATCTCGCGCACCATGGGGGCAAAGAGCTGGTTGTGACCGGGCATGAACACCAGCCCGGTGCCGCGGAGGGCGTTAACGATGGCGTCAGCCTGCTCTAAGCTGGTGCAGAGCGG
>JAGXSO010000086.1 GCA_018333775.1 Truepera sp.
CGTGCTCAGCGCGATGATCGAGAAGACCATGCAGGCGATTGCCGAGGGGGATGTCGGGGCGGCACAGCAGGGGCTGACTATGGACGACGAGATCGACGATCTGTACCAGCAGATCCAGCGGGAGCTGCTGACCTATATGATGGAGAATCCCAAGGTGATCACCACGGCTTTGAAGCTGATGAATGTGGGGCGGTACTTAGAGCGCCTGGGCGACCATTTGGAGAACGTCAACGAGCACACTATCTTCTGGCTTACCGGCGAGCGGTTGTAGTCACCTGCGCTGCTTCGTGGCGCTGACACCGCCTCCGGCCCTCAAGCGGGCCGCAGCCGAGCTTGGCCGCGAGCTTTACCGGCGCTTCCCGCCGCACACCTTGCGCCTGGTCCCGGAAGCGCAGCTCCATCTGACGTTGCTGTTTTTAGGCCATGTCAACACCGCAAGCCTTCCCGGCCTTACCTTACGGCTAGCGGCGGCCTGTGCTGCTCACCAGCCGTTTAGCTTGAGCATCAAGGGCCTGGGGGTATTCCCTAACCCACGCCGCGCCCGCGTGCTGTGGTGCGGCGTAGTGGGCGATCTGGCAGCGCTCACGGCCCTGACCGAGGACCTCTGCCGCGGGCTCGAGCCTGCGGCTAACCGCAGTTTCCACCTGACCCTGGGGCGCTTTCAGAAGCCGCCGCCTCAAACAGTGCTGGTGGAGCTGCTAAACAGCCATGCTGGATTTGTGCTACCGGCCTGGCCGGTGCAGGACTTGGTGCTCTTCGCCAGCGAACTGACCGCCAAGGGTGCGATTCACACGCGGCTGGCCCGCTTAGCCTTAGGACAAATGTCCTAACGATCCGTTTCCGACCCCTGTGCCATACTTAAGGTGCTATGCTCTGCCGCGCGATCTGCCTGCTGGCACTGGTGCTGACTTTGGCCGCTTGCCGCCCGCCGCCGGACGGCGCCG
Organism: Truepera sp.; assembly: GCA_018333775.1. Next base: position 945 of record JAGXSO010000086.1, read on the forward strand.
GGGCCGCAGCGCGGCTGCCCCCCGGCGTGACAGTCGAGATTGCGCTGGAAGGCGAGCCCCGCGTGGCGACTGTGCCGGTGCTGGTCACCATCACGCGCGACGGCGTGCCGCTAGCCGGGGCCACCGTGACTGTTACCGGCGATATGACCCACGCCGGGATGATACCGGTAGTGGCTGCGGCGACGGAGTTTACGCCTGGACGCTACCGCGCCGATGCCTTTGCCTTTGATATGGCCGGAGACTGGTTCATCACCGCGGAGGTTAGGTTACCCACTGGCGAGCGCGCCGTAGCAGTTAAAACGGTGCGGGTGGAGCGGGCAGCCCCATGACCGGCTCAGAGCGTATCCCCCTCCCCGTCATCCTTCGACAGGCTCAGGCTTCGCCCTTGAGGGCTCCAGCCCGAAGGGACAGCGTCCAGCCGCGCGGCTTCGACCTGCTGCGGTTACCGGGGTGGCGGCGCTTCGTGCGCTGGCGCTATGCCCGGTTAGTCTTTCAGCTCCCGCTCCTGCTGCTGGCGCTGTGGGCGATTTTTGACGGCCTGACCGGCTCGCAGCTTGCCCCGCGCAACGTCGCTACCACCAGCGTCTGGCTGCACTACCGCGGCCTGATAGTGATCGTTCTGGCAGTTTTCGGCAACGCTTTTTGCGCCGCTTGCCCACTGATGCTGACGCGCGGGCTGAGCACGCGGCTAGCGCGCCTGCTGCCGCGCCGCCTGAGCTGGCCTGCCAAACTGCGCAACAAGACCCTGGTACTCGGACTACTGGTGATCTATCTTCTGTCCTACGAGCTCTTCGACCTATGGGCCAGCCCGTGGCTCACCGCCTGGCTGATCATCGGCTACTTTGGGGCTGCCCTGTTGGTCGATACGCTCTTTCCCGACGGGACATTCTGCCGACATGTCTGCCCTCTTGGCCAGTTCAACTTCGCCTACGCCACCGCCTCGCCCACCCAGATCACCGCCGCCGACCCCGAGGTCTGCCACCGCTGCGAACACAAGCCATGCCTGCACGGGCGCGAGAGTTACGCTAACCCTCCTCCCGGTCAAGGGCGGGCGGCCTTCATCCCCTTGAGCGAAGTTGCTAACGCCAACGGCCAGGGTTATTTCCCAGGCTGCGAGACCAAGCTGTTTGTGCCCACCATTATGTCGAACATGGACTGCACCTACTGCTTTAACTGCGTGCGGGCTTGCCCCTATGACAACGTGGCGCTGACCGTGCGCCCCCCCGGCTGGGAGTGGGCTCACTCCCCCTGGGCACGGCGCGGGCGGCTCGGCTTAATGTTCTTAGCCGTCGGGCTAGCCTTCTGGGGGCTGCTCCACGCCGTCGCTATGATCGGCCCCTACTACGACGCTGCGCAGTGGCTGGCCGCTGTCTTGCATACCGACAGTGAAGCCCTGATCCTGGGCCTATTGTTTGCCGCTGTAAGCCTTGGCGGCCTTGGCCTAACTACTGCGGCGGCCTGGCTAGCCGACCGGCTGGGCGGATTACGCGGCAGCCCTCTGGCGGCTCTGCTACGGTGGGGCTACGTCACCCTCCCCTTAGGGTTCGGCCTGTGGGGGGCGCACTCCCTGTTCCACTTCTTGACCGGAGTGCCTAGTACCCTCCCGGTAGTGCAGCACTTCTTCTGGTACTGGGGTTTTGAGGTTGAGCCTAACTGGCGGGTGGCGCGGCTCGTCCCGACCGCCTGGCTGTTTCCGATCGGAGCGCTGTTTGTATCGCTCTATACCGCTTTGGCGGTCTACCTGACCATGCGCATTGCCCTGCGCGACTTTGGGCGTCAGGGAGTGCTGGCCATGTGGCCGATACTGATCTTGGTGCTGCTGTTTGCGGCGCTCTCGATCTGGATCCTGGCCCAACCGATGGAGATGCGCGGCACCGTTCTGGGGCCGACCTTGTAACCAGGTGCAGGTGGTGAAAGTGATGGGTCATTGGGAGCCTTCCAGGTGAGGTTGCGGCTCTCCTCGCGCTTCATGCCGCGGCGCCCGCTTCGGCCTTAACAGCCGCGACGAGTTGCCGAGGATGCCAAGGTCAGGGAGCGCCTGCGCCGCCGCTGCAACCACCGGCGGCAGGAAACCAAAGGCGGCCAAGGTCAGGCCGGCGG
>JAGXSO010000087.1 GCA_018333775.1 Truepera sp.
GGGTTGTGAAAGTCGACCGGTTCGGTCGAGGCGGTTACCACCGGCAGGCGGCAGAAACGCACCGCCGCAATGCCCCCGGCGATGTCCATCAGCGCCAGCACGCGCCCGCCGAAGAGCGTCCCCAGGGGGTTAGCATGGTGTGGAAAGACGATATCGACGTTGGTAACCCACTCCGAGGCGATGGGCGTCTCCGCCATGCCGCCCAGTATACCGGTAGGGGCCAGTCGGCACTTACCCGCTACCCCCCGTCCGTACCCGCTCGACAGCTGTAAACGTGCGCTTCGAGGACGACACCCTGCGCCGCCTCAAGCGCTTGGCCCGTGTGAAAGGCAAGGGTTATCAGACGCTCCTCAAGGCCTTTGTGTAAGAGCGCCTCTACGAAGAGGAGAAGTTTAGCAAGCTGCGCTGAGGCCGGTATACTGGCACCCTGGGGGGCGTGGGAGGTCGTTTATGGCAAGCTGGGCATTGACACCACCGCTGATTCACGAACTTATCCCTATCCGGGTCGGCTATCTGCGCCTGCCGGTGCAGCTGGTGCTGGGGGTAGCCTTCCTCGCGCTGTTGGCCCAGCTGAGGATCGATATCGGCCCGGTGCCGATCACCGGCCAGACGCTCGGCGTGCTGCTGATCGGGGCGGCCTACGGCCTCAAGCTCGGCAGCCTGACCATGCTGCTGTATCTGCTGTTAGGCGGGGCGGGCCTGGGAGTGTTCGCCGGCGGGGCGGCGGGGTGGTCGGTACTCACCGGCATGACCGCAGGCTATCTGGCGGGTTTCGTGCCGGCCGCGGCCCTGGTAGGCTACCTGGCGCAGCGCGGCTGGACGCAAAGCGCTAAGGGAACGATGGCGGCGATGCTGCTCGGCAACATGGTCATTTACCTGCCCGGCCTGGGCTGGCTGGTCCAGTTCGCCTCCGATTGGCCTACCGCGCTCCAGTGGGGGCTTTATCCCTTCATCCCCGGCGACGTGCTCAAGCTAATAATCGCCGCCAGTCTGCTGCCGCCGCTCACGCGCTACCTCTCGCGCTAGGCCTTGTGCTGCACCGGCAGGTTGGCGATTAACACCATCCGATCACCGTGCTGCTCGAGCCTCACATCGGTTTCCTGCCCATCCATGGGGAAGTAGCGGGCAATTACCTCTAACAGGTCGTTCTTGAGCTGCTCCATCTTGCCTGGCGAGAGCTTGGCGCGGTCGTAAGTGAGCACCAGCTTAAGGCGCTCTTTGAGGTGGTCTTTGCTCTTCTTGCGCCCAAAAAGCCCGAACATCAGCTTCCCCCAAACAGCCGCCGCAGGCCGGAGAGGAAGCCGCCTGGCGGCTCGTAGCTGATCTGCGGCACCTCCTCGCCACGCAGGCGCTGGGCGATATGCCTGAACGCCAGGCCGGCACCGTTGCGGCTCGGGTCGCTAATAGCGATCGGGTTGCCCAGGTTGGTGGAGACCAGAATCTTCTCATCTTCGGGGACGATGCCGATCAGCTTGACGCCTAAGATCTCCAGCACGTCATCGACTTCGAGCATATCGCCACGCTTGACCATCTCGGGGCGCAGCCGGTTAATAACCAACCTGACCTCGCGGATCTCGCGCGCCTCCAACAGCCCGATGATGCGGTCGGCGTCGCGCACGCTCGATACCTCCGGGTTAACCACCACCAGCGCCCCCTGGGCCGCGCTGGCAGCGGTCTGAAAGCCCGATTCGATCCCAGCCGGGCTGTCGATCAACACCCGGTCGAAGCCCTCCTCTTCGAGCAGTGCGGTGACGGTCTCCTGCATGCGCGCTTGCGATAGGGCACTCTTGTCGCGCGTTTGCGAAGCGGCCAGCAGGTGCAAGTTCTCCACCCGCTTGTCGCGAATCAGCGCCTGCCTTACCCGGCACTTCCCCTCGAACACGTCGATCAGGTCGAAGACCACCCGGCCCTCGAGCCCCATCACCACATCCAGGTTGCGCAGTCCGACATCGGTATCGACTACCGCAACTTTCTCACCGAGTTGCGCTAAGGCCGCGCCCACATTGGCGGTGGTGGTGGTCTTGCCAACTCCGCCCTTGCCGGATGTGACCACGATTGCTTTGGCGTTCACTGACCTGCCTCCTCATCACTCGCTAACCATCTCCAACCCTGCACGCTATGAAAACGAGTTGTGGTAGGGTCAGGGTCTTTGTGTTAGCTAATATAACAGAATCGCCGGAGCTTGATGCCGGAGTGGGCACCGCTATCGTGTAGCATGAGGGGGTGACGGTTCATGAACTGCGCCGGGAGCTAACGGCACGGCTGGCCCGGGCCGGGGTCGCCTCGCCCGAAGCGGAAGCGGCTTGGCTGCTGACGCACCTGCTGGGTGTCTCGCGGGCCGAACTTGGGCTCTTGGCGAACAAGCGCTTGGAAGAAGCGGAGGCCCGTGTGCTAGAAGGCTGGCTGGCCCGGCGCGAACGCCGTGAGCCCCTGCAACACATCCTGGGTTTTGCGCCGTTTTATGGCTTGACGCTGCGCGTTACCCCGGCTGTGCTGATCCCTCGTCCGGAGACCGAGCAATTGGTCGAAATCGCTTTGCAGCAGCTCGGCGCTCTGGCGGCGCCACGGGTACTGGACGTAGGGACCGGTTGCGGCGCAATCGCTCTGGCCATCAAGCACGAACTCCCGGATGCGCTGGTGATGGCTACCGATCTCTCCTATGCAGCGCTGGAAGTAGCCGCTGCCAACGCCGCAGCGCTAGGCTACGCCGTGGCCCTGAGCCAGGCCGATCTGCTAGCACATCCTGAGGTGGAAGCGTTTGCGCGGGAGGCCGACCTCGTGACTGCCAATCTCCCTTACCTGCCAGAGAGCGACTGGGACAACCTCAGCCCTGAGGTCCAGGCCGATCCACCACTAGCCATTTTTGCCGGCCGGGACGGCCTGGAGCAGTTTAAGCGGCTGCTGCCGCAGGCCCATGCCCTGCTCAAGCCCGGCGCCTGGCTGATAGCCGAACTCGATCCCCGCAATGCCGAGGCAGCGCTGACTAGTGCCACCAACTGGGCGGACAGGCAGCTCCGGCCTGACCTGCTGGATCGCCCGCGCTTCGTGTTGTTACAGCGTTAGCCGTCGCTCGGCTTGGTGCTGGGGTATGGGAGGAATTGCCCACGAAGCAAACTTCAGCACGAGAGGTGAAAATAGGCGACCTTCAGCAAAGAAGCGCCGACCCGAAGGGACAGGCGGGGCGAAGCCGAAGTGGGTGGGATAAAGCGATAATGCGAAGGCGTACGTGAAGTCGCCCCTACTGACTACTGACTTCTGACTTCTGACTACTGATTTTCGGAGGGGCCTTGCGGAAGCCGGCCAGAATCAGCAACCCAGCTCCTATCACTACACAGGCATCGGCGATATTAAAGACCGGAAAGTCAAAGCCCGGCACTGAGAAGTGGATTAAGTCAACCACATAGCCAAGCCGCAAGCGGTCGATCATGTTGCCCACCGCACCGCTAAAAATCAGCACTAGCGCCCCTGCCTGCCAGACCGGGAGGTTGCTAGCATGGCGCTGCAGATAGACCACAATGGCTACCGCCACCACCGCCGAGAAGATGCCTAGCGGCAGCGCGAAGCTCTGCAGGATGCCAAAGGCGGCGCCAGTGTTTTGCGTATGGGTGATATGGAAACCTAAACCGAGGGTAAACCCTGGTCCACCCAGCGGGATATTAGTGGCTACCCATAGTTTGGCAAGCTGATCGGCAGCGATAAGCGCCGTAGCAAGGAGCCAGATCATGGGCTTAGTATACCCTCCCCTTGCGACAAGCTTGGTGAGCCTGCTTTGACCAGGGACAAACGCACCATTAAGCAAGCGAGCGACATGGGCTACACTAGAGACCTATGGAGACTGTTGCTGAAACCCGAGCCCTAGAGCACATCAATCCCTGCACCAGCATGGCCGATATTCACAACCTGGCGCGCCTGGCTGCTAAGCGTGAAGGTAAGCGCAAACTAGCCGTGGCCAGCGCCGCTGAAGCCCACGTTATTGAGGCGGTAGCCGACGCGACCAAGGCCGGCTGGATCGAACCCTACCTGTTTGGTAACTCGAGCGCTATCGCTAGCCTGCTCAAGGAGTTCGGCCTGACTCTGGACCAGGTTACCATAGTGCATACCCAATCCAAGGACGAGGCCGGCCTGTTGGCGGTCAAGGCCATCTCCAGCGGCACCTGCGACGTCCTGATGAAGGGCCAGATTCAGACCGCGACCCTGATGAAAGAGGTCCTCAACAAGGAGTACGGTATGCGCGGGCCGGGCAAGCTCTCGCACGTGCTGGTCTTTGAGTCACCGCTCTTTAACCGGCTCTTTTTCATGAGCGATGGGGCGTTGAATATCAAACCTGACTTGGTGTTCAAGATCGAAATTGTCAAGAACGCCATCCATACTGCCCACCTGCTGGGTATCGACAAACCCAAGGTGGCGATGCTGGCTGCAATCGAACTAGTCGATCCTAACCAACAGACCAGCGTGGACGACGCCATTATCGCCAAGATGGCCGACCGCGGCCAGATCAAGGGGGCCATCATCGATGGACCGCTGGCGCTGGACAACGCCGTAGACGCTACTGCTGCGCGTCTCAAGAACATCAACTCTGAAGTAGCCGGCGAGGCCGACATCTTGATCGTGGATAACATCGATGTCGGTAACGTCTTTTACAAGGCGCTGGTATACTTCGCGCAGGTGCAGGTAGCCGGCGTGATCGCCGGGGCGGCTGCACCGATGGTGTTGACTAGCCGCGCCGATAGCGCTGAGACTAAGCTCAACTCGATCGCGTTGGCCTGTGTGATGGCGGCCCGCGAACGTTTCGTATCCGTCTGAACCAACAACCGCTTTGCTTAAGCGGGCCCTAGGGTCCGCTTTATTTATGCTCTCATGACAACCTGACCAGGACGGGCGTTATAAAGTCACGAAGGAGGGTAACTATGGTCGATCTGCTGGTGATTGGTGCGGGGCCGGGCGGCTACGTGGCCGCTATCCGCGCGGCGCAGTTGGGGCTTACGGTGGCCTGTGTCGATGAGCACGCGGCCTTGGGCGGCACTTGTTTGCGGGTCGGTTGTATCCCCAGCAAAGCGCTCCTGGAGTCGAGCGAGAAGTACCGCGAGGCCAAGGAGGACCTAGCCAAGCACGGCGTTAAGGTCACCGGTGTGAGTTTTGACTTGGCAGCCATGATGCAGCGCAAAGAGGCGGTGGTCAAAGCCAACACCGACGGCCTGAGCTACCTGTTTAAGAAGCACCGCATCCGCCACTATCAGGGCCGGGGCGAGCTTCTGGCACCGGGCAAGGCTGTGGTGCATGGACCGGAGGGCGATAGCGAGCTTGAGGCCAAGCGTATCCTGATCGCTACCGGCAGCAAGCCTGCCAGCCTGCCTGGTATTACGGTAGATGGTGACATTATCGGCACTAGCGCCGAGGCGCTTAGCTACAGCAGTGTCCCCGAGCACCTGGTGGTGATCGGTGCCGGCATCATCGGGCTCGAGCTAGGCTCGGTCTGGAACCGCTTGGGGGCTAAGGTCACGGTCGTCGAGTACCTGGAGCGCATCCTGCCAACCCTGGATGGCGAGATCGCTAAAGAGGCGCAGAAGATCTTCACTAAACAAGGGCTGACCTTTAGGCTCGGCAGCCGCGTCACCGGGGCTCATGTCGAAAACGGCAAGGCTGTGGTGACGGTAGCGGGGTCGGAAGCCCTCTACGCCGACCGCGTGCTGGTAGCGGTAGGGCGGGTGCCCAACACCGACGGCCTGGGGTTAGCTAACGTGGGTGTTGAGGTCGATCAGCAGGGGCGGATTGTGGTCGATGAGCGCTACCAGACCAGTATGGCCGGTATTTACGCCATCGGCGACGCCATCGGCGGGGCGATGCTGGCGCACGAAGCCGAGGAGGAGGGGATAGCCTGTGTGGAGGCGATCGTCGGCGGTTACGGCCATGTGGACTACAACAGCATCCCGGCGGTGGTCTACACCGAACCCGAGCTGGCCTCAGTAGGCAAGACTGAGGAACAGCTCAAGGAGGCAGGGATACGCTACCGCAAGGGGGTCTTCCCCTATCAGGCCAACGGTCGCGCCCGGGCGCTCGGGCAGACCGAGGGCAAAGCTAAGATCCTGGCCGCTGCCGATACCGACCGGGTGTTAGGAGTGCATATTATCGGTGCCAGAGCTGGCGACCTGATCGCCGAGGCGGCGGTAGCGATGGCCTTTGGTGCCAGCAGCGAGGATATCGCTAGGGCCAGCCATGCCCACCCGACGCTGGCCGAAGTGCTTAAGGAGGCGGCCCTGGCGGTAGACGGGCGAGCGCTCCACCTCTAGGGTGCGCCCCAAGTTGGGTTGCTGGGGTTAGTGGCGCTGCGAGGTGGTGGAGATGGACGGCACCCGCTTGGGGTCAGCACTAAGTAGCTGGGTGCTGCTTAAGCTGCCGGGCCACAGAGGGTGGGCGGGCATTTCATAAAGCCTCTCGTAACCAGCTTCTTCGGGAGCAACCACGCGCTCCTGGCTGCGCAGCCAGGCGAACAATGCCGCCGCCGCCACGATCAGCGCGGCGATCAGGTAGGTGGCACGATAAGCGTAGAGATTGCGCACAAAAACCTCCTAAACCAGACTAAAGCGTTCGGTGTGGATGTGCTCGAGCGGATAACCGAGCTTTACCAGCGCCTCTTGCACCGCATCCATCATGACAGGCGGCCCACACACGAAGAATTCGCGTTTGATCTTCTCCTGCGGCAGGTTACGAGCCAGCAACTCTTCGGTGATGAAGCCGGTCTCGCCGTGCCAACCCTCCGGCGGCTGCTCGAGCACGTAGACGATCTTCAGGTTCAGCTTCTGGGTGAGCGCGTCTAGCTCTTCGCAGTAGGCCATGCTCTCCCAGCGTTTGTCCCCGTAGATGAGCAGCACCGGCCGCACATCCTCGCGATCGGCCATGGTTTTGAGGAAGCTGAGCATCGGGGTGATGCCGATGCCGCCGGCGATCAGCACGTAGCCCGCCGCCGGTATCAGGTCGATGGAAAACGCCCCGTGCGGCCCGTCCAGATAGGCGTCGGTACCGACAGGTACGTTCTTGAGGCTGCGGGTGAAGTCGCCGAGCGCCTTGATACCGAACTCGAGACGGCCCTGGGTTTCGGCGCTCGACGAGAACGAGAAGGGGTGCTCTGCGATGGTGTAGGGGGTCGGGCCGAGCTTGAGCCAGGCGAACTGACCCGGCGCGAAGCGCAGGCCTGGGTGACCGACAGGCTTTAGCACCAGGGTGAGATTGTCGCCCCGCTCCTCTTTGACCTCGGTCACGCGGTAGCGCTTCCGCTTTTGCAACGCCGGCTTGATCAGGCGCAAGTACACCAGCGACGAGATCATCACGGCGCCGAAGACTTTCCAAAAGACCTGCTTCCAGACGGTATTCAGGTACTTATACGGGTATTCCCCGGCCAGCGATACGTGCGCATGAGCAAAGACCAGTGCGGCGATGCCGAGCAGCGTATGGGTCAGGCGCCACCGCTCGTAGTTGAGCCCGAGTTGCTGCCGGTACAGCGACAGCACTACCAACAGCACTAACGCCACCGTCGATGCTAGGCCGAAGCGGCTCGCCCAGGTGCCACCAAGCGGGTTTAACAGCTTCAGCAACTCGGGGTTATAGATCATCAGGATGGCCGGATGGGCCAGGAGCAGCACCAGCGCCATCATGGCGATCTGGCGGTGGTACTGCACGATGATGTCGATGCCGTAAGGCACCGTGATCCTCCGGTAGCGAGCGATCAGCAAGAACTGGACCGCTATCTGCGTCAACCCGACAAAGCCCAGCGCAATCGAGAACTCTACCCAGAAACTCCGCCCCGGCGGGGTCGGCCTGATCATCATCAGAAACAGCGGTGCGAGCACCACTACCAGGTAGAGCAAGATCCACAAGGTGCCTGCCATGAAACGATTCATGATAGATACAGCATATTACGCCTTGCACCGATTCGCTACACCTCAGTATCACCCCTCTCATCTTTTGCTCAGCTAGGCTGGGGCCATGTCCGGGCGGCTGATCGATACCATCCTGCTAGCTCTGTTAGGTATCATCCTGCTGGCTATCCTGGTGCTGGCTTTTGGGGTCGGTCGCCCGCGCCCTGCCGAGGTAGCCGCTCCCCCAGCCGCAGCCGTACCTACGGCGCCGGCTCTCGAAGCGGTGCAGCCGCTGCCGCCGGGTGGGGCGCCGCAGCCGTCACCCCAGGCGAGCCCCTCACCCCCCTTGGCGCCAACTCCAGCCACCGCTACACCCCCCGATACCGCTGCGCAGCGCCCGCCTTTACCGGCTGGC
>JAGXSO010000088.1 GCA_018333775.1 Truepera sp.
ATGCGGGCGATGATGGCAGCCGAACCGGCGCCCAGTGAGATGGCGGGCAAGACCAGGTGTGCCAGCGTGCCGCGCCCGGCTACCGGGAACCAGCCGAGCTGCACCGAAAAGAACAGGATAGCCAACAGGCCGAACCAGAAGACCGGCATCGAGACGCCGATCAACGCCCCTAGGGTGACGAAGTAGTCGACGATGGTGTTGGGTTTGACCGCGGCGATAAGGCCCGCTGGGATACCGATCAGCAGCGCAACGATCATAGCACCTAGCGCCAGCTCGAGCGTTGCAGGATAGAAGTTGCCTAGCTCGGTAAGTACCGGGCTGCGGGTGCGGGCTGAGGTCCCCAGGTCGCCTTGGGCTAAATTGACGAGGAAGGTCGTGAACTGGGTGTCAAAAATGCCGATGAAGTTGCCCTGCCTAAGGGCTTCGGTATTCACAAACCAAGGTTTGTCAAGCCCCAACCTCTCCCGGGTGAGCTGCAAGAGCTCGGGGGTAGCGAATTCGCCAGCTAATAACAGCGCTGGGTCGCCGGGAGCCAGGCGCACTATTAAGAAAACGACGATAATAACTCCGAAGATGGCCGGAAGAGCAGCCAGCAGGCGGCGAAAGAAATAGGTAAACAATAGCAACCACCAAGATAAGGCAGGGTGGGTAACCCCACCCTGTCACGAGAAGTGTTAGCGGAAGCTGGCGCGGTGGGCCAGGAAGCGTTCGGTCGGGTGCACTACAAAGCCCTGCACCTCATCGCGGATAGCGGTGAGCTGAGCCTCGCTGTGCAAGAAGAGCCAGGCGGCATCGTCCCAAATAATCTGCATAGCGTCCCGATAAAGTTGCTCACGCAGCGACGGGTCGGGATTGGCGCGGGCTTCATCGAGCAGGGCGTCGACCAGGGCGTTGGAGTAGAACGAGCGGTTCGAGCCGACTGGGACATGCTCGCTGGTGTGGAACAGCGGGAACAGGCCGTAGTCGGCGTCGCCGGTGACGGTGCCCCAGCCCAGCATGGCGAAGGGGATTTGGTTCACGTCGGCGGCTTGGCGGGTTATCTCTAGGTAGGCGGCCCACTCCAGCGTGACGATCTCGGCGATGATCCCAACGTCGGCCAGCATGCCCTGCACCGCTTCGGTGATCTGGATGTCCATGACATAGCGGCCGGTGGGGCTGTAGAGGGTGGTGCTAAATCCGTCGGGGAAGCCGGCTTCAGCCAGCAGCTGGCGGGCTAGTTCGGGGTTAAACTCGTAGAAGCCGACCGGCGTGTAGCCGAAGATGCCTGGCGAGATGGGGGCATCGCTGGGGCGCGCGGCGCCGCCGAGCAGGAACTCGGTGATCAACTCCTTGTCCACAGCATGGTTAATGGCCCGGCGAACCCGCACGTCGGTAAATGGTTCCTTGGTGTGATTGAAGTAGATGTAGATGGTGCGCAGACCGGAGGTGTTGTCTACAGTGACTTCGGGGTGGGCGTCAAGCCGTGCGACATCCGCTGGCGGCACCCGCACCGCCACATGAGCCTCACCGGTTTCGACTAGCGCCATGCGGGTAGTGGCTTCGGGGACAGCCAGGAAGCGCACGCCGTCAATACCGGGCTTCTCGCCCCAGTAGTTCTCAAAGGTGGCTAGGTCGATGCGCTGTCCCTTGACCCAGGAGACGAAGCGGAAGGGGCCGGTGCCAACCGGGTTGTCACGGAAGGCTTCACCAAGGGTTTGGATGGCGGTGGGGCTCTGGATAGCTACCGAGTTGTGGGTAAGGTGAGATAGGAAGGGGGCGAAGGTGGTGCTGAGGTTAAAGCGCACCGTGTACTCGTCGACTACCTCAACGCTGGCCACACGAGCGAGCAGGAAGCGGAACTGGAAAGCGTTAGCGGGGTCCAGGAAGCGGTCGATGTTGAACTTGACGGCTTCGGCGTTAAACGGCGTGCCGTCGTGGAAAGTAATGCCCTGGCGCAGCCTAATGGTCCATACCTTGCCGTCGGCTGAGACCTCGTGGCTTTCGGCCAACAACGGGACGATAGCCCCTTCCGGGGTTAACTCATAGAGCGTCTCGGCGATATGGCTGCTCACGGTGGCCGAGGGTGAGTCGGTGATGTTAGCAGCATCAAGGGTGACGGCGTCAGTCCCTTGAGCCACGATCAGGATCCGCTGCGCGGTAGCGAGGCCACCTAGCAACAGCAACAGAGCAAAAACGGCCAGTATCTTCTTCATGTAACTCCTAACTCCCTTCACGTATGCGCCCTCCACCCAGGACTTGTACTGGTCGCTGGATTAGCAGGTATTTGGGCAAGCTGCCACATCAGAACGTCCGGAGGCGGACAGACGCTAGATACCTATCCTACCGACTGACTGCCTTGCAGGTCAATAGCATAGCGTATAAAAACACGCCAGCTTTCGGGCTGCGAACCGACAAGCTTTGTCTAGGGCGCTGCCACTTGGTGAGAAATGTTGGAAAGATGGAATTAATACCACGAATCAATCCACCTTTGGGCTTGTCTGATGCGCCTCAGGGGGTGACTAGAGCGGTGGTGCCCGCTCATGATGGGTGATCTTCTGGCTCCAGCCGAACAGCCCTTTTTCGGGAGTTGGCCTCAAGGGTGGCGTGCTGCTGAGTCTGAGCTGAATTGGCGGTGTCATCATGCTTTAACTGTCGCCTGATAAACAGCTGCTGCAAGCGTGGGCGGGTAAAGTTGATGATTACCAGCGCGGCGAGGCCGATCAGCAGGCCAAAGAGTAGGTACTCATCAGAGATCAGCACTAAGTCGCCAAACCAAGCAGCGGCCACGATCCAGGGCAAGCGGGCGATGAACGCGGTAAGCCAGAGCTTCCACAGGGCTAACCCCGACAGACCTGCGGCCATAACCACAAAATCGGTATTGATGGTGAAGAAGATTGCCCCCCACAGCAGCGGCGAGCGCACCCCCAAGAGTATCTCCCAATCCTCCCAGGTCTTTTTGCCGAAGATGCGGATCACCACCGGGCGCCCCAGCCGCCGCGACAGGTTGAGCGCCAACAGCGCGCCGAGGCCAAGGCCGATCATGCCGTAGAGCGCAGCCGGGGCAAAGCCCAATAAGCTGCCACCCAAGGCGCTTATTAGCGGCGTCGGGATAGCCGGTACTAGAGCTGCCAGTAAAAAAAACGAGATGTAAAGAATAGGCGCCCAGGCGCCCGCTTGCTGTAGTTGAGAGGATAGCGTTTCTAGCATAATGAAACCCAGGCTCCACCGCCTGAGAGCAATGGTAAGGCATCAGCCTCATAAAGGCGTGAGAGCCTTCTAGTCCGCTGGGCGATTGTGCGGTAATCTTGAAGGGTTTGAGCGTTCTTTAAGGAGGCGCTAATGAGTAAAACAATCGGCATCCTTACCGGCGGCGGCGACGTCCCAGGGCTTAACCCTAGCATCAAAGCAGCGGTTTATCGCGCGGTCGACGAAGGCTATCGAGTCATCGGTATCCGGCGCGGCTGGGGCGGCTTGCTCTGGTACAACCCGGAAGATCCGGCGACCTATGACAAGTACACTTGGCCGCTCGACAAGCTGCGGGTCCGCACCATCGACCGCACCGGCGGAACCTTCTTGCACACCAGCCGCACCCACCCCGGCAAGGTCAGGGCGACCGAGGTGCCCGAGTTCCTGCGCGATCCTGAGCGTCCCCAGCAGTACACTGCCGAGAACCCTGAAAGGTTCGACTTTACTCCGCACGTACTGCGCAACTTGGAAAAGCT
>JAGXSO010000089.1 GCA_018333775.1 Truepera sp.
CGGAAGGCGTTGACCGCACTTATCCCCCAGCGCGCCTGATCGCGGGCCAACTCCAGGAAGTAGGCGGCGCGCCGATCGGCAGGATCGCGAGTCACCACCTCTTGCCAATAAGGGATGGCCTGCGCCGGGCGCCCAGTCTCGATCAAGATCCGCCCTGCCCAGATATAGGCCTCAAGGTGGCCCGGCACTCGATCTATCACCTGCAGGTAGTAAGCGAGCGCCTGTTCGAAGTCCCCTCGGTGGTAACTGGTAAAACCTAGCTCGTTGCCCACCAGGACAAACCACTCCTGGGCCTCACGATCGAGGCTGCCACCTACTTGCAGGTACTCGAGCCAGGTCCGCCAGGCCGGAAAGTACCAGCGGGTCAGGGTGTAGGCCTTGGCCAAAAAGCGCAGCGGCTCGCTGCGGCCCGGCGCCTGGCGCACCGCCTCACGGCCTAGCGCAATGGCGTCGCGCCAGAGCGGCCGATCGGGGAAGGCCGGGATACCCGCCGCTTGCGCTTCAGCAATCCTCGCCTCCCCTAACTGAATCGACTCCCGCGCCGCCGGGTTAAGTGGCTCTTGTGCGAATACACCTACTGTAAGACCTGTAAGGCCGATGAGGCCAAGGGCGATAAGGTAGCTAACGATTCGTTTCATGACGGTATCTCCTTCCGTGATAGTTTCACGCGACAAACCGAGTCTGTTGGTTTAATCACGAATCACAGCCGTGGGTTGATCCACCCCCCAGGCTATTATACCCCGGCAGTCTCATGATCCCCGAGTTGCAGATGAGTCTTATGACGCTAACGGTAGCTCAGCTAGCGGGTCATGCCGCCATCAACAATGAACGCCTGCCCAGTGATAAAGCCGCTCTCAGGTGAAAGCAAGAAGGTGACCAGCGCCGCTACGTCCGCGGGCTCCCCCGCCCGATCTACCGGGTGTTGGGCGTAATCCTCGGGCGCTAAGGACTGCTGGCGCACCTCGATCCAATTGGGACTGACGGCATAGCCGATGCCGCGTGCGCCGCCGGTCACCAGAGCCGCTCGCGGCTCCCTTAAGCCCATGTCACCTGGGCCTAGCGTAGCCCGTCTTGAATCTTGGCAGCGCTAGCGCCCCCAAGAGCAGCGCGGCGGCCAGGAGTGACACGTAGGCCATCACCGCCGTATCTTGCTGCCTAACGAAGATACCGATAAGCGCCCACACTACTACCAGCACAAACACCACATTGCGCTCGCGTTTGAGCATCAATAAGGCGATAGTTAGGGCCGCAATCACGGTGATTACCCCCCAGAGCGCATCCGGTAGCCCCCAGCCACCCCAACCGGCGTTATAAAGCGCGACGGTGGTGTTAGCCACGGTAGCCACCGTCAGCCAGCCCAGATACAGGCTAAAGGGGCCGTCGATGGTCCAGCGCTCTATGACTGGCGCGCTATCGCTGGGTTGAAGGCGCAGGTATAGAGCGATCAGCGAGAGCAGCAGCCCAACCATCAGCAGCAGGCTTAGGGTTATTTGCAGGTTGTGCCAGGCCACTAACCAGAGGCTGTTAAATAGGCAGCTTGCGACAAACAGGTAGCCGATCCGCCGCAGGCGCGGGTTGTCGCGCTGCGCCGGGAGCGCCTGGTAGATGGCAAAGGCGATTAGCCCCAGGTAGATCAGACCCCAGATACTAAACACGTAGCCCGCAGGCACGAACAGCACCGGAAAGCGGTCTGACACCTCGCCGGTAGTCCGCCCAGCCAAAGGCAGTAGCGAAGCTAAGGCGTTCATAACTAGCGTCAGCAGCAGCGCCGCCACATTGGCGCTTTGCCGCAACAGGTCGCGGTTCATGGCAACCTCCTCAACAGGTTGGCCATCTCAATAGCCGACACCGCTGCCTCGAAGCCCTTGTTCCCGGCCTTGGTGCCAGAGCGCTCGATAGCCTGTTCGATAGTATCGGTAGTCAGCACGCCAAAGATGACCGGCACACCGGTCTCGAGCGCCGCCGCAGCGATGCCGCCGGCTACCATGCTACAGACATGATCGTAGTGGCTGGTCGCTCCGCGGATTACTGCGCCTAAGCAGATTACCGCATCGTAGTCACTGCTAGCGGCTAGGCGCTTGGCCACAAGGGGGATCTCGACCGCACCGGGCACCCAGGCCACAGTAATGGCCTCGGAGCTGGCCCCGTGGCGGAGCAGCGCATCCTCGGCCCCCTCGAGCAAGCGGCGGGTGATGAAGTCGTTGAAACGGCTCACCACAATACCGATCTTAAGGTCGCTCGCGGATAGCTGGCCGTTTAGCTGTCTCATGGCCCTGTTATATCAGGTATGGCGCAGGGGAATAGCAAGCGGGAGCTAAATCCACTCCTCAGAAAACAGGAGCTAGAAGCCAGGAGTCAGTAGGGGCGACCCCGCCCACAGCGTTCTTGGGCAATTCTCCCTTAATTCAGCTCCCGCCGGCGTGAGGCGCTTCTACTTCAGGCCGTACATGGCGAAACTGCCCGATGGCCGATCCTCGGTCGCTGCAATGCAGCAGCCGTGCCGCCTCTGCTAGCCTAGCTTAGGGCCTAAACATATCGAGTACAGCGTTATTGATGCTGTCGAGCGCACTGAAGCTCAGGTCCCCTTGGTCGTTAACCTGCACGGTGAAAACATTCCACCCTGCCCGCAACGCCAGGTCAGTCCCTCGACCCGACAGCGTGGTGTCGCGGTCAACAAAGAGCAGCACAAAGAAGCCGCCGCCCTCTAAGCTGGCTACGCCCAGGTAGCCGACATCATTTTCAGGACCACTCCAAGACTCGCTACCGTCGTTGTCCTCGTAAACCTTAGTGACGGCTCGAGCAAAATTAACCCCCTCGGGCGAGACGCGATACTCGGTCCCTAACCCTGGCAAGGGGATGGCGCCGCCGCGAAACGGCTGAAGCTGATCGGTCGCCAAGGGCACCGTGGTCACGCTGAAGGTGCCAACCACCAGCGGGCTACTGGCCACTTCAAGTAGCGTGCGCCCGTCGAGATCGATCACATGGATGCCCACCCGAACCGTGTCGGGCAGGGGAGCTTCGGCCTTGACTACGCCACCGACCGTAGCCGCCTGTTGCGCGAAAGCCGTCGCCATAATAAGCAAGAGTATCGTTAGTATCAGTCGCTTCATCAGAAGCTTGCCTCCAAACGCCCTTGAGTCTAGCACAGCCGCATGAAAAGCCATTTCACATGCCTTTCACGCGCTGCTCATAGCCCCGGCGCAGTATGACACGGCGTAGCTAAGGGATCAAGCGCACCGTAGCGGTCTCGAGTTGGGCGACGGTTGTTCCCGAGGTTGCTTCGCCGCGCTCGCAACGACAGGGAACCCCCCCGGATCGCTTTAAGCAGGGGGGTTGGGAGGATTTGGGAGCGAATTGTGGCGCGTGCCAAAGCGGTGCGCGAGCGCACCCTACGGGATTACGAGGGCCAAGTGCGCCAGCTCAGTGCGCGTAGCCATCCGGGTGACGCTGGTGCCACGCCCAGGCCGCAGCCACGATCTCCGCAAGCTCGGGGTAACGCGGCTGCCAACCCAGCTCACTGCGGATGCGGGTCGAGTCAGCCACCAAAGCGGCGGGGTCGCCGGGGCGACGCGCTACCACCTTGGCGGGGATGGGGTGGCCGGTCACCTGTCGGCAGACCTCGATGACCTCATTGACGGTGAAGCCTTGACCGTTGCCGAGGTTATAGGCGCGCCGCTCGCCGGGCTGGATAGCCTCGAGCGCCAGGATATGCGCCTCGGCTAGGTCCAGCACGTGGATATAGTCGCGGATGCAGGTGCCGTCTTTAGTAGGATAGTCATCGCCGAACACGCTGACGCTGCCCTGCCGCCCCAAGGCTACCTGCAACACTAGCGGGATCAAGTGGCTCTCAGGGCGGTGGTCTTCGCCAAAACGCTCCGAGGCCCCGGCGGCATTGAAGTAGCGCAGCGTAGCGTAGCCTAGCCCCAAGGTCTCACTGAGCCAGTACATGATCCGCTCGATCAGCCACTTGGACTCGCCGTAGACGCTCGCCGGTCTCACCGGAGCATCTTCTGGGATAGGGAGCTGTTCGGGGGCGCCAAATAGCGCTGCGGTCGAGGAGAAGACGATCTTCTTGACCTGGTGCTCTAGCAGCGTCTCTAGCAAAGCTAGCGTCCCAGCGCTGTTGTTAGTAAAGTACTTAAAGGGCTCGGCCATCGACTCGCCCACCAGCGAATGGGCTGCAAAATGCACTACCGCCTCGATATCGTGCCGGCGTAACGCCTGGCTAACCGTCTCACGATCGGTAATGTCGGCCAGCACGAAGGCCGCCTCGGGGTGAACCGCGGCGCGATGGCCGGTACTTAAGTTGTCCAGCACCACCACGCGGTGACCGCGCGCAATGAGCCGCTCAGTGGTGATGCTGCCGATATACCCGGCGCCGCCGGTAACCAGGATATTCATAGCCCCAGTCTAGCCGATTCAGCCTCTGCGTCGCGTGGTATCATAGCTTTATGGAGGACGCATGACCCAGCCGCGCTCAAACGGTGCTCGAGCCTCGTACATAATCTTGGCTAACCGCCTAATTCTGGCTCTCGGCCTGTGGCTGGTCGCCTCCCCTGTCGTCTTAGGCTTCTTAGCTGGGGCAGCGGGCAGCAACAGTCTGGTGATCGGGCTGGCAGTGGCGGTAGTAGCTCTGGTGCTGCTGCGGCGTGGGCAAGAAGCGGCTGGACTCAGCGTTATCACCCTAGGGCTTGGGCTGTGGACTATTCTCGCCCCCTTCCTGCTCGGCTTTGTCCACCAATACGCGGCGCTCTGGAGCCACCTCTTCAGCGGCGCGATGTTAGCGGTCTTGGCCGCCTTTAGCCTCGGTGAGGAGTTAGCGATTGAGTAAGCGCTCGGTGGTGGGCGGGAAGTGGAAGACGGTTTGTGGTAAGTGGGAAAACCCTACATCCCACAACCCACTTCCCACATACCGCATTTCAAGGCAGCTCCTCAGGGCGGTTGGCATTGGTTAGCACTTGCGCGCCACAGCGGGCTAGCACCTCAGAGACGTCCACGAAGCGTGCCCCGGCCAGCTCGGGGAGGCGGCGCATAGCAAAATCTCCACGCTGAAGCTGGTCTGCCACTAGCGGTAAGAGGCGCTGGTGATAAAGAGCAGCGAGCGGCTCGACGCCCTGTTGACCTCTCACCATGACTATCGGCGCCAGGTCGCGGCACTCCAGCAGCAGGGCCCAATACGCGGGGGTGAGGTACGGCAAGTCGCAGGCTGCGAGAGCCAGCCAGTCGTGCTGGGCATGGCTGAGCGCGCTGTGCAGGCCGCTCAGGCTATCACCGCCCCGGATAATGTCCGCGACTACCGGCACGCCAAACTCCGGATAAGGGTCGTTGGCTACGATAAAGCGCTCAGCCGCCGCGCTCAGGCTCGCTAGCACGTGGGCTAGAAGCGGCTTTCCCTGATAGATAAAGCGCGCCTTGTCGCGGCCAAAGCGGGCTGAGCGGCCACCCGCTAAAACCGCAGCGCTAAACAGGTCCGGCATAGCGGCATCATACGCGCTTGGCTACGCCGAGCGCCTCGTGCCATACTGCTCTGCATTAGGGAGACGCCATGCTCGTAACCATCGTCGGCGGTGTGGGTCTGTTTCTGCTCGGCATGCTGCTCATGACCGACGGCCTCAAGACGGCAGCGGGCTCGACCCTTAACCGTATCCTCTACCGCTTTACCCGCCTGCCGGTATTGGGGGTGTTCTCAGGTGCGCTGGTCACAGCGCTGGTGCAGTCCTCGAGCGCCACCACGCTGGCGGTCATCGGCTTTGTCGGCGCCGGGATGCTGAGCTTCCCGCAGGCGCTCGGTGTTATCTACGGCATCAACCTCGGCACTACCAGCACCGCCTGGCTAGTGTCGCTGATCGGCTTTCAGCTCAACGTCTCAGTCATAGCGCTACCGCTGATAGCGATAGGAGCGCTGTTGCGGCTCGTAGGCGCAGCGCGGCTGGGGGCCTATGGCTTGGCACTGGCCGGGTTCGGCCTGCTGTTTGTTGGGATCGCTACCCTGCAAGAGGGGATGCGCGGCGTAGCCGAGACCTTTGACCTGGCGCGTTTCTCCGGCACCGGGCTGGGAGGGGTGCTGCTGCTGGTCTTAATCGGCATGGCTATGACGGTGGTGATGCAGTCCTCAAGCGCGGCGGTAGCCACCACCTTGACCGCCTTGCACACCGGGGCCATCGGGCTCGAGCAAGCCGCAGCGCTGGTGATTGGCCAGAATATCGGCACCACCATCAAGGCGCTAGTGGCAGCGCTTGGCGCTTCGGTGGCGGCGCGGCGGACGGCAGCGGCCCATATCTTTTTTAATGTGCTCACTGCCGTACCGGCTCTGGCGCTGCTTAACTACTTCGTGCAGGGGATGCGGTGGCTAGAAGAGTCCCACGGCTGGGATAGTGCCGCCACACTGGCAGCCTTTCACAGCGCCTTTAACATCATCGGCGTGATGATCTTCCTGCCCCTGACCGGCGTCTTTGCTCAGCTCATCATGCGCCTGGTACCGGAAACTGGCCCGCAGCTTACCAAGCACTTAAACCCGCGCCTGATCCCCATTGCCGCTACCGCCCTGGAAGCGGCCCGGCGCACCAGCCTGGATATTGCGGCGCTGCTCTTTGGCGTGATGGGCGATGCCTTGCGCCGGCGTGCCGTGCCGCGCTTCACTGCCTCGCAACTCGATAAAGCTGAGGAGGCACTTCGTGAGACGCGCCGCTATCTGGCGCAGATCCGCTCGGCCCCCGAGGGCGACAGCGAGTATCGTCAACACGTCTCGGTACTGCATGCGCTCGAGCACTTGGAGCGCTTGGCCACGGCCTGCCGCGAGCCGGACCATATGCCGTATCTAAGCCGCGAGGCGCAATTGTCGGGCGCAGCCTTGTTGCAGCGCAGCAGCCAGGAGCTAGCCACTCAGCTGGCTGAGGCGCGGGCGCTGATCGGCGTGGGGGCCGAGGCTGACCTGTTGCCGCTGATGAAAGATGTCTCCCAGCAGGTTGCGGCGGCGAGACGGCAGCAGCGGGTAGAGGTGCTTAATCAGACCGCCGCCGGCAAGCTCGACTCCGAGCAAGCCATGGCAGAGCTTGAGGCCATGCGCTGGGTAGACCGCCTGGCCTACCACGCCTGGCGGGCGATTAATCATCTCCAGGAGGAACCTTTGCCCGATACCGTGGACGGCGAGGTAATCGCCTAAGACCGTACCTACCGCCAGCAGCTTTGGTCATTCGTCGCCGTGCTAAAAGCGCGCGGCCTTACCGTGTTCCTGACCACCCACTACCTCGAGGAGACCAACCAGCTTTGCGACCGCATCGGCATTTTGCACCAGGGGCGCTTAGTCGCGCTCGCCCAGCTGGCCGTATGGCTTGTGCTCTTCGGCCACCTCTTCGCCGCAGCGGACATTGTCCAGGGTCGCCCCTACCGCGCCTTCATGGCGGCCACTTGTTCCCCCACTGGGGTTCGGGTGACTCTCTCAGTGGCGGCCCAACGCTCGCATTGACCGGCGGCCGACGAGCGTAGCGAGGAGGGCACCGCAAGCGCGCTTGTGGCCGTCCGCTCGAAGGCGGGGTTCGGCGTCATGGTTCTTCCGGACCTGGACTTAGAGTTCATCAGTGACCAGAACCCGACTCTTTGCACCCAAAGCGGTCTTACCGTCTTGGCCTTTGATGCGGCCACGAAGTTCAAGGATGTCACCGCGAAGCCTCTCGTTCGGCGTGCTTGCCACCAGCTCACACCTGGGCCGCATCGCCGCCGTTCCACATGATCTGCCGCACCTGGCCGTCCAGACTCTCGAACTCGCCGGTGTACTCGTCGGACTGCCCTCCCGGCCAGCGTATCAGCGTCGCGCCGGCCGCCTCGGCGCGCCGAAGAACCTCGTCCACAGCTTCCTTTGAAGCGGCGAAGTGGCTGAGAAGGAATGCGGCTGCGTCCCTTGCAGCGGTTGTTGGGTTGCGGGTCAACGCTTAGATGGCGTTCGGGTTAAAGGGGGGATGCGCTTTGCTGGGAGTGACACGACCTGACGCCCACTGTCAGCTTGTTGCTTTTTGATGTCAGCAAAGATCGCTCGAAGGTCGTAGTTGAACTGCTTGGCGTATGCTTCTCTGGCGCGGCGAACTTCCTCAACGATTTCATCCGTCATCGACTTCCTCCATCAACTCTTCGGGGGTGCAGATAATCGGTGGTTCATAACCTTCTGCACGACATAGGGATTCAACTTTTCCTCGGATGACTGCATTAGCGATATGTTTGAGGTTCCACGTCAGCAAATAGTCCATGGCATTCGTTGTCGCTACGGCGATGTGTGCGGCATCCACTGTGGCTTTCTGAGGCACGAGTCGGCGGCTGACAATGGCTTCGGCGAGCGCTAATGCCTCGTCTGTCACATCTAGCAGGGTGGTCTCCTCAAGTACCTTCAAGCGCTCTTCGACAGCTGCCTTGTCGCCTTGGCTTGCTTCTTGAATGACGAATTGTGAAGCGTACAGGTCAAAAGCGACCCTGCGGTCATGCCACCAATCTTGCGTAGCTTGTTGATGTGCGGCAGTTCTCAGATCACGGCTTGGTCTCGCCATGAGGTAACTGATGACCGTGGTCTCGAGGTAAACCTTTGGTTTCACAACACCAAGTGTACACCGCGCCCGTTGAAGTGCAACCTAACCAGTGATTAAATGTCACCCTGTTGTATAACACCCCGTATTAGGATGTTACTCAACGTGTCTGGTGATCCCAAAAGCCAAAAGTGATACTCAACCATAACTTCCCCCTTCCTAAACCCGGCGCGAGAGGCCATGAGGGTGGGTCATCTGGGCCGAAACACCGAGAGATCGTAGCTTGCTACGTGACCGATTTTATCAGGTTCCATCAGAACAAGCACCCGAAAGACTACCTCGAGCCCGAGTCATCTCGGCCCCCCTGGTTGCGAGGCCAAAAGAGGCGCCAGACCCCTTAGTACACGCTGTGCACTTCACTCCCGTCCTCAAGGTGCTTGCGGCCTACCTTCCGCTGACCCGGCTCAGACCGGGCCGCCGGCGCCACTGGATCCCGGGACCACCGGGCCTCCACCTCCTCATCGCTCCAGAGTAGCTCCAGCCAGGCCTGCCTCATCTGCCACTGTACGTAACCTGACCTCGATGATCTCGACCGGTACTCCAAGCTCTCTCGTAATCGCATCGTGGCTCCGTATCTGCTTTCCGGAAAGGCGGTCGCCCGGCCCTTTGACCTCGGCGAACCAGTAACGACTGGTCTGTGGAACATACACAAAGAGGTCCGGCGGCTGGACGGCGTAGGCTTCTCGGATCGCATCGAGCACCTTCAGTTCTCGCTGGGATAGGAGCTTCGCGAGTTGTTAGGCTGCGGCCTGGTTGCCTCGACTGAAATCGGCGAGATCCTTCCAGATGCTCGGGTCCCATGAGGCTGCCGCAACGCCGCTAGTGGAGGGGGCGACGAAGATACGCGTCGCCCCTATGATCTCTTGCTGGAATCCGTAGCAGGCCTCGGCCCGTCGGTAATACGCCTTCGCTGCCCGCTTTCCATTGAAGCAAAGGACCCTCGGGCGAAATCGGTCGAACTTGGCGCGCAAGCCATCGGGGCCAGCCTCCTCGAAGATGATGGCTCGGTCCATGCCGGACTGGCTCTTCACAATGTCCGTCAAGCCGATGCGGAATGGAAGGAGTTGTTCGAAGTCGAGGGGCGAAGCCGTCGCGGCGTAAGGCCGATTTCGTGGAGAACCTGCCAGAATCTGTTGCCGCGTCCAGCGTAGTACTGGCGCAAAGGGGGCGAACGGGTGCCTCCAGCCGTACCGCAGAAGGCCACATCAAGCCGATCGTGCAGCAAGTCAGGGAGCATCTGAAAGATGTGTCTGCTGCGGCCTAACGGCTAAGCTCAAGGACGCGCCGCTCGCGGCGCGTCCCCTGGAGCGCAGTGTTAGCGGTCTTAGCTCGCAAAGCGGTTGATGGCATAGGACAACGTGGCGCCTACAACATCAGTGTTTCGTTCATCATCAAACTTCACCATTCGAGGTTTTCCTTTGTCGTCGGTCAGGCGGACACCATCGCTGTAGAGGTTGAGTTCAAGCAGTTTGTCTAAGCGAATATTGAAGGACTTGGCGTCTCCCCGGAATATAACGCGCTTGTTCGTGACGATCAGTTCACCGAAACTGACGGGTACAACGGCTGTGTCGGTGACGATATGCCCACGGTGGCCCCCGACCCGATAGGACAGCCCCTTCGCAATGCGGAAACTGAAACCTTGGGAACCACCCTCATAACGGCGTTTTACCACGCGCTCTTCGAGGATACTGGCTGGTTCTGACCAATATGCCAGTTCACCTTTCTGAAGGATTACGTTGGGCACGGCGATGGTTGGTGGATTGCCGTTTTGTATTTCTGTAAGGAGCCGAAGGCGCGCCAGTTCCTGTTTTGATTTTGCGATCTCGGATTCTGGAATCATCAAGAGCTGCTGGAGCTTTACCAGTTCCGCCTCTTCTTCCGCCGTGACAACACGATCCGCCTTCGTGGCACGAAGCGCCGCGTTGTACGCCTTAGCCCGAACCCCCCTCAAATCGTCTTGCGTGAGTTCAAGTTCTTTGTATCGCGTCTGGATTTCTTTGATCTCATCTTCGGTCAGCTTCCCATCTTCCGCTGCCCTAATGAGGCTGGCCAAGAATTCCTTCTTGTCTTTGGCATGCTCTCGCATGGCCGAGATCTTCTCGGAGATTACGCTGAAGAAACCCATGTTTTTCTCCCTCTGGCGAAAGATGGTGCAGGCTGTATGAGACAGCTACGCTCAAGCTCACCGCGCCGCGTAGCGGCGTCGGCTGCAGCGAGGTGTTAGGTTGCCTCGATCTTTTCCACTATGCATCTCGAAAATCCTGCCACTCGATGCCCAACTGTCGAACTGCGGCCCGAACGGTTCCCACCTTTAGGTCACGCCTACCCCAATCCGGCACTACGGTGATCCGTTGTGTATTGGGATTGAGCCATTTTCGATGAGCCCCACCACCTCTCCGGGGAAGCTCTTGACAACCAAGTGCTGCCAGCTTACCAGCCACCTCACGATATGTCATGGGGCGCTTACCACGGTTTCCAACCACACTTGACTGCTGGCGTCTGGAATTTGCGTGTTCTGAGGGAGCGCCCTGCCTAGATCATGGTATGCCTCAATCACCGCAGCAAGAGCGTCCTTGACGTTGGCCAACGCTTCATCCAACGAATCGCCTTCGGTCACAAGTTCCGGCAATAGCGGCGAGGTAACGGTGTAGCCTCCGTCGGGCTGCGGCTCGAGAACCAGGGGAACTTTGTAAAGCATCAGCCTGTCTCCTTACCTTTTCAGAATAGCGACTTGGACACGGAGGAGTCAATGGTGCGGCGCACCGCAGACAGTGTGTTGGGCAACCTAACGGCCAAGCTCAAGGGCGCAGCCGGAACGAATTACGACATCTTGTGCTTAAGTCCACTTCAACGCTTGAGAAAAATAAGGCTGCGTCCCTTTGCAGCGCGGTGTTAGCTGGTAAGGTTGAACATCAGCGTTGCTCTTTGTGCGCCTCTACATAGCTGCGCAAAGCCGCGTTTAGCCGCTTCTCGTAGCCCTCGCCTTGTGCCTTGAACCACGCCAAAACATCGGCATCGACGTGGACCGTGACCGCTACCGGCTCATCCGGCAGGCGCAAGCCGGCACGCTCGAAGAAGTCATCATCCAGCGGCGGAATCTCCGAGGTGTCGATGTCTTCGTCAGCCATGGCATCGAGCCTAGCCCAATCGGTCTTTGAGGGCCTTTTCGTATCTGACACACTCACGCTTCACCGCCTTTCTGAGCGAGATGATTCTGATTCTATCACTTCTTGACTCGGTAAAGACCACCACCACAACACGTCCTCTAAGTGAGCCGATACCAATCCAGCGCGCTTCACCGTAGTCTTGCCGCGTATCGAGCGCAGTCAGCATCGGCGCCAAAAAGATCTCCCAAGCATCGGCGAAATCGAGCCCGTGCTTTGCGAGATTGATCCGATTCTTCTCTTCGTCCCACTCGAAACGCACAGCATCAGTCTACCGGTAAAGCGGCTCCTCTCCTAGCGGATCACCAGCACGTTCAAAAAGAATCGCTTGGTAGTCGCTCTCGAGCCACGTCAGCATGCGCTGCTCGAGCTCGGCAAGTGCCATGGCGTTGCGGTGGCCCTCGTCCTGGATCAGTTGCTGATTGAGGCGAGCGAGCAGGCCAGCGTCGTTAGGGATCGCGAGTCGGTAGTTCATTCGGCTCGATATGCCAGCTAACGCCTAAGTTAGGTGCCACTGCCACTTGCTGCATCGGGATTCTTGTCAGTGACTAGCTTCAGCTCAATTCCATGCTCAAGAAGCGCTTTGCAGGCGGCAAATTGACAGGGCAAGGCGTTCTCGGCGGGTTCCGGTCGTGTTCACCCGCAACGAGGTAGAGGTGTGTACAGCGTCACCGTCATGCCACTCACAGCAGATGCGCCACTGGTCATTGATGCGGATGCTGATTGTGCCCTCACGGAGTATAAAAGTTATAGACTAGTGCCCATGATTACCGAGAAAACGGTCACCACCAGTGCCGCCATTTTGGCTAGAGCCGCCCAGCATGACGCCGGGCTGTGGTCACCCGAGGTCGTCTTTGTCAGCGGCCAGGGGGTCAAGCTCTTTGACGCCGACGGCCGGGAGTACCTGGACTGCTTGGCGGGGATCGCGGTAGCCAGCCTCGGCCATGCCCACCCCCGGTTGGCGAAGGCCATTAGCGAACAAGCCGCCAAACTTATCGTCTGTCCGCAGAACCTCGGCAACGACATCCGCACCGCCTTTTTGGAAAAGCTCTTCACCTTCGTGCCGAGGCCCTTAAACCGCGCCTTTTTGGCCAACTCCGGCGCCGAGGCCAACGAGGCGGCCATAAAGTGGGCGTTAGTAGCGACCGGGCGGCGGCGCTTCGTGGCGGCCAAGCGCGGCTTTTCGGGGCGCACGCTAGGGGTGCTGGCGCTGACCTGGGAGGCTAAATATCGCGAGCCGTTCGCGCCTTATGCTCTCGAGGTCGACTTTATCCCCTATAACGACTTGGATGCTCTCCAAGCGGCGGTGTCCGATCAGACGGCGGCGGTCTTCCTAGAGCCGATTCAGGGCGAAGGCGGCGTCAACCCGGCTACGCCCGAGTTCTTAGCGGCAGCGCGCCAACTGACCCATGAGCGCGGCGCACTGCTCATCATGGACGAGATTCAGACCGGCGTGGGGCGCAGTGGGAAGTTCTTAGCCGGCGAGCACTATGGCGTGATCCCCGATCTGGTAACGCTAGCCAAGGGGCTTGGCGGCGGCGTGCCGGTAGGCGCGCTGTTGATGACCAACGAGGTAGCGCAGGCCATGCCCAAAGGGGGGCACGGCACCACCTTTGGCGGCAACCCGCTGGCCGCCGCGGCAGGGTTAGCGGTCTTGGAGGAGATCGAAGCCGGAGGGCTGCTGGCGCATGTCCAGGAGGTGGGCGCCTACTTCAAGGCTCGCCTTACGGCTATAGACTCGCCTAAAATCCGCGAGGTGCGCGGCCTGGGCTTGATGATCGGCGTCGAGTTAAAGGAGAAAGCCGCGCCTTATATCGCTGCGCTCAAAGATGACGGGGTGCTGGTTATCAATGCCGGTGCAACCGTGATCCGCTTTCTGCCACCGTTGATCATCACCAAAGCTGAGATCGACGAAGTGGTCAGGCGGGTGGCGCAGGTGTTAAACCGAGGGTGACGAGTGTCCCTGTCTGCCGGCCGGGCTCACTGCTATGCTGGGCACGGCGTTATGCAATACTAAACATAACGCTAAGGAGGCTTTATGCATCAGATCCGCTATGGGCTGTTGGTCATGGCGCTGCTGCTGTTATCCAGCGGCTTAGCCCAAACCACCCGGTTAATTCTTGCCACCACCACCAGCACTTACCAATCCGGGCTGCTCGATGTGCTGCTGCCGGTTTTTGAAGCGCACTCCGGCTTCGATGTCGATGTCATTGCGGTCGGCACCGGCGCGGCCCTGGAGTTAGGCCGTCGCGGCGACGCCGATGCGCTGCTAGCGCACGCCCCGGCTGCCGAAATGGAGCTGGTCGAGGCCGGCTACGCCATAGAGCGCACCTATCTGATGTATAACGACTTCGTGTTGGTGGGGCCAGCGGCTGATCCTGCCGGCATCGCTGGCGCAGCGAGCGCCGCCGAGGCGCTGGCGCGCATCGCCCAGGCGGGAGCGACCTTCATCTCGCGCGGCGATAACTCGGGCACCCATATCAAGGAGTTAGAGCTATGGACCGCCGCCGGTATTACCCCCGCCTGGGGGCGCTACCTGGAGATCGGCCAGGGGATGAGGCAGGCGCTGTTTGCTGCCGATGAGCAGCGCGCTTATACCCTGACCGATCGCGGCACCTTTCTGGCGGTTAGGGAACGGCTCGAGCTAACCATCCTGTTTGAGGGCGACCCGCTGCTCTTTAACCCCTACCATGTTATGGCGGTCAACCCCCAGGTCCACCCCCACGTTAACCACGCCGGCGCCATGGCGCTGATCGCCTGGCTGACCGGCCCTGAGGCCAAATCCTTGATCGACGGCTTTACCGCCAGCGGCGAGCCGCTCTTCTTTACTACCCCGCTCGATTAACGATTAAGATTAAGACCTAGCGCACGGCGCACCCATGGAGTTCTACCGCGACGCTTTCCAAGCAGCTCTTAGCCTAATTGCTGCCCTCGATCCGGACGTTGCTGATGCCTTGTGGCGCTCGCTGCGGGTGGCCAGCCTCTCCACCCTGGTAGCCGGGGCCATCGGTATCCCGCTGGGCGGCCTGATTGCGCTTAGCAGCTTTCGCGGCAAGCGCCTGGTGATTTCGATCTTTTCGACCCTGATGGCCCTGCCGACGGTAGCGGTAGGGCTGCTGCTGTTTGGCCTCTACACGCGGCGCGGCGCGTTGGGGCACCTCGGCCTGCTCTATACCGAACCCGCCCTGGTCACGGCCCAAATTGCGCTGTCGTTCCCGATCATCGTGCGCCTCACTATCGCCGCGGTAGCCGCCGTGGACAAGCGCATCCCCCAGACTGCGCTGACTCTGGGAGCGAGCCGCTGGCAGGCGCTCGGACTTACGCTGCGCGAAGCGACCGCCGGGATCGCCGTTGCAGTCATTACCGGCTACGGGCGCGCCATTAGCGAGGTCGGCGCGGCCATGATTGTGGGCGGCAACATCCGGGGCAAGACCCGCACCCTGACTACCGCCATCACCCTGGAGACCAGCCGGGGCGAGTTCTCGCTGGCGCTGGCGATGGGGCTGTTGCTACTGTTAGTATTCTTTGCCCTCAACGTGATGATCTTGCGCTTGCAGGAGCGCCCGTGATCGCCGCGCTTAACCTTCGTAAGGCCTACCAGGGCAAGGTGGTGCTACAAGCCTCCCGCTTTGTCGCTCGCCAGGGTGAGATCGCTGCCGTGGTCGGGCCGAGCGGGGTGGGCAAATCTACGCTGCTGCGCCTGTTGGCCGGGCTCGAGCCCCCCGACCAAGGCTCTATCGCGCTATCAGGCAGCCCGGTCGAAGCGGCCAGGCTCCGCCGCAGCACCTGCTTGGTGCTGCAACAGCCGATCGCTTTTCGCGGCAGCGTGCTATACAACGCCGCGCTGGCACCACGGCTGCTAGGTGCTTCGCGCCGCGAAGCGCAGCGGCTAGGGCTTGAGGCGCTCGAGCAGGTCGGCTTAGTCGAGCTGGCTAAGCAAGAGGCCCATACCCTCTCCGGCGGTGAGCTGGTGCGGCTGTCGCTGGCTCGAGCGCTCACCAAACGGCCCGAGGTGTTGCTCCTGGACGAGGCTACCGCCAATCTCGATCCGGCCAACGTGGCAAAGATCGAAGCCTTGCTGCTGGCGCTACTGCCGCACACCACGATGGTCATGGTGACGCACAACCTGCCCCAGGCGCGGCGGCTAAGCCAGACCACCGCTGTGCTGCTAGACAACGAGCTAGCTGCGCAAGGCCCTACCGCGGCCATCTTTGACACCTACCCAGACCCTAAGGTCAGGGCCTTTATCCACGGCGAGATGGTATTTTAGAGCGCCATCTTTTAGAGCCCCAGGTGACGCCTGAGCCGGTCGTCGAGATCGGCCA
>JAGXSO010000090.1 GCA_018333775.1 Truepera sp.
GGCTGTACCGGCAGCACCGCCTCATACCGCCCCGGGCCGCGCTGCGTAAGCGGCTGCCGCACCCCGCCATAGCTAGCTTCAAGCCGCTCGCCGTCCAGGAACTCTCCGTCCCGCACGGCATCAACCACCACCCGGACCCCTTCCGGCACACGGCTGACGGTGAGCGAGTAGGGTTCCGGGGAGACCTGTAACCAGCGCACTACGTTGCCGATCAGCGCCGGTAGCTCCGGCCAGCCGCCAAACTCGCCGGCCCAACGGTTTAAGTCGGTGGTGAGCACCGAACTCCGCCCTAGCTCGCGGCGGCCTACCGCCAGCAGCGGCTCCTGTGCCAAGCCCTCCAGCAGCAGCTCGCCATCGGGCTTGAGCTGGGTGGCGATATAAGCGCCAACCGGCGGCGGGTTGCCGATGGCCAGGGTGAGGGGATGGCGGTGCAGGCTTAGCGCAATCGGTCCCTCCCGGAGCACACTGCGGTTAGTGACGATGGCCTCGGCAGTGAGGATGCGCGGTAGCTCGCGGGTGTCGCGGACACCGTGGAAGCGCCCGTTACCGGCGGCGGCGATCTGGGCCATCACCGCAAAGTCGGCCTCACCCAGGCCGATGGTAGAGGTGGTAATCCCATCGGCCAGCGCCTCAGCGGCCATGGCGGTAAAATCGGGCCGCGGCCCCATCGAGGTCGGCCCCTGCAGGCCGGTGCCGTCAAAGAACTCGCCGTCACTCAGCAAGATGATGTGCTTCAGGGCCGCTTCGGTCTCGCGCAGGGCGGCGATCGCCTGGCGATAGGCCGGCCCTACGATGGTGCCACCGCCCGGGGTAATCTGCCGGATGGCGGCGATCATCTCCTGTTTGCCGCGGGGGGTAGCGGGTCGCGGCTTAAAGATCCACTGGTAGTGGTGGTCGAAAGCGATAAGCCCAATAAGGTCGCTCTGGTGAGCGTTTTCAACTAACTCGATGGCGCCGCGCAGGGCCAGGCTCATCCGGGTAGGCCGGTCGGCCCGCATCGATCCGGAACGGTCCATGACCAGCACCATGGCCACCTGGGGGATGACTACTTCGCTGGGGAGCTCGAGCGCCACCGGAAGCACCTCGGCCACCGGGCTCCGGTACCAGCCGGATAGGCCAAAACCCCCCTCGCCGCCCGACATCAGCAGTCCGCCGCCGCGCCGCACGTAGTCCGCTAGCAGCTGGTGCTGACCTTCTGAAAGCGCCTCGGCCGGCGACCGGACCACTACCGCGGCGTAGCGCAGCGGAGCGACTAGCAGTTCGGGGCCGCCGGAGACCACCGGTATCCCTTGACCCGCTAGCAGCGCAGCCAGGGCCGGGTCACCGACGACCAGCACGGTGGCAGGCTCGACTACGGTGATCGTAAGCTGTTGATGATCGTCGGCTGCCGGCTGAGGGTAGTCGACCTGCATGGCAGCACGCACGGCTAGTGTGCCGGCCTGTCGGGCGGTAGCGGTAGCGCGCACCGTGTGGCGGCCGGCGCCGATACGTTGGCGCACCTCCGGGAGGTCGTTATCACCTACGCTGAGGCGCAGCGTCATGGTCGCCTCGCGGCTGCTTTCGACGATTACCGCCACCTCAAAGGCCTCACCGCGACCCACCTCATCGGGAGCAAGCAAGGCTACCACTCGGGCGTTATCGACCATGCCGACAGGGTAGCTATCGACCGGCACGGTCGGTGCCGCGGCCAGGGCGCTCCCCTGCGACTCGATCCCGCTACCGATTAACAAGATCCGATCGGGCTGCTGCGCCTGCGCTAGTTGGAGGGCGCCGGCCAGATCGATCCCACCCCCCCGGCGCAAGGCGGCTAGCTGCTCTTGGCTTACCGCCAGGTTCTCAACGATCTGGGCTCGAGCCGCAAAGAGGATCAAGGTCTTGCGCCCCTCGAACAAGGCTTCGCCCGACCCTTCGGCTAATCCCGCGGCAGCCTCGAGCGCCTGGGTGCCGACGGCTTCCGAGACTTCGACCAGGACTGCCACATGCTGGCCCGGCTGCGTCCAGGAGGGCTGAGCCAGCGCCAACAGCAGCAGCGCCGAGGCGGCCAGGCGCCAGCCCCAGCCGCTGCGGCGGGGCAGTACCAACCACAGCAGCAAGCCGAGCAGCCACCAGGGGGCGGAAAACTCCATACTTCAGGGTAGCCGATGTTGTCGCTCGCGAGCGCCGGCCAGGCGACAAATTAACGCTCCCAGCGAAGCACTATGGCTTCGCTGATCGCTCTGCTTGACGGCGTTCAGGAAATGGCCGCCATACTGACAGGAGCTAGATAGTGATTGCGCTCAGCGCCAGCTGCCTCAGGGTTGCGATGACACGGCTGGAGTCCAGCTTTTTCTAATGCCCTCGTCGCGGCCCGGCCCCCCAAGTCATAGCCTGCCTTGATCCTCCCGTCACGCTTCTCATGGCGGCGCGCTGGTACAGTTAAACCATGCTCAAGCTGGCTTTGGCTGCGCTCCTGGCGACCCTGGCCGTGTTGGCCGGCTTAACCATCTGGCCCGAGCGCGAGCGGGTAGTACCTGATGAGCGCATCGTGCTGCGCGAGGTGCGCCTGTCGCTCTACCCTCAGGCGGATCCGGCAGCGGTCTGGAGCTTTGCCGCAGACTCAGTGAGTTACCGGCCGAGCAGCCGTGAAACTACGCTGCGGCAGATCAGCGAGGGTCAGCGGTTGGTGGGGGGTGTGCTGGACTTCACTCTCCACTCCGACGAGATGGTCATCGACGCACAGGACAACCTGCGGGGCGAGCAGCTCCTGGTTCATCTGGTCGAGGCCAACTGGGACCTCGACATGCAGGCTCGAGCCGGGCAGCCGGTGGTGATCGACCAGCGGGCCGGCACCTTCAGCGTGCCGGTGCTGCGCTTCACCGGCGACGGCCTGGGCGCCAACCGCGCCGAGAATGTGCGCATGAACTTCGACCTGACCGACTTCCAAGCCAGCTGCGAAGGGGCTTCTTGCTACAACCAGTTTGAGGATGGGAGCCCGTGATGCCTAGAATTGTTATCTTCGTTGCTGCCGTCTGGCTCTTGGTGGCGCTCGGGTCGGCCCCAGCATTGTCGGGCGAAGCCTTGAGTCGTATTATCACTATTGACTACAGCGGCGGCCAAGTGCGCAGCGCCAACCTCCGCTTCGGTCCGCTTTACTACAGCCACCCCGACCCCGAGGGGATTAGGGCCAGCGTCTCCAACCTTGCTATTTACGCCCAGAACGCCGAACTCCGCGCCCCCGAGGGTATCTTGATCGCCCAAGCAGCAGGGCAGCGGCAGGCCCGCTTTGAGGGTGGGGTAAGGGTGACGCGGGGCCGCCTGACCGCCCAGGGGCCGGAGCTGGTCTACAGCGAGGCGACCGGCCTGGGGGTCATCAAGGGTGCGGTGGAGATCGTCGTCGCCCCCCCCAATGAGGGCCAAGACCCGGCGCTGATCAGCGCTAGCGAGGCCTCCTTTGAGGTCGATACCGAGGTCAGCACTAGCCGCGGCGAGGTTAGGCTCGTAAGCGGGCGGAGCACCGCTGCAGCCGAAGAGGTGGTGTTTGAGGAGCAGCGCGACCTGGCCAAGCTAACTAGCAGCCAGCAGGTGCGCATGGTGCGCGTTGACGAACAGGGGCGGGAGCTGATTATTACCGCCGATGAGATCCGCGTGCTGACCGCTGACGACCGCTTGCTGGCGAGCGGGAACGTGGTGCTGCTTAGCGGCGATACCCGTAGCCGCGGCGACACGATCTTTTTTGACGATCGGGCCTCGCGCGCCCTGATCCTGGGTAGCCCGGCAGAGGCGGTTAACGAGGCCGACGGCACCCGCACCACCGGGGCGGTGCTCGAGCAGCGCACCGATCT
>JAGXSO010000091.1 GCA_018333775.1 Truepera sp.
TCGCCATGAAGGAGTTGGAGTACGGTCAGGGCCTGCGCTGGGGTAACGACTTGCCGAGCGCCGAGGAGCTCAAGCAGCTAGTCGAGCGCGAGCGGCGCCAAGAGCCCTCCACCCACAGCGTGTTGCGCAGCGAGGGAGAGGATGAGCTTGATGAAGAGGACGAAGCCTTAGAGTAGCGCTATGAGAGTCATCGTTGCCGCAACGGGTGGGGTAGCGGCCATCAAAACGCCGGCCTTGCTCCGGCGGCTAGTCGAGGCGGGGCACGAGGTGCGCGCTGCCGCTACCGATGACGCCTTAAGGTTCGTGACCAAGCTCTCGCTGGCGGTAGCCGCCGGCTCGCCGGTGTTGGATCGCGAAGCCTGGTTCGCACCCGCTGGGGGTGCGCTGCATATCGAGTGGGCGCGCTGGGCCGAGGCGCTACTGATTGCCCCCGCTACC
Source organism: Truepera sp. (assembly GCA_018333775.1). Next base: position 439 of record JAGXSO010000091.1, read on the forward strand.
GCTGACGCCATAGGCAGCGCAGCTACCGGCCGCGCTGATGATGTGATCTCAGCCCTAATCCTGGCCGGCGTGCCGCAGGTGGTCTGGGCGCCGGCTATGAACAGCGCTATGTGGACCCACCCAGCGGTGCAGCGCAATGTGGCGACGCTCAAAGGCTTCGGCCACCGCTTCCTGGGGCCTGAGCACGGTACCCTGGCTGCCCCGGGGGAGGGTCAGGGGGTAGGGCGGATGCTCGAGCCTGAGGTATTAGCCGCTCGGCTGCCCGCTGCACTAGCCCCTCAGGACTGGGCCGGGCGCCGAGTCTTGGTCTCGGCCGGCCCGACCCGCGAATACCTCGACCCGGTGCGCTTTTTGAGCAACCCCAGCAGCGGCAAGATGGGCTACGCGGTAGCCGAGGCCGCGCGTGACCGTGGCGCTAGTGTCACGTTGGTCAGCGGGCCCACGGCGCTAGCTGACCCCGATGGCGTGAGCGTGATACGGGTCGAGAGTGCCCAGGAGATGCTGGCAGCCCTCCGCCAGCCCTTTGCCGAGGCCGACCTGTTGGTAATGACCGCCGCGGTAGCCGATTGGCAGGCGGCCCAGCCCGAGGCCACCAAGCAAGCCAAGCTGGGCGAGACCCAGACGCTAACACTAGTCCGTACCCCCGACATCCTCGAGACATTAGCGGCCGAGAAGCGCCAACAGGTGATGATCGGCTTCGCTATGGAGACTCATGAAGGGGTTCCTAAAGCGGCTGATAAAGCGCGGCGCAAGCGGCTGGAGTTAATCTGCCTCAACTACCCCACCCGCTCAGGCTCAGCCTTTGGCAGCGACCATAACGAGGTCACGCTAGTCACCGCCGCCGGGGCGGCTGAGCCTCTGCCGCGCATGAGCAAGCGGGCGCTAGCCGAGCTGCTGCTGGACCGCGCTAAGGCGCTCGTGTATAGTGAATAATTATGCCGAGCAAAGAGTACCGCCAACGCCTGATCGAAGAGCTGGTCGAAAATGAGTTTATCTCTACCCAAGGCGAAATTGCCGAACACCTAGCCAAACGTGGCATTAAGGTCACGCAGGCCACCATCAGCCGTGATGTCAACGAGCTGAGGCTGATCCGCCTGCCGGCGGGCGATGGCCAACATCGCTACCGCTCGACTCCCTTGATGTTGCCGGAGGATGTGTTGAGCGAGCTGCGCGAGCGCTTTAAGCTGTTTGTGCGGCGCCTGGAGCGTGGCGAGAACTTAATCGTCATCAAGACTGATGAAGGACACGCCAGTGGCATCGCCTACGTCATCGACAAGCTCGACCGCGACGAGATCATCGGCACGCTGGCCGGGCAGAACACGATACTGGCCATCGTGCGCACCAGCCAGGAGGCCCAGGCGTTGCTGGAGGAGTTCGAGGCGCTGCTCGAATAATCAGTTCGCCTGCCACCAACCCTTGGCGGTCGAAGCTCTACCACGATTCCCCGACGATGAGAACCTGCGCCATCAGTTAACCTCATAACTGGTAGGGGTGGGGTAACGCCACCCCTACCTGGGACGCGCCAGTAGTTTATTCGCAGTCGTCGCCGGTCACTAGCTGCAACGGTACCGCTACCATGACCGTTTCAGCCGGCGCCCCGGCGCGAATAATCTCGGCGGCTGCCTCAACCGCCATGCGGCCGAGTTCGGCCGGCTGCTGTGCCACAGTCGCCGCCATCTCGCAGGCGTTAACGGCGGCTACGGCGTCATCGGTCGCGTCGAAGCCAACGACCAAGATGTCGCGCCCGCTGGCGCGGATGGCCACCAAGGCGCCGAGCGCCATCTCATCGTTATGCGCAAAGACCGCCGCGATTTCTGGCTGAGCCAGGAGGATGTCTTCCATCACCGTCAGCCCTTCGGCGCGGCTGAAGTTGGCGGTCGCGCGGGCCACCACCGTGAGGCCGGGGCAGTTCTCGGCCAGGTATTCGTTAAAGCCTTGACCGCGCTCGCGCGCTGCCGAGGTGCCGGGGATCCCCTCTAGCTCAACTACCGGGCCGCTGCCACCCAGCTTGCCGCAGATGAACTCGGCCGCCATACGGCCCCCAGCCACGTTATCCGAGGCTATGAAGTAGGCCAGCACGCCACCCGCGACGCCGCGATCCACGGCGATGACCGGAATGCCGGCCTGATTGGCGAGCATGACTGCCGGCACTACCGCGTCGGCGTCGGTGGGGTTGATAATCAACACATCCACACGGCGCTGGATTAAGTCCTCAAGGTCGGCGACCTGTTTGCTGACACTGTCGTGCGCGTCAGTCACGATCAGTTCGAGATTTGCCGCCGTCGCTGCGGCTTGCGCGCCGTCGCGCAGCGTCACAAAGAAGGGGTTGCCCAGGGTCGAAAGCGACAGGCCGATAGTCTGAGCCGCGGCCAGACTGAGCAGACTTACTACTACTAGGGCGATCAGTTTACGCATAATTTCCTCCTATAACCATTAACTCTCTCTACGACGAGCCAACAACCTATCGATGAGCAGTGCCGCCAGAATCACACCTCCCTTCACGATCTGCTGGTAGAAGGACGGGACACCCAAGAGGTTCATCCCGTTGTTAATGACACCGATTATCAGTGCCCCGACCAGCGTGCCAAAAACCCCGCCCCGCCCGCCAAAGAGGCTGGTGCCGCCTACCACCACCGCCGCGATGGCATCGAGCTCGAACATCACACCGGCGCTCGGCTGAGCCGAGTTGAGGCGGCCGGTAAGCACCATGGCAGCGAGGGCGGTAGCCAAGCCCGAAAAGGCAAAGCAAAAGAGCTGCACGCGCGGCACCGGAATCCCTGATAAGCGCGCCGCCTCCTCGTTGCCGCCGATGGCGTAGATGGCTCGCCCTAGGGCGGTGTAGCGCAGGATAAAGTGGGTCAGCAAGATAAAGGCCGCCATAATCCAGATCGGCACCGGGATGCCGAGCAGCAAGCCGTTGCCGAGCGTAAAGAAGACCGGCGGCAGCCCGGTGATGGGTCGGCCGTCGGTATAGGCCAACGCCATGCCGCGGAAGATGGTCAGCCCGGCCAGCGTGACGATAAACGGTGCGATGCGGGTGTAGGCCACAAAAGCCCCGTTAAAAGCCCCCAGCACTAAGCCCACGCCGAGCGCCGCGCCGATGGCCAGATAGGGGTTAATACCTGACACCGCCAACCCTGCCCCCAGCACGCCGGTAAAGGCCAACAGCGAGCCGACCGACAGGTCGATGCCGCGGCCGATTATCACCACCGTCATGCCGCAGGCGATGATGGCGTTAATGGAGATCTGCCGCAGCACGTTGATGATGTTGCTTGGCGTCAAGAAGCGCTCTGACAAGAGCGACATCGCCCCGACCAGCAGCAGCAGCGCCAGCAGCAGCCCAAAACGCCCGAATAGGTTACGCCAAAATTGCGCCGGTAACATGCCGGACGACCTCCTCATCGTCAAAGGGGGGGCTGAGTTCGGCAGCGATACGCCCCCCGCGGAACACGAAAATCCGGTCGGCTAGCCCGGTTAGCTCCTCGGTATCGCTCGAGCTGAGCAGCAGCCCTAAGCCCTGCTCGGCCAGTTGGTCAATCACCTGATATAGCTCGGCGCGGGCGCCTACGTCCACGCCGCGGGTCGGCTCGTCCATCAGCAGCACCGTGGGCTCGGTAGCTAACGCCTTGCC
>JAGXSO010000092.1 GCA_018333775.1 Truepera sp.
CTCGCCGGTAAGCCAGAAGATAGTGTGCTCGTTGACGTTCTCCAAATGGTCGCCCAGGCGCTCTAAGTACCGCCCCACATTCATCAGCTTCAAAGCCGTGGTGATCACCTTGGGATTCTCCATCATATAGGTCAGCAGCTCCCGCTGGATCTGCTGGTACAGATCGTCGATCTCGTCGTCCATAGTCAGCCCCTGCTGTGCCGCCCCGACATCCCCCTCGGCAATCGCCTGCATGGTCTTCTCGATCATCGCGCTGAGCACGACAAAGATCCGCTGCATATCGGTGTACTTCTTTAACGGCGGTTGGGTCGCCAGCTCGGCCCCGGTCCGCGCTACGTGCTCGGCATAGTCCCCAGCCCGCTCGATATCGGACAGCGCCCGGTGCATCGCGCCTAAAAAGCGCAGGTCGCGGGCAGCAGGCTGCCGCCGGGCGATGACGGTGAGAATCTTCTGCTCGAGCTCTTCTTGCAGCGCGTCAACCCGATGATCGTTCTCTACACACTGCGCCGCTGCTTCCAGGTCGCCGTCAATCAGCGCCCGCTTTGCTAGCTGGCAGCTCTCGCGCACCAGGCTCAGCATCCGCACCACGTCGGCAGCGATCTCTTGGATGTTCTGATCAAGGGCATGCACGATTTCTAAGCTTAGCATGGCCGCAGAGGTATCGGCGCCTAGTCGAGGGGCGCAAACGTTATGCTTAAGCCGTGGAGCTTATTTTTGGCACTGACGGTTGGCGCGACATCATCGGCGAGCGCTTTACCTTTGCCAACGTCGCGCGGGTAGCGCAGGCCTATGCCGAACACCTGCTGGAACGCCGACAGCAGGCCGTGGTGGTCGGCTTCGATACCCGCTTCAACGGCGAGCTGTTTGCCCGCCGGGCCGCCGAGGTACTCGCTGCTAACGGCCTGCGCGTGCTGCTGTCTAAGAGCTACCTGCCAACTCCGGCCCTATCGTTTGCGGTGACGCATTACGGCGCGGGTGGCGGAGTGATGTTAACCGCCTCCCATAACCCGCCCGCCTACTCAGGCTTCAAGCTCAAGGGGCCTTACGGCGGCACCGCTACGACCGATATCTATCGAGATGTCAGCGCGCGCCTCGTTAGCGGGCAGCGGGTGGCCGACTTCGATCCGTCGCGCCATACCATCGAACCGTTCGACATCCGCCGCCCTTACTATCAAGCGCTCATGCGGCTGGTTAACCTCGAAGCGCTGCGCAGCTTTCAGGGCCGGCTTGTTCACGATGCCATGGGCGGCGCAGCGGCGGGCTGGTTAAGCGGGTTCGTGCGGAGTGCCAAGCTGCCGCTTGAACTCTACGAGGTACACGCGGTCCCTAACCCGACCTTTTACGGTGTCAACCCCGAGCCGATCCCGGCCAATCTCGAGTCAGTCACGGCGGTGATGCAAGATCTAGGCGCGGTGTTCGCTACGGCCACCGATGGCGATGGCGATCGCTTAGGGGTAGTGCTGCCGGGCGGGGCGTACTTCAACTCGCACCAGATCTTTGCCGTGCTGTTAAGGCTAATGCACCAACGCGGCGGCGCGGGCCGGGTCATTAAGACCTTCACCGTATCGCGCGTAATTGAGCGCTTGGCGGCGCGGTACGGCCTCCCCTGCCTCGAGACGCCGGTTGGGTTTAAGTACATCGTCGATGCCATGCTGGAAGGTGAGGTGCTGATCGGCGGTGAGGAGTCGGGCGGGATCGGCGTGGCCGGACACCTCCCCGAGCGCGACGGCCTGGCCAACAGCCTGCTGCTGCTTGAGGCGGTAGCGACCTCCGGGCAGCCGCTGGCCGAGCTGTTCGCCGAGATCGAGCGCGCTACCGAGTGGAGCCATGCCTATGACCGCCGCGACCTGCTGCTAAAGGAAGGGGTCAGGGAAGCGTTGGCCGCTGCTCTAGCCGGCCCGCCGCAGCTCTTCGCCGGACGCGCCGTGGAGTCGATCGAGACACTAGATGGTGTCAAGCTCAACCTGTCGGGCCGGGCCTGGCTGCTGTTTCGGGCCAGCGGCACCGAGCCGCTATTGCGCATCTACTGCGAAGCACCCCATCCTGAAGAGGTCGAGGAGCTTTTAGCGGCGGCTCAGCGCTATGTCGAAGCACTCAGCTAGGGCGTATCCAGCCAAGCTAGTTTAAAGGTGTTCCACACCCTACTTCCCGCAGTCCCTTTCCGGTAAACTTGAAGCCATGCCGATAGTCATTAAATACGGTGGCCACGCCATGATCTCGGACAGTGCGCGGCAGGCAGTGGCAGCGCAGATCCGCCTGCTGGCCCAGCAAGGGCAGGAGCCGGTAGTAGTACACGGGGGCGGCCCCTTCATCGAGGCAGAGTTTAGGCGGGCCGGGGTAGCCAGCAGCTTTGTGCGCGGACTGCGCGTGACCAACGCCGATAGCCTGACCATCATCGAGCAGGTGCTGTCGCGACTTAGCAAGGTGCTGGCCCAGGAGATCGGCCCGGCGCTGGGCTTGAGCGGGCGCGACGCGCGCCTGTTAGTCGCCGAGCCGAAGCCCGAACTCGGCTTGGTCGGCACGGTGCGGCAGGTCAATACCGAGTTGATCCACACCCTGCTGGCAGCGCGATTAACACCCGTTATCGCCTGCATCGCCGGTAACGCCGCGGGCGACGATGCGCTTAACGTCAACGCCGATAATGTGGCGGGGGCGGTAGCCGGCGCGCTCGCTGCCCCGGTGGTGTTCTTGACCGATGTGGCCGGCGTGCTAGACGACCCCGCCCTGCCTGACAGCCTATTGTCCGTACTGCCGGAGAGCGACGCCCGCATGAGAATTGCCGATGGGCGCATTAAGGGCGGGATGATCCCCAAGGTCGAGGCCGCCATCACCGCCTTGGACCAGGGAGCGCGCTTTGCCGTCATCGCCGACGGCCGGCACCCAGAACTGCTGGCTCAGGCCGTGACCGGCAGTGCCGGCACGCGGGTGGTGAGATCATAATTGTTGGGCGAAGCCTTGTGGACGATCTGCTGGTGGTGGGTGCCGGCCCCGCCGGGCTGGCCATCACCGCCGCTGCTGTTAAGGAAGGGCTGAGTGTCGTTAACCTCAGCCCCGGCGGCGTGACGCCGTGGCGCAACACCTATGGGATATGGCAAGACGAGCTATCACCGCTGGGGCTTACCGGCCTGCTAGCCAACCGCTGGCAGGACGTCGGCGCCTACTTCGGCCCCCAGGAGACCGCGCTGCGGCGGGTCTACGGGCGGCTGGATAACGACCGGCTACAAGCGCACCTGCTTGACTGCACACAGGGCCGGGCGCGTTGGCTCCATGGCGCGGCGGTCGGCGTCCGGCACGATGAGCGCGGCTCGAGCCTCAGCCTCGGCGATGGGCGGGAGGTCAGGGCGCGGCTAGTAATCGATGCTAGCGGACACAACCCTGCGCTCGTCACTCGCCCCCCCCATCCGCCGCTGGCCTACCAGGCCGCCTACGGCGTTCTGGGCACCTTTACCAAGCCCCCCTTGCGACCTGGGCAGCTGCTGTTCATGGACTACCGCAAGGCTTCGCCCGACCATAAGGCTTCGCCCGACCATAAGGCTTCGCCCGACCATTCCGACTTCCCAGCGGCATCCGGCCCGCCGACCTTCCTCTACGGCATGGACCTGGGCGACGGCCGCTTCTTCCTGGAGGAGACCTCGCTGGCTGCCCGGCCCGCCGTGAGCTTTGCGCAGCTCAAGGGCCGGCTCGAGCAGCGCCTGGCGCAGCTAGGGACAGCCCTGCGCGAGGTTCACGACACTGAGCGGGTGCTGTTCCCGATGAACGCGCCGCTACCGGCCCCACAGCGGGTGATCGGCTTCGGTGGGGCAGCCAGCATGGTACACCCCGCCTCGGGCTACATGATAGGTTCGGTGCTAACTTTCGCCCCATTACTGGCCGCCTCCGTGCGCCGTGGGCTTGACCGCGGATCGCCGCTCGAGCAGATCGCTCGGCAGGCCTGGGCTACCCTTTGGAGCGATGCGCGGCAACGACAGCGCCAGCTCTACCTAACGGGGCTCGAAACGCTAATGAGCTTTGATGCACCGCAGATCAGAAGCCATTTTGCCAACTTCTTTGCCCTCCCTGAGCCGTTATGGCAGGGGTATCTGAGCGGTACCCTGTCAACCTCGGCACTAGCTGACACCATGTGGCAACTGTTCCGACGCGCCCCGCCGGCTTTGCGCCTGGCGCTGATGCGCAGCGCACTGGGCCGGGGGAGTGGGCCGCTGTGGCAAGCCTTCAAGCCTAGGCTTTTCAGCCGCTAGCCTTCGGGCATCGGTCACTGCTAAACCGGGCCGCTACCGCCACAATCGTGATATGAGCTTATCCCCAGGGCGCCTCATGATGATCCTCATAATGACACCGTCGCACCATCAGAGGGGGAAGGGGCTGTTCAAGCCGTGGACCAGCACGCTGTGAGAGCGACAGCAACCTCCCCCCTGGCCTTGAGGTCGCCTTTTGCCATCAAGCTTGCCATCGACTTGGGCATATTGCTGCTGGCTACGCCGCTGGCCTTTGCGCTCCGCTACGACTGGCTAACCCCCGCCTCGGGAGTTAACAGCATCGTGCTAATGAGCTTCGCTATGGCTGCGGCAAAGACGGTGGCCTTTGGCGCCTTTGGGGTGTTTAACCAGTCGTGGCAACGGTTTGCCTTCCACGACTTGGGCGCTCTGGTCAAGGCCGTTGCCGCGGTGATGCTGCCAACCTCGCTGCTGCTGCTGTTTCTCGGCCCCAGCCTGATGGTGCCCCGCTCCATCCCGCTGATCGATGGGCTCCTGACCCTGTCGCTGATGGCGGCAGTCCGTGCCGTCGCCCGCTACAGCCATGAGGCCCGCCTCCTGCAAGTCGCCAGTACTTCGGGGCGTGGCCGTAGAGTGTTGGTGATTGGAGCGGGTGAAGCAGGGTCGCTGATCGTCCGCGAAATGCTCCGCCACCCCGAGACCGGACTGCGCCCGGTCGGCTTCCTAGATGATGACCCGACCAAGCAGCGTGCCCGCATCGCTACCGTGCCGGTGCTCGGCACCCTCGAGGTGCTGGAGAAGGTGGTGACGCAGCTAAACGTCGATGAGGTGTTGATCGCCATCCCTTCCGCTGAAGGGCGCGTCATTCGCGGCCTAATCGAGCGCCTCACCGCAGTACGGCCCGGCATCCGTTACCGCACCATGCCGGGCGTCTACGAGCTGCTAAGCGGGCGGGTCGGCATCAGCCGCATCCGCGAGGTCGATATCGAAGACCTGTTGCGCCGTCCGCCGGTACAGCTCGATAGCGATAAGATCCTCGGCTACCTCGAAGGGCAGACGGTGATGGTGACCGGCGCGGGCGGCTCGATCGGCTCCGAGTTAGTCCGCCAGATCTGCCGCTTTCACCCCAAAGAGCTGATCCTGTTCGGTCACGGCGAAAACTCGATCTACCAGCTCGAGCGCGAACTTGACCGCGACTGGCCGGA
>JAGXSO010000093.1 GCA_018333775.1 Truepera sp.
AGATTGCTTCCCCTTCGGCTTTGCCTCAGGGTCGCAATGACAGCGTGCGTAAGGTGAGTAAAGTAAGTTAGCGGATTTCGATCGACAAGGGTGACGATAAAGGAGCGCCCCTACCAAGCTGAAAGTACCGCTGACAGCTATTTCGAGGAGCGGTGATAGGCCCGCTCGAGCACTTCCACGGTGTGCCAGATGGGCAAGGGTTGGCCGAGCGCCCGAAGGTGCGTTTGTAGCTGCATCAGGCAGCCGATGTTGCCGCTCGCGACGGCCTCGGCGCCGGTGGCGAGGACGTTGCGGGCCTTGCGCGCGCCGAGTTCTTCAGCGACCGCGGGCTTTTCGATGTTGTAGGTCCCGGCCGAACCGCAGCACAGCTCCCACTCGGAGGGCTCGAGCAGCTCGAGGTTGGGGATTTGTGTAAGCAGCGCGCGCGGGGCAGTGCGAACGCCCTGGGCATGGGCCAGGTGACAGGCGTCATGATAGGCAAGCTTGAGGGGCGCCTCGAAGCCCGGCGGCGGCTTCAGGCCGAGGTCGTAGAGGAAGACGCTGACGTCGGTGACCTTGGCGGCGAACGCCTTCGCGTGGGCTTCTTCCCGCTCGCTTTTGAAAAGGAGTGGGTACTCCTTCATCCCCGAGCCGCAGCCCGCAGCGTTGGAGACGATCGCGTCCACCTCGCCTAGCTTGAAGGCCGCGAGGTTGCGCCGCGCGAAAGCCTTGGCGCGCTCCGCCTCGCCGACGTGCATCGCCAGCGCGCCGCAACAGCCCCGTTCCGGCGGCAACACCACCTCGACACCGTTTTCGCTCAGAACCTGAAGCGTCGCCCAGTTGATGCCGGGGGCGAGCACCTGTTGAGCGCAGCCAGTAAGGAGCGCGACGCGGGCGCGGCGCTCCCCTTTGGCCGGATAGAGCTTCGGCAGCGGCGGAGCTTGGGGGAGGGTGGTGGGCAAAAGCTCGAGCATTGCCCCGAAGCCCCTCGGCAAGAAGCGCTTAAAAGGCCGCCCGAACCGCCCCAGGGTGGCTGCTAGGCGAAAGCGCCACGGGTAGGGCAAGGTCGCCATCACCGCCAGGCGCTCGAGCCGGCTTAGGGGCGCCCGCTTGCGCTTGGGCTCGCTCCAGGCGCGGAAGGGCGTGATCAGCTCGCCGTATTCGACCCCCGACGGGCAGGCCGTGACGCAGGCTAAGCAGCCTAGGCAGTTGTCGAGATAGGGGGTGATCTCGTCTAGCGCGAGGTTCCCTTCCAGGACCTCTTTCATCAAAAAGATGCGCCCGCGCGGCGAGTCCATCTCCTGGCCCAGCACCACGTAGGTCGGGCAGGTAGGGAGGCAAAAGCCGCAGTGGACGCAAGCCTCGATGGCGTGGGCCATCTCTTCGGCTTGGGGGACGAGGTCTTCGAGTTTGATGGTGTGTTGCATAGGGTAGCATCCAGGAGTCAGGAGTCGAAGTCCAGAAGGGGTGGGGCGTTGAAGGTGATCAGTCGGTCAGGCTATCAGGTGGTCAGGCTATCAGGTGGTCAGGCTGTTAGGCCTTCACTCCTTGTTGGCTGACAGCCTGAGAGGCTGAAAGCCTGAGCGCCTCAATACGCTGGAAACCTCCCTTCCGGGTCGAGCGTGGTCTTGATCCGCCGCAACAGCCTGTCTCCCATGAGCCGACCGATTCGCAGCCGTTCGGGCGGACCTCTAAGAACCAGCCCTGAGAGCTCGAGCCCGCTAAGGAGCGCATCAAACTCGCTCACCTCGTTCGGCCACGCCACCCAGGCGAGGTTCCCGGCGACGCTGTAGCGGCGCTCGGCGCCAGCGCGCTCGAGCTGTTCGTCAAGGGGCAACAGGCGTTTGGGCGTGAGCGGCACTTTGACCAGCAGCCGATCTGCGGGCACCCAGCGAAATTCGCGCAGCGTCTCCCAAAAAGACGCTTCAGCCTCCTCTGCTAGCGTTTCGCCGGAGCGCTCAAGGAAGGTTTCTAGGCGCTTTATGCGCGGCGGTAACGCCTCTGAGAGGCCGCCGATGCGCACGCACAGGGTGCCAGGCGGCTCGAGCTCGAGCGCTTCCAAGTCGAAAGGCGCCTTGGCAAGACGGACTGTGGCCGCGAGTGCGTCAGTAAACTTATCGAAGGCTAGCTGCAGCGTCGTGTAGGCTTTGGGGCTGGGGAAGACCTTGAAGCTCAGCTCGACGAGCACTCCTAAGCGTCCTATGCTGCCCACCATCAATTTGGGGAGGTCGAAGCCGGCGGCGTTCTTGACGACCTTGCCGCCACCCCGCACGAGCTGGCCCTTGCCGTCTATAAAGCGAACACCCACAATAAAGTCGCGCACGCCGCCGTAGCGCTGACGGCCAGGGCCGCTGAGACCGCTGGCGACCGTCCCGCCGAGCGTTGCGCCGGCCTTGACGAAAGGAGGGTCGAAGGGGAGAGACTGGCCGTTTTCAGCCAGCATCGCCTCGACCTCGGCAAGCTTGGTTCCCGCCAGCGCGGTGAAGGTGAATTCGCCGGGGTCGTACTCGAGCACCCCGGTCAGGCCCGAGAGATCGAGTATCGCTGCTCCGTTGCTCGCTGCCGAAAGGGCCGGTTTGGTGCCGCCGCCGCGAGGGAGGAGGCTGGTGCTCGTACGCACCGCTTCTTGCACGGCCCCGATGCTGTCGACGAGGTGCGGCGCCACGGCAGCTATTCCCTCACTCTCTTACGATCACGCCCGCACGCTCAAGGGGGTGCGGGCCGTGGTGCAGGTGCGAGGGCGCTTCGCCGCCGGGGAACATCTTGCCGGGGTTGGAGAGCTCCTTGGGATCGATGGCTCTGCGCAGCGCTTTCATCACCTCGAGGTCGGTTTCACCAAACATCTCCGGCAGATAGTCGCGCTTCTCCATCCCCACGCCGTGTTCGCCGGTAATCGAACCGCCCAGGCGCACGCAGAGTTTGAGGAGTTCCCCGGCGAGCGCTTCGGCGCGCTCCAAGGCCCCTGGTTCGCGCCCGTTGAAGAGGATCAAGGGGTGCAAATTACCGTCGCCGGCATGAAAGACGTTCGCTACCCGAATCCCGTAGGCGGCGCTTAAGCGTTCGATTTCCCGCAGCGCCTCGCCCAGGCGGCCGCGCGGCACCACGCCGTCCTGCACGATGTAATCGGGCGAGAGCCGACCGACCGCCGAAAAGGCGCTCTTGCGGCCTTTCCAGATGAGCGCGCGCTCGTCCATGATTTTGGCGACCCTCACCTTGTAAGCTCCGGAAGCCCTGATCACCTCATCGAGCTGGACGAATTCGGCTTCGACCGCCTCGCGCTCGCCTTCGAGCTCGACGATCAGAAGCGCCTTGGCGCCTTGCGGGTAACCCGCCTTGACCGCTGCTTCCGCCGCTTGAATGGCGAGGTGATCCATGATCTCCATCGCGCCAGGCAACAGCCCGAGCGAGATCACCTGCGCCACCGCGTTGCCCGCCTTCTCGAGACTGTCGTAAGCGGCCAGTACCGTCTTGTAGACCTCAGGGATGGGCAAGAGGCGCAGGGTGATCTCGAGCGCCACGCCGAAAAGCCCTTCGTTCCCGCAGTAGAAGCCCGCTAAGTCGGGGCCAACCACCTCCAGGCTCTCGCCTCCCAGCTCGACGACCTCACCATCGGGCAGTACGGCCTTGATGCCAAGCACGTGATTGGCCGTCATACCGTACTTGAGGCAGTGGGCCCCGCCCGAATTGAAGGCGATGTTGCCGCCGATGGTGCAGATCGGCTGGCTCGAGGGATCGGGGGCGTAGTAAAGCCCGTGTTGGAGAGCGGCTCGAGAAACCTCGAGGTTGATGACCCCCGGCTCGACCACGCACAGTCGCTCGTCTGGCTCGAGCCGCAGAATCTTGTCGAGGCGGTTCATGGCGATGACCACCCCGCCTGCCACCGGCATCGAACCGCCTGACAGGCTGGTGCCGCTGCCTCGTGCCAGAAAGGGGACGCCTTCGCGGTAGCAAAGGCGCACCGTTTCGATCACTTCCTCTTGCGTCTCGGGCAACACCACCGCCAAGGGACGGGTGCGAAAGGCGGTGAGCCCGTCGGACTCATACGGCGCGAGTTGCGCGGGCCGGGTCAGTAATCGCTCCGGCGGGTAGCGCGTACCGAGCGCATCGAGTAAAGCTTTGGCCGGCATAGCTAAGCCTCCTTGGCGACTATATTGCTATATTAACAGGCTGACCGGCGAAGCAGAGGCGTGAGAAGAGGCCGCGCAGCCATTCCCACTTGCTTTTTCAGCAATCGATCCGCTCGTAAGCCAGGAGCGTCAGGAACTCGACGAAGCCCTCTGAAAGCACCAGTTCGTCGAGGAGCGCCCTCGCTTCGTCTAAACGCCCGCCCCCTTCAAGCTTGCCCAGCTCGTCGTCGCGCAGCTCTTGATAGAGTTCAGCCGTGACGGTGCGGCCGTCGTCTAACGTGGCTTTATTCTTGATCCACTGCCACAGCTGCGCCCTGGAAATTTCTGCCGTAGCGGTATCTTCCATCAGGTTGAAGATCGCCACCGCGCCCGTGCCTAACAGCCAGGCGTTAAGATACTGCAAGGCCACGCTGATATTGTTGCGCACACCCGCTTCAGTGATGGTGCTCCCTGGAATATTGGGGTTGATCAGATCCTTGCCCTTAACTTGAACCGCTTCACGGAGCCGCTCTTTTTGGTGTGGCCTAGCGCCTAACACCTTGTCGAAACACTCCATAGCGACCGGGACCAGATCGGGGTGCGCCACCCAGGTGCCATCGAAACCGTCCCCCGCTTCGCGGTTTTTGTCCTCGCGAACCTTCTTGAGCGCCCGTTCGGTGACTTCGGGGTCGCGGCGGTTAGGGATAAAGGCAGCCATGCCGCCGATCGCATGGGCGCCGCGCTGGTGGCAGGTTTTGACGAGCAGGTCCGTATAGGCGCGCATAAAGGGCACCGTCATGGTGACCTGGGCCCGGTCCGGCATGATGTACGCGCTATGCTCGCGAAAGCGCTTGATGATGCTGAAGATATAGTCCCAGCGTCCGGCGTTAAGACCTGCCGCGTGATCACGCAGCTCATAGAGGATTTCGTCCATTTCGAAGGCGGCTAAAATGGTTTCGATCAAGACGGTCGCCTTGATGGCGCTGCGGGCGATGCCGAGCTCGTCCTGAGTGAAATTGAAGACGTCGTTCCACAGCCGTGCCTCTAAGTGGCTCTCGAGCTTGGGCAGGTAAAAATAGGGACCGCTGCCGCGAGCCAGCAGCTCTTGGGCGTTATGGAACATATAGAGGCCGAAATCGAAGAGGCTGGCCGAGACCTTTTCGCCGTCTATGAGGAGGTTTTTCTCTTCGAGGTGCCATCCGCGCGGGCGGATCAGCAGCGTGGCGATTTTGTCTCGCAGTTCATAAAGGCGACCGTCGGGGCTCTCGAAACGGAGCGTGCGCCGCACCGCGTCGCGGGCGTTGATCTGTCCCTGGATCACGTTGTCCCAGGTGGGGGTGAGGGCGTCTTCGAAGTCGGCCATGAACATTTTGGCGCCCGAGTTGAGGGCGTTGATCATCATCTTGCGTTCGACGGGACCGGTGATCTCGACGCGGCGATCTTGTAAGTCGTCGGGGATAGGCGCGACTTTCCAGTTGCCTTCACGCACCCCCTTCGTTGCCGCGAGAAAGTCGGGAAAGGTGCCGGCTGAAATTGCCCTTTGTCGTTCCTGACGACGCTTAAGCAACTCGCTACGGCGGCTGTTGAAAGTGCGGTGCAGCTTGGCGACGAGCTCGAGCGCTTCCGGTGTCAAGATCTCCTGGTAATCGGGATTAAGGTCTTTAGTAATGCGGATGCCGGTATCCATCATGTCCTCCTACGAAAATAAGCCATTAGCTGTTAGCCATTAGCCGTTAGCGTAGGGGCGACCCCACGTGGTCGCCCGATTTTCATGCCTGGTGATGGACGATAGCGCGTGGCCACTTGCTAACGACGGAGGCCGTTCGTCGGAACCTGGAGCGAAACCGTTTTCCTCTGCTCACGCTTCATGATACGAAACCTTTGAAGTATTGTCAACTGACGAAAGGGGTTTCTGCTCTATGAAAATTAAGTGAGATGAGCTAGACTACAAGTCATGGCGCGTAACAGGTCTCCTAAACGTGGTCGGGCCCGCCCGCGAGAGCAGGTCGAGCGCATCCGCGCCTTGGACCGTGGGCTCGTGGTGCTCGAGCGGCTGGCTAGCTCTCCGAATCTGTCGCTCACCGAACTCGCCAACCAGGTGGGGCTCGCCTACAGCACCGCGCACCGCATCCTCGAAACCCTGCGGCAGCGCGCCTTTGTCGATCGGTCGGACGAAACGGGTCGCTACAGCGTCGGCGTTCGGGCGTTTGAAGTAGGAACCGGCTACCTCGCCAAAGGGCAACTCCCCGAAGCGGCCCATGAGCCGATGAAAAGGCTCGTCGAAGAGCTGAACGAAACCGTCAACCTAGCGGTGCGGGGCGGCCGTGAGGCCATCTATATCCATCAGGTCGAGGGGCAGCAAAAGGTGCGGATGTTTACCCAAATCGGGGCGCGCACACCTTTGCACAGCTCCGGGGTGGGTAAGGTGTTGCTGGCGTGGCAAAGCCCTGATGAGATTGAAGCGTTCCTACAAGCGCCGCTCACGGCTTATACCGAACATACTCTGACCGCTCCCCAGTCCATCTTGGCCGAACTTGCGCGCGTCAGGGAGCGCGGTTACGCGCTCGACCTGGAAGAGTTCGAGCCCGGCGTCCGTTGCGTTGCGGCCCCGGTGCGTGACCGGCACGGTGCGGTGGTGGCGGCGCTGTCGCTTTCGGCGCCCGCCTTGAGGCTGGCAGCCAGCCGTCTCCAGCCGACCGCTAAAAAGATTGTCACGACCGGCAAGGAAATTTCTCGCCGCTTGGGCTGGCTCGAGTGAGGCCTTACGGCGCCGCGACGGGCCGTTCGACGATGCTGCTCCGTGCCTGATACGCTTCGTCAACCTGCTCGAGAGAATAGCCGCGTGGCACCATCTTTTCGGGTCTGAAAAGGCCCTAGGCCGCCAGCGTTATTCGCTACCCCCAGCGCGCCGTAGCCAGATCGGCCTTGAACTGCAACTCGTAGAGGTCGCGGTACAGCCCTCCTTTAGCCATTAACGCCTCGTGCGTCCCTTCCTGGACGATCTTGCCGTTCTCCAGCACCAGGATGCGGTCGGCCCTCCGCACCGTGCTGAGGCGATGGGCGATAACAAAGGTGGTGCGGCCTTGCATCAGCCGCTCCAGAGCCTCCTGCACCAGCGCCTCGGATTCGCTGTCGAGTGAACTGGTCGCCTCGTCTAAGATTAAGATGCGCGGGTTTTTCAGCAGCGCCCTGGCGATCGCCACGCGCTGGCGCTGACCGCCGCTGAGCTTGATACCGCGCTCGCCGACCAGCGTGTTATACCCCTGGGGGAAGGAGATGATGAAATCGTGCGCGTTGGCCGCCTGGGCGGCTGCCTCTACCTCTAGATCGGTCGCCTCGGGCCGACCGTAGCGGATATTCTCGCGGATGGTGCCCGAAAAAAGCTGCGTCTCCTGCGGCACGATGCCGATCTGGGCACGCAGCTCGCGCAGCGGCCAGTCGCGCAGCTCCGCCCCGTCGAGCAGAATGCGCCCCCGGCTGGGATCGTAAAAGCGCGGAATGAGGCTAACGAGCGTGCTCTTGCCCGCGCCGGACGGCCCCACCAGGGCAATCACCTCGCCGGGACGGGCCAGCAGCGAAACCTCCTTGAGTACGTGCGCGTCGCCACGGTCGCCATAGCGGAAGGCCACCGCCTCGAAGCGCACCTCACCCTTGGGATGAGGGGTAACGGGATCGGTAGGCTCAACGAGATCGCTGGTTTCGTCGAGCAGCTCGAAGATGCGCCGGGTCGCACCCAGCGCTTCTTGAAACTGGCTGTACAGGCCGGTCAGGGTGCCCACTGCCCCCGCCACGAATAAGGTGTAGAGCAAGAAGGTAACCAGGTTGCCGGGACTCAAGCTGCCGGCGATTACCAGGCGGCCGCCGTACCACAGCACCACGCTAATGGCGCTGAACATGGCCAGGACGATGCCGGCCACGAAGACC
The DNA here is from genome assembly GCA_018333775.1 of Truepera sp. The sequence goes on from JAGXSO010000093.1 coordinate 8,010, forward strand.
GCCCGGAACACCGCACGGCGCAGCGCCACCCGGTACGACGCCTGCACCTGGTCGGAATAGCGCTTAAGCTCGAGCGGCTCAGCGGTAAACGACTGCACCACCCGCACCCCGACGATGGCCTCCTCGGCACTGGCGTTAGCCTCAGCCACGCGGTCTTGAAAGTCGGTGCTAATGGCCCGCAGCTTGCGCCCAAAGTACGCCCCTGCCAGCACCGCCACCGGCACCACTGCCAGCATCAGCAGCGTGAGCTGCAAGTTGGTGACAAATAACAGCACCACGCTGCCCAATAAGAAGACTGCCTGGCTCACGAGCTGCGGCAGCGCTTGCGACACCGCGCCTTGCACCACCGCCACGTCAGAGGTGAGCCGCGAGGTGATCTCGCCGGTCTTGCGCGTTTCGAAAAAGCGCACCGGCAGCGTCAGCAGGTGGCGATACAGCGCGGTGCGCAGATCTGCTACCACCCCTTCGCCGGCCAGCGCCAGCAGGTAGCTCCGCAAAAAGTTAAACACCGCCTGGACCAGGAAGATGCCGAGCAAGATCAGCACCACTCGGTCGAGCTGCCCGGTACCGCCAGCTACGAAGGTATCAAAAAACGCCCCCACGTACTGCGGGAATACCAACCCTAGCGCCGCAGAGATCAACGTGGCCACCATACCGACGGCTAACTGGCGGCGGTAGGCCCCGACAAAGGCCAACAGGCGGCGGAACTGCCCCAGCTCGAGCGGGGTACGCTCGGCGGGGGAGTTGGTTAACGGTGATCTGCGCACGAACACGCCGCAGTGTACGGCACCGGCCCGCCCAAAACCGGCAGTCAGCCTACAGCCCAGGCACCCGACCGGGCGGCTAACCCTTGACTGCACCCGCAGTAAGCCCTTCAACGATCCGTCCTTGGAAGATCAGCACCAGGACGACTAGCGGCACCGTTGATTAGCCGGAGCCAGCCCGCGTATGCTGGACTGGTAGGCTGAGTTCACCGCAGGAGTAGGACGAATGGTTTTTAGCGGCAACGACTCGATGCGGCTCCTCGGCGAGGCTCTCTGCGCCTCGGCCCGCTTCCTGGGGGAGGCCCATCTAGTGCTCGACGTCCCCCCCGGCTACGCCCTGCACGCGCTGCCGCGCCTGCCGCGCCCGGCGCTGGTGGTTACTGGGGTGAGTTCGGGGCCCTACCTGCATGACCTGCTCGATCTCAGGCCTTCGGGCCTCCTCGTCCACCTAGCTCGCCCACAGGACGTGCTAGAGGGACTGGAGCGGGTAGCCAAAGGAGAGCGTTTCTACCAGGGCCCAGTGCTGGAGGACTCCCTGCTGCCCAGCGAGCGAGCAGTGCTACGGCGCCTGGCCTTCGGGCTGGAGAACACGGAGATCGCCCGCGAGCTGCGGGTGAGCCGCCGCACCGTGGAAAACCGGGTGGCGGCCCTGCGGGAGAAACTGGGGCTCAAAAACCGGAAGGAGCTGGCGCTGTACTACCTAGGCATGCACCCCCGGCCATAGGCCGCAGCGTGAAAGCCCTACGGGACTCGGGGCGCCTCGATCTACCCCCCACAGGGGACCAGGTTTCAGCGTTGCTTGCGCTCTAAGGACTTGCGCTTCCGCTCTAAGGACTTGCGCTCGGCCTCGATGGCCTCCTGTTCGGCCGCCTTAGCCTCCTCCGAACCCTGCAGCAAACCCCGCAAGACAACCTCCCGGCTTACTAGGAGGGTGGGGGCGAAGCCCAGGCGGTTGAGCAGCCATTTGATCAGCGCGAGCATAGCGTCCTCTCCGGTATTATTTCATAGCAGTATAGTGCAGGCCTCCGTGTTGGGGCGCACCGTCCACCCGGGAAATACCAGGGTCCCGCGGCCGTAGCCGCAGACGTTATGGCCCTGACGCCAGGGGATGGTGCCCGAATCGACGCTCCCGGCGGAGGTGAACGGGGTGAGAATCCGCTCGCGAAACCGCCGTTCAAAGGTGTCAAAGTTGAAGATTTCTGCCGAGATTCGGCCAGTGTTCCAGCGGCGATCGCAGGAGACCCGGTGGCGGGCGAAGGGGTTGCCCAGGGGCCATGAGCGATACAGCCTAACCTCGCTGAAGCAAATGGGCGGGGGCGTCTGCGCCGGCCCCACGCCCTGCGCCTCTAGCCTCGACAGTAACTCCTCCAGCTGCGGCGCGCGGTCGGGCTCCAGCTTAATCAGCCGCCTCACGTCCGCCGGGTCGTTTAGATTGAAGACTTCTGCCACCGTTTGGAGACTACCCAGCAATTCCAGCGATTCGTACTCGCCGCCTGCGTCTTCGCGGGCTGGCTCCTGGGCCAGCTGGCCACAGGACGTGAGGGCCAGCGCACCCAAGAATAGCCACAATGCTAACAACCTTGTCCACCAGTAAGGCATATATGAGCTTCCCTCTCCGTGCCCCAGGAGGCGGGCCCTTCTCCGTGAGTTTAGCGGTTGGCCCTGCAAGCCCTAAAGGGTGATAACTCATGCTCGGATAGTGCGCTCTGCGCGCGAACACGCCGCAATGTACTGCGTCAGCCTACTTAAGACCGGCGTTTAGCCTACAGCTCCCGCACCGGGCGGCTAACCCTTGACTGCACCCGCAGTAAGCCCTTCGACGATCCGTCCTTGGAAGATCAGCACCAGGATGACTAGCGGTACCGTGACAATAAGCGCTCCGGCCATGATCTCGCCGACCGGCTCTTGCATGGCGAACTGCCCCGAGAGGCTGGCGATGGCCACCGGCACCGTCTGGTGCTGCGGCTGCGTGGCAGTAAAAGTCAGTGCAAAGAGGTATTCGTTCCAGGCGCCAATAAACGCCAATAGCCCAGTAGTAACCAGGGCTGGCGCAGTCAGCGGCAACAGCACATGCCAGAAGGTCTGCATAAAACTCGCGCCGTCTACCTGAGCCGCTTGTAAGAGATCAACGGGCAGCCCTCTAAAAAACGAGGTCATCACCCAGACGGTAAAGGGCAAAGTGAAGATCAGGTAGGAGAGCACCAGGCTCATCATCACCGGCAACTGCAAGACCGTAATAACGGCAAAGAGGCCCGACAACACGGCCACCTGTGGGAACATGGTCATGGCCAAGATGGCGTACATGGTGGGAGTACGGCCACGGAAGCGCATCTTGCCAAGCGCAAACCCGGCGAAGCTGCCGACCAGCAGGCTCAACAGGGTAGCTAACGAGGCGACAATCACGCTGTTAAGGATGCTCCGCAAAAAGCGTGGGTTACTGAGGACCGCCTCAAAGTTAATCAGGGTAATCTGCTCAGGGAAGAAGGTCGCGGGGGTACGGATCAGCTCGCTCTCGGGCTTAAGCGCCGAGATCAAGGCCCAGTAGAACGGGAACATCAGGTAGATAAAGATGGCGATGACCAGCAGGTAGAAGAAAACGCTGCCGAAGAGTTTGCGGGTCGCTTTAGGCATTGCGCTCCACCCCCAAAAGCCGAATGTAGAAGATGGCAAAGATGAAGATAGCTAAAAAGATGACCACACTGGCCGCCGACGAAAGCCCAACATCCCGATTGCTAATCAGCATGTCCTGGGCAAAGCTGGCCATCGAGTAGCGGCGCTCACCGAAAACCACTTGGAACAGGTCGAAGACTTTAAGCGCGTCAAGGGTGCGGAACACCAGCGCGACGGCCAACGTCGGCATCAAGAGCGGCAGCGTAATCGAGAAAAAACGCTTGATCTTCGAGGCGCCGTCAACCTCAGCGGCTTCGTAAAGCTCGTTGGGGATAGTGGAAAGCCCGGCCAGCAGCAGCAGCGCCATGAACGGCGTGGTTTTCCACACATCCATGATAATCACGCTAGGGAGCTGCAAGAGTGGCTCGGTAAGAAAGCCGATATTGCCGTCAGCCCAGTTGAGATGGTCGAAGAGGGCGTTGAAGAAGCCGCTGCGATTCGACTTGAACATCCACTCCCAGATCAGGGCCGATACCACGGTGATGATCGCCCAGGGGACCAGCATGGCGGTGCGCATAGCGTTGCGGCCAAAAAACTTGGTCGCTAGCGTCAGCGCCACGATCAGGCCGAGCAGCGTAGTAAACGTGACATTGGCCACGGTGAAGACTAGCGTGTCGATGACCGCATTAACAAACCGGGCATTGGTGGCGCCAAGGACGTAGCGGGTGCCAAACAGCTCAAAGGTCCGCACCTGGTCAAATGGCCGGGGCGTGTCGAGCCGCCTTAAAAACAGGCGTGGGTTCTGGTAGATGCGCTCACCGGTAGCCGGGTCGATCTCATAGGGAATGGCGCGGATGGTAAGGGTAAGCAGGGTTAGGTAGTTGCTAAAGCCGACATACTCCGTCCGATGGCCGGGGCTAGCGAAGCGTTCGTTGGTGAAACTCGAATAAAAGACCCGTCCCAACGGATAGATAGCAATTGCCACCAAGACTATTAGCGAGGGCAACAGCAACCACCAGGCCGTGCGCTCTTCCGCCTGAGCCAGGTTGGATATCCCTTTTTGCTTGCCAGCGCCTGTCGGCGTCTGCACCATAGGATCACCTCAATCCATATTTTTACTTTTTACCGACAGAATGTTCGGAGTCAAGTCTACCATGGCAGCACCGATTATCGCAAGCAAACGCAAACAGGCTAGGAGGTAATCCCTAGCCTGTCACTTCACGCTGTCAGGCGCCTACGGTTGGCCAGTAGGCAGGCCCAGGATCGCTTCGAGGTCGAGCTCAAGAATGGCTAGCGCTGTCTCAGCGTCTTCGCGGCCGGTTAGCACATCGTGGGTGGCGCTGAATATCAAGCGCGAGACTTCACCGTACTGCGGCGCGGTGATGGTCGAGGGGCGGGCGACCGAATTAAGGAACACCGGCAGCAGCTCGGCTAACCAGGCCACTTCGGACTCCAGCAAAGCGGGGTCTTCATAGACGGCAGCGATGGTGGGGAACTGGCTCAGCTCCAAAGCGCGCCGGAGCTGTCCTTCGTAGTTGGTGATGAACAGCGCCACGTCGGCAGCGACAGCCGGATTGAGGCTGTAAGCGCCGACGCCGAGCTGCCAGCCGCCCAGGGTAGCGGCAGGCCTGCCACCCTCGACATCGCCTGCAGGCAAGGGGGCGACATTGAAGAGGCCGCGGATGACGCTGCCCTCGGCCTGACCCAGGCTAAACGCATAGGGCCAGTTGCGCATGAAGGCGGCATTACCGGCCTGCCAGATAGCACGGGCATCCTCTTCCTGGAAGCCGGTGACACCGGTCGGGCTGATGGTGCCGACCCAACCGGCGGCCATTTCGAGAGCCGCGATCGCGTTGGGGTTATTAACGGTGATGATGCCCGCGGGTTCGACGAACTGACCGGCGTTATGGGAGTAGAACCACTCGAGCACATTGCAGGTTAGGCCCTCATAGGCGTTGCCTTGCCAGACAAAGCCCCAGAAGTCGCGGTTACCGGCGGCGCGCTCGCCTTCCTGGATAACCCGAGCCATTTCGGTCAGCTCGGTCCAGGTAGCAGGCGGGCCGTCAAAGCCGTACTTCTCCAGCAGGTCGGTGCGGTAGTAGAGGATGCCCGCGTCGGTGAAATAGGGGATGCCGACGAGCCTGCCGTCTACGGTGTTGTTCTGAATAATCGACTGGAAGAACGCCGGGGCGGCTTCGCGGAAGCCTTCAAACTGATAGAGGTCGACCAGGTGCTCGGCCAAATCGCCAGGCCAGATCACGTCGATCTCGAAGATGTCCACTTCGGTCGAGCGCACCTGGAAGAACTGCAGGTAGAGCGCGAGCCGGTCGGTAGCCGACTCGGGGCCGGGAATGACGTTGACCGTCACGTTAAACTGCTGCCCGCCGATGGTGTGCGGGTTCAGATCCATGTAGCGCTGCGCCATGCTGCGGGCGAACTCAACATCGCGCCCAACGTTACCGGTCATCCAGGTGACGGTCACGTTCTGCTGTGCCAACGCTACCCCCAACAAGAGTATTACCAACGCCGCTAACTTTTTCATGCTTACCTCCTGGTGAACTATGTCACCACCAAGCTGCAAGAGACAAATTGCCCCAGCTCACCCAACAAACCACTTGATTTGCCCGGCAAACCTGCACCACTTGCAGCAGTTTTGCCCTATGAATATAACAGATCATCGCGTCTCATGCAAGGCTTTGCTGATTCTGCGGAGGGGCCTTTGGTAACGAAACCCATTGGATCACAGAAAGCATCACACGTGCGCTAAAGCTCTATCAGGCTTGGAACATCGAGGTCGCAATCGTGAGTTACGGTGTGTCAAAAGGGTATGTCCGGCAACTCGTTAAGCAATTCCCAGGGTAGGCACTGCCCAAACACTTAGACGCAACGCAACAACGGTGTGCCAGCGACCGCCGATAGCCCCCGCTCCTCACGTCTCTTTGGCCATCAGCGGCGCCTGACGCCGAGCGTCAGGCCCTACAATGATTTTCACGTATCCTTTGAGCAGAGGTCGTCATGCTGACCAGAGAACAGGCGGTCAAGTTACTCCAAGAAAAGCGTCGCTATCTGGCTGCCGAGTTTGGCGTGAGCAAGATTGGGCTCTTTGGCTCCTATGCAAGAGGTCGTTCTGACGAGACCAGCGGCGTTGACATTCTCATCGAGTTTGAGCGTCCCATCGGTTTGCGCTTTGCACGCCAGAGTTTCCTAGTCTGCTTCCTTCAACATACCCAAACGTGTTTAACAGGCTGAGCAGAGGTTGACAGGATTGTTCGAATGCCCGGCATCACTACCTGGGCTTCCTGCTTCATCCCGCTTGCTTGCCCCGAAACGTCGCCGCTTCGGCGTAGAGGCAAACGGTCCACAGGCGTGAGTTCCCGTGCGGCCCACGGTACGAGTTGCTTCATGCAAAAGATTCCTAGCAGCATTCAGATCCCGGCATTCACGGTGTCCGCACTCACAGCGGTATTCCCGCAAGGCTTCGCCCGACCATTCCGACAGGGGCATCTCCTTGACCCGCTGGCACTTGCGGCAGGTGCGGCTGCTGGGATAGAACCGGTCGACAATAACCAGCGTCCCACCATGTGCAGGCACTTTGTATCCTAGCTGACGGCGCAGCTCACCAAACCCAACGTCGCTGATAGCCCGCGACAGCCGCTCGTTGCGTAGCATTCCTGCTACGTTTAAGTCCTCGATGGCTACAAAGGAACAGCGCCGGGCCAGCAGGGTGGTGGTCTTGTGGAGCCAGTCCTGGCGGACGTTGGCAACCCGCTCATGAATGCGAGCTACCTGCTGCGCAGCCTTCCGGCGGTTGGCACTACCCGGTTGACGGCGATGCAGCCGCCGGTTCGCCCGGCCCAGTGCTTTCAGCCTCTGTTTCAGCGGTGCAGGTGCTTTCATGGTCTTGCCAGTCGATAGTGCTACCGCAGTCTTCAGGCCGAGATCAACCCCAGCACGCACGTGGCTTTGGTGCGGAGCAGGAATATGCTCGACCTTGACCTGGATGGAGACAAACCAATGATCGGCGGTACGCGAAATGGTCGCTCCCATAATCTTGCCGGCGAAGCGCAGCGGTTCGCTCAGCGCTACCGCTCCAAGGTGGGGCAACCGAATAAAACCATCCTCGACAGCGAACTGATCATTGGCAAGGTAGAACTTGTCTTTTGACTTGTTCTTCTTTTTGAACTGCGGGAAGCCAACCTTGCGCCCTCGGCGCTTGCCCTTCTTGCTGGCCCAAAAGCTCGCCAGGGCGGAGCCCAGATCCGCCAGTGCCGCCTCTGGCGCACACTTGGTGACCTCGTACATCCAGGGGAATTCGCTGGGCTTGAGCGAGTTGAGCTGCCGCTTGAGTTCCCGCCAGTCCGGGGCTTTGCTTTTCGCATCCAGGGCTTGCTTTACCTGCGCCAGACCCCAGTTGTAGGCGAAGCGGGCTGTGCCAGCAGCTTTGCGGAAGTAGGTCTCTTGCTCAGTTGTGGGGAACAGCCTGATCTTGTGCGCCCTCAGCACCGTTCTCACCTCCCTTCACCAGCCTGGTTATCTTTTGTTTGTACTTGCGCAGGCCGTACAGCCGCGACGAAAAGCAGTGGATGATCGAGAGCAGATCCTGGGTCACCTCCGCCTCCGGTGACAGTGTTTCGGCATTGATCACCACCAGCTTCGCACCGTGCGCTTCACAGAACGACTCGAACCACTCATAACCGAATCGAACTAGGCGATCTTTGTAGGCAATCACAATCTCAGCAACTTCATTGCGTTCCACCATTTGGCTTAAGCCTAAATCACCTGCATCACGTAGTGGTCGGTAGCCGCTTCAAGCTCTCGCCGATGGGCCAGATAGACGCCACGGGTGCCGGAGAGCGCCCCCTCTTGGCGCAACTCGCCCAGGATGCGGGTGATAGTGACGCGCGAGCTGCCGGTGAGCGAGGCCAGGTCTTCGTGGGTCAGCGCCAAGGGCAGCTTGATCCCTTCCCTTGTGTTACCTGGGGCAGCGCCTTGATCGTCGGCCGGTTGGCCGAAGCGCTCGCTTAAGCGCAAGAAGGCGCGGGTAACCCGAGCCCCGACGGGCAGTTCGGCATCATCGACCGCTTCGCGGCTACGGCGCAGTTGCCGGGCCAGGCTCCGCATGATGTATTCGCGCAGGCGGCGGTCGTTCATGGCCTGCTGCGGGTCGAGCGGGGTCAGGCAGGCGTCGTGAACCGCAATGACAGTTTCGGCGTGGGGGCGGCCTTCGAGTGCAGCAGCTCCCAGGATGTCGCCCGGACCGTACAGGTCAGCGATCCGGTCGCGACCAAGCGAGGTGGGCACCACCGCTTTGAGGACACCGTGATTGACGATGTAGAGCGAACTGGCCTCACGGCCTGCCTCGTAAAGAGTGTTGCCGGGCTCGAGCGTGCGCGTCGGATGGGCAAGCGTGCTGGGCACAATCTCGGCGGTTGTGCAGTCGGTTCTGGTCAGGTCAGTCACGCTGAGCATAAACTCTCCTTACTTGGGACACAAGTCCCTACAGACTAAATAGTCTGTCATTTTGTCACACAATATCGTAATCATAATTACAATGATCCTTTACGGGGCGCGGCGCTCTTGTAAGCGCGCTAGCGCGGCTAGCGTGGGGCCGTGTGTCGGGTCGCTGGAACGGGCCGCCTCATAGTTGGCGGTAGCGGAGGCAAGGTCGCCAAGAGCCTCATGGATCTTGCCTAAGTGATAAAACGCCTCGGCATAGGCCGGCGAGGGGAGTCCGCCGCCCATGTCGGTAGCGTCAAGAATGTCGAGCGCCTGATCGAAAGCGAGCATGGCCTCTTGAAAGCGCCCCTCTAAGAGTAGTAGGCGACCCCGGTTCAGGTGCGGCCACGGCTCGCAGCACTGTCCCGGCTCGGTCTGAGCGGCGGCCTCAAAGGCCCGCAGGGCGTCGGCAAAGTCGCCGCTTTGCCAGGCGATGCGCCCCCAATCCATAGCTATCACATAGGCCTGGCTCTGGGTAAAAGCGCTCTCCAATAGGCGCTTGGCGGCAGCAAAGTCACCCTCTTGAGCGTGTAACAGGCCATCAAGCCAGAGATAGCGAGGTTGGGGCTCACCGCTTAGCTCGAGCGCTCGCCGGAGCGCTTGAGCCGCCCGCGCGTCACCGGTTAAGTAGAGGGCATAGGCGAAAAGGAAGTGAGCCTCCGGTAAGTCGGGAAACTCCGCTATCAGCCGCGGCCCCTCAAACTGCGCAGCCAGGGCATAGAAGCCCTCGTCCAGCAGGCGCTGCATCTCGGCCAGCGGGTCGCTTTGGGCCTGGGAGATGAAGGCGGCCAGAACCAGGGCGGTGACAATCGCATACCGCATCTCGCTATTAGCATAACGGCGGTAGATGAGACAGGCATAGGCAGCGGCTTAGGAGCTCAGAGCCTGCTGGAGCCAGGCAGCCCCAAAGGCGGCTCGAGCCTTGAGCGCATTGAGTTTGCCAATGTCGGGCACCTCTCCAGCCTGCACCTCGGCAGCAAGCCGATCAGGCGCCAGCGGCAGAGTATGGGCCGGTGCGCCCAGCTCCCCTAAAAAGGCCGCTACCTTGGGGTCGTAGACGATGCCGCTCAGCCCCTTGCCGAGCAGCGCTGCCAGGATCAGGCCGTGCAGCCGGGCCGAGACCACATAGCCCGCCTTGGCCATCAGCAGCAAGGCGGCCTGCGGGCTGTCGGCCTGCCACACTTCGATAGGTAGCGCGGCGCGCAACCGCGCTACCTCCGGCCCGTCAACTCGTTCCTGAAAAGCCATTGTCGCCAGGCTCCGCCCGGCGGCATGGAGTGACCGCGCCAACGCCAGCAGCCCGTCCGTGATGGCGGGGTAGCCACCGCGGGGGATTAGCAGCACCGGCCCGTCCAAGTCCAGAGTGACTGGCGGGGGAGTTAGCAGCAAAGCGGCGTCGGCCACCAGCTCGGCCGCTATGCCGAGCGCGGCCAGCAGCTGCCGCGAGCTGTCGTCACGCACGGCCACCGGCAGCCCCTTAAGAGCCTTGGCCACCTTGCGCTCGCCCGCCGGGCTGAGCGGCCCCACCGACTGCCCATAGACCACCACCCGTTTCCCTAGGCGACGGGCCAGGGTAATCACCGCCAGATAGTAGTCGAGGCTGCGGCGGCTGGTCTTGTCTTGCAGCAGCCCGCCCCCGCCGGAGATGATGGCGTCGCAGCGCTTTAGCGCCCCCGGCAGCCCCCACAGGCGATGGCTGCCGAGCAGTCCGTGGCTGTGCGCGGTTAAGGCGGGGTCGCCCGAGAGCACTGAAACCTGATGCCCGGCCGCCTGGAGCACCGGGATCAGTCCGGCTAACAGCGCCTCGTCGCCCAGGTTGCCGAAGCCATAGTAGCCGCTAATGACGACGTTCATGCTAGGCGGGCTTTAAGGGCTTAGCGCTAGCCAGCCAGCGCCGCCCGGCGGCCAGCAGCCAGCGGGTTAGCGGCAGGAGCAAGAGCCCGATCACCAGGCCGATTAGCAGCGCAATCACACTGCGCGCCAGCGAGATTAACAGCGGCGTGTGGTAGTGGCTGAAGCTGTTTAAGATGCTGGCCTGAGCGATCACGCCGCCGGTTAACAGCAGCGCCTTGACCCAGGCGGGAAGAGCCGCACTACCCAGGGCCAACACCGCCAGCGGGTGGCCGACCAACTCCTTAAAGCGCGGCCTGACGAAGAGCTCGGCCAGCCAGCTGCGCAGGGTTAGCTCGAGCTCGCTCACGCCGATGATTGGGAAGTTCCCTCGCCGCAACAAGACTAGGGCCAGCGCTGCCAGCACGACCAGCCCTAGCAGCACATCGCCGATGCGGATGGGGTAGCGCCAGAAGGTGGCCACCCAGTCGACCGGGCGGCCGTAGCGCAGCGCGTAGTGGAACAAGAACAGCAAGGGCGGCACGATCAGGGTGGCGGCGACCCCGGCAAACGGCCGGGCGGCGATAATACTCTGGCCATCGGTGCCGACCGCGGCCAGCAGCACCGCCCCCAGCAGGCTAATCAGCGTAGCTAGGCCAAAACTGGTGAGGCGCTCCGGCAGCAGGGCGTAACCGATCACCGGGAAGATCAGCGCGGCGAGCAGCGCCAGCGCATCCCAACTCAGCCCAGCGGCCGCTACCGCCAGCCCGCTCAAGCCTAGCGCTACCACTGGCCCCCAGGCGCCAAGGTAGAGGGTAGCTAACAGCAGCAGGCCGGCTAGCACGCCGAAGGCGCTGAGCAGGCGCAGCGAGTGGTTCGGCTCATAGACCAGCGGGCGCACCGGGCCGATGGTGAAGCCCTCGGCCTTGAGCGCCGTGACCAGGCCGCTGATCAGCGCCTCGGTATTCCCGAACATGTCGCCCATGCGCTCTCGGCTGTAAGGGCGCAGATAGAGCAGTCGGGCGCCGCGCTCATTGGCAGCCAGCACGAATCTGGGCACCGCCTCCTCGGGCCGCATGGTATCGAGCCACTCCTGGCTGATGCTAAATACGCGGGT
>JAGXSO010000094.1 GCA_018333775.1 Truepera sp.
CGTGAGCCGGGCACGAATAGCTGCGGCTCGAGCGTTAGGTGGCGGCTCTCTTCGGGCTCGAGCGAGGCGTAGACGGTATCGCCACGGCCGATGAACTGGTGCAGCTTAAAGGCAAAGATGCGCAGGCCGGTCTCGGGGTGCGTGAGCTGGTAGCCCGCTAACAACAGCTCTTTGAGAGCGTTCTCGCACTGCTCCGGCGCGACTCCGCTCAGGCGGCTTAGGGCGCCGGCGGCGTCTGACAGCCGCTGCGGTTGGGCGCGTACCAGGCGGCCACTCGTCCCCTCAGTCGCTACCCCGAAGGTTGACTCGATCCAGGCGGCCAGCGGGCTGGCGATAAACGCACTGTAGCCGGCCCCAAGGAGCGCCTGGGGCTCTGCTACCTGCTGGCGCAGCCCCGCTAGCACCGCCGGGTCGCCAAAGTCCAGCTCGGGCGCACCGCGCACCAGCGTCTCGCCGATCACATGCTCAGGGCGCACGGGCGCGCCGAAGAGCTTGCTGGCTATCCCCGCCACCTCGGCCTGGCGCTCCGCTAAGGCCCCCTTGGAGCTCATCGTGGCGCTGGTGCCAACGACTTGCAGGCCGCTGGTGCCGAGGCGCTCTCGCACCCTCCTAACCAACAAGGCGACATCGGCCCCCTGTCGGCCCCGGTAGGTATGCAGCTCATCTAACACCAGGAAGCTCAGGTTCTTTATCCCTTCGATCAAAGGCCGTTCCCGCTGGCGAGTCAGCAGCAGCTCGAGCATCACGTAGTTGGTCAGCAAAATGTCGGGCGGCTTGGCGATAATCGCGCGGCGCTCCTCCTCGCCCTCCTGGCCGGTGTAGCGCTTAAAGCTCACCGGCGTTGGCCCGTCCAAGCCGTAGTCCAGGAACTTGGCTAGCTCACCCGCCTGGCTGTTGGCCAGCGCGTTCATGGGATAGACGATGATGGCCCGGACGCCTAGCCCTGCCCCTTCGCGCAGCACCCGGTCGACGATGGGGATGAGGTAGGCCAGGCTCTTGCCCGAGCCGGTGCCGGTAGTCAGCAGGTAGTTATGCCCCTGACGTGCGATTTCGATGGCTTCAAGCTGGTGCTGGTGCAGATGGAGGGTCCTGCCAAGCTCGGCTTCGTCTCGGTCCTTGTCGCGCCGGAAGATGAGGGCGCTGACGGGGTGCAAAAGCCCTCGCTCGACTAACTGGTCCACGCTGCCACCAGGCGCAAAGGCCGGGTTGAGCTGGACTAAGGGGTCCGGCCACAGGTCGCCCGCCTCGAAGCGTTCGGCCACGTAGCGCTCGATCCGCTCGTCGCCTAGGTGGATGAAGCTCTTGACATAGGAGGCGAAGTTAGCGATCAGCTGGTTGCGCAACGCAAAGACGTTCATGGCTCACCTGCTCGGGGCAAGACTTCAGCCGCAAGGCTTATACTATACCCGACCCACGCCCCAAAATAGAATTGGCCATGAACGTTTGTTCACCACCAAGGATGAAAACAGGGCGAACGGCTGTTCGCCCCTACTGGCTCCTGACTTCTGGCTTCTAGCTCCTGTTTTTCGGGATAGAGCTAGCTTAAGCCCGATGTGTTAAACTACCGGGGTTGCTAAGAGGCAACGCGAAGGAGTAATAATGCCGAAGTTAAAGACCCATAAGGGCACCAAAGCCCGTGTCAAGATCACTGGGCGAGGTAAAGTCAAGGCGATGAAAAGCGGCAAGCGGCACCTAAACTACAAAAAGAGCGGTAGCCGCATCCGCCTCGGTCGCAACGCTCTCATCATTGCTGAGCCCGATGCCAAGCGCATCAGGATGCTCTTGCCCTACGGAAGCTAGCCATGCCAAGAGCCAAGACCGGAACTGTACGGCGTGCTAGGCACCAGAAGGTTCTAAAGCGGGCCAAGGGCTTTTGGGGGTTGCGCTCCAAGTCCTTTAGAGTCGCCCAGCAGACGCTGCTTAACGCCGCCGATTACGAATATCGCGACCGCCGCGACAAGAAAAACGTCTTCCGCCGCCTCTGGATCGCCCGCATCAACGCTGCGGTACGCCTCGAGGGGTTGAGCTACTCGGTCTTCGTGAACGGCCTACGCAAAGCTAACGTTGAGATCGACCGGAAGGTATTAGCCGATCTGGCGGTGCAGCAGCCCGAGGCTTTTAGGCAGCTCGTTGCTGTAGCCAAGTCCGCTTAGTCGTTGTAACCCGCTGTGGGCCGTCGGGAGACCGGCGGCCTCTTGATTGCGGCGGCACTCCAGAAGCCGCTTTGCCTACCGCCGCCTGGAGATCGAACAGCAGGCTCGAGCTTGACACGGGGAGCCAATTCAGCCACTGCTGCGAGAGCGGTGTTCGTGTCTGGCTAGGGATAGGGCGCTATGAGCATGGGTACTACGCGGTGGTGATCAGCGAGTACGCCCCTCTGGCCGAGGCTAGCGGGAGTGCTAGACTCGTGCCATGAAGCATGTAGTCAGCGTGTCGCTAGGCTCTGCTAAGCGCGATACTAAGCAGGTTATTACGCTGCTCGGTGAACAGCTCCTGATCGAGCGGCGCGGCACCGACGGCGATATGGCGGCCGCTGCGACACTGTTGCGCGAGCTTGACGGCAAGGTTGACGCCTTCGGCCTGGGCGGGATGGACCTCTTTGTCCAGGTCAGCGGGCGGCGCTACTATATCCGCGATGCGGTTAGGCTGGCCAGGAACGCTCGCATTACGCCGCTGGTGTGCGGAGCAGGGCTTAAGGAGACGCTCGAGCGGAGCGTAGTAGAGCTGCTCGAATCCCGCTTGCAGTGGCGCGGCAAGCGGGTGCTGATAGTCGCGGCGGCGGATCGCTTCGGCATGGCTGAGGCGCTGTCACAAGCCGGGGCCAAGCTCCTGCTGGGCGACCTGATCTTTGCGCTAGGTCTGCCGATCCCGATCCGCAGCGTCAGCACCCTTAGCCTGGTGGTGCGGCTCCTAGCGCCCGTAGTGCTAAACCTACCGTTCCGCTGGTTCTACCCCACCGGGAGCAAGCCTGAGCGAGTGGGGCGTATGGTCGGCGGGCGCTTTTTTGCTGAAGCCGAGGTGATCGCCGGCGACTGGCACTACCTCCGCCGCCACGCCCCAGAACGCTTAGACAACAAGATCATCCTGACCAACACCACCACCCGTGACGACGTAGCCTGGGCTCAGGAGCGCGGAGTGCGGCTGCTTATTACCACCACCCCTCGTTATCAGGAGCGCAGCCTCCCTACCAATCTGCTCGAAGCCGCCTTTGTCGCGCTGTCTGGCAAGCACCCACTCACCCCTACGGACTATCGTCGGCTAATCGCCCAGGCCGGACTAGCGCCCTCGGTGTTGGAGCTTAACCCCCTGCCCCGGACCATACCGGCCTAGCGCCTTTTCGGCCTAACCCCCTCAAGGTGATACACTAGCTAAAGCGGGCTGCTAGCAGCCACAGTGGTTCGGAGGAAGCATGATTAGCGTAACAGAGCTTAGATACGGCTCCAAGGTAGAGATGGATGGGGGCTTGTGGGAGTGCCTTGAGTACCAGCATCAGAAGATCGGGCGCGGCGGCGCCAAAGTGGTGGCCAAGTTCCGCCAGCTCGAGACTGGGGCCATTGTCGAGCGCAGCTTTAACGCTACTGAGAAGCTCCACGATATCTTCATCGACTACCGCAAGATGCAGTACCTTTACAATGACGGTGAGCACTACACC
This sequence comes from Truepera sp., assembly GCA_018333775.1. Next base: position 3,653 of record JAGXSO010000094.1, read on the forward strand.
TTCATGGATCTGGAAACCTATGAGCAGCCCACGCTAAGCGCGGTGCAGATCGGCTCCGCGGCCAAGTTCCTCAAGGAGTCGATGGAGGTCACGGTGGACTATTACCAGGGCCGCGCGCTTAAAGTGACAATACCTAATGTGGTCGAACTCTTTATCACCGACACCCAACCCGGCGTCAAGGGCGATACCGTGTCGGGCGGCTCCAAGCCGGCTACCCTGGAGACCGGCGCGGTGGTGAGCGTACCGCTATTTATCGACCAGGGTGAGAAGGTTCGCGTCGATACTCGCACCGGTGAGTACTTAGGGCGTGCTTGATGGACGCCAAAGAGATCAAGAGACTGCTTGAGGCCATGGTCGGGAGCGATGCTACCGAGCTACAGCTCGAAACCAGCGACTACAAGCTCGCCATCAAGCGCGGGGCCCAGCAGGTGCTGGTGGCCCAAACTGCGCCGGTTGTGACCCCGGCAGCCGCAGCGCCGGTGCCTACCCCGACCAACTCCTCGGCGGTAGCTCAAACTCCGCCCCCTGCCCCTGCAACCTCGCATCTGGTGGCGGTAACCGCTCCCATTGTCGGAACGTTTTATGCCTCACCCTCGCCGGAGACCCCTGCCTACGTCAAGGTAGGTGACCGGGTAACCCCCGGCACCGTGCTCTGCATCATCGAAGCGATGAAGCTGATGAACGAGATCGAGGCCGAGGTGGCCGGAGTCATCAAGGAGATCCTAGTCCGCAACGAAGAGCCTGTCGAGTACGGGCAGGTGCTGTTTCGCATCGAGCCAACTTAAAGAGCCTGAAGCTGTGTTTAAGAAGATTCTGATCGCTAATCGCGGCGAGATCGCGCTGAGGGTCTTGCGTGCTGCCCGCGAGCTGGG
>JAGXSO010000095.1 GCA_018333775.1 Truepera sp.
GGCGGGGGGCTCCGCCAAGCCGTAGACCGCTAAGCCGCGCCGCTCAGCCCACGGAATGACCATCATAGGTAGCGCGATCTCAGGGGTGTCTTGCCAGGCGGGGGTGCTCAGGCTGTCTGGTGTTAGCGCGGTGGTAGCCAGGGCTTCGGGAGCGCTAGCAGCGGTTAGCTCCTGCACCGTCACCGCGTTGTAGCTGGGATAGCGCAGGTGCAGCGCACCTAGTAATGGCAGCAGGGTCAGCCGCATGCCCCTAGTATGGCCGGTGTAAAGCGACAGGCAGGTGATGAGGGCGGCAACACCACACACCATCCGCCACCGGCGCGGTACTCACAACATGGAACTAGGCAATTGCCTGCTCCGTCATGGGTGCATTCAGTTGGAAGTCGATCCCGGATCGCGCGCACAGCGCGGCCAGTTCGCCGAGCAGCTTGGGCTCGAGCGGGGCGCTTCATGAAAACGCCGAGATCACAAACTCATCCCTCCATCCACCACAAAGTGGCTCCCTGTGGCAAAGGCTCCCTCCTCCGCAGCCAGGTAGACCGCCAAGGCTGCGATCTCCTCGGGGCGGCCAAGGCGGCCTATGGGCTGCCGTTCGGCGAAGACCTTAAGGCGCCCCTCTCCTCCTGCCCTTTCTCGCAGTGAGGGAGTGTCTATGGTTCCAGGGCAGATGGTATTCGCTCGTATGCCCTGATTGGCAAAGTCGAAGGCTACAGAACGCGTCATAGCCACTACCGCCGCCTTGGTTGCTGCGTAGATGAACCGTTGTGGTACGGCCTTAAAGGCGGCCACAGAGGCGATATTGATGATACTGCCTCCGCCTTGGGCCAACATTTTGGGCAGGGCAGCCTGCATAGCCCAAAAGATACTCGTGACATTCAATAGAAAGGCCTCATCCCAGGCGGTATCAGTGGCTTCCAGGATATTTCCTACCGGCACAACTCCCTGAACGTTGCAAAGGCAGTCTAGGCGGTCAATTCCTTCGATGAGTTGGAAGATGCCTTCCCGGTTTCGAGCGTCTAGACCTACCGCCGGGCAGACCCCTGCCAGTTGCTCAGGGTGCAAGGTGACAGCAAGCACCTCGGCACCCTGCTGAACAAAGGCCTCTACTATGGCCCGGCCGATCCCTTGCCCTGCTGCGATTATCAAAGCTTTCTTGCCAGCCAGTTTGCCCACATTATCCTCCGGTTCAGACTAAAAGAGGAGTCGAGGTAGGAAGGTAATGATTGTCGGGAAGAGGTAGGCAAGAAAGATCACCAAGAGTGCTGCCACCAAGAAGGGCCACCCTTCCCGCAGGTACTCCTCCATAGAGCAGCGCATGATAGAACAGACCGAGTACATGGAAAGCCCTACCGGCGGAGTAAGTAGCCCGACGGCGCAGGTCATCACCATGATCACGCCAAAGTGGACTAGGTCCAGGCCCAGTGCCCTGGCTACCGGAACCAGGATGGGTGTGAGTAGGATAATCATCACGGTAGAGTCAATTACCATACCCAGGAGAAAGAGAGCCAGAATGATTATGCCCAAGGCCACCATAGGATTATCAGACAGGCCCACCAGAAGCTGAGCGATGGCCTGTGGAATCATCTCCCATCGCATCCCATAGCTGATGAGAGCTGAGGCGGAGATTAGGAAGGCGACCATCCCGATGTCGGCCACCGAGTTCCGGAAGGCCCGCACTACTCTCTCCCAAGTGATCTCCCGGTAAATCGCCCCCACCAGGATGGCATAGACCACGGCGGCAGCCCCCACTTCCGAAGGGACAAAGATTCCAAGGCGTAGCGCTATTAGGAGGAGGATGGGCAAGAGAACCGCCCACAGGCTCCCCCATAGAGCAGAGCTCACCTCTGCAAGGGGGGGCCTGTGCGAGAGCTCCGGAAGGTATCCCCGTACCCGAGCGATGATCGCCACCAGCACCATGTAGGCCATGGCTAGCAGGAGCCCCATCGCGATACCGCCGACAAAGAGCTGACCGATGGAGACATGGCCGATACTGCCATAGAGGATGAGGCCGATGCTAGGGGGAATTGCCACCACGATGAGTCCGGTGAACCCTTGCAGGGCGGCCACGAACGCGGCTTTGTATCCCCTTCGCACCATCTCGGGGCCCATAACTCTGGCCTGCATGGTGGCATCCGCAATAGCCGAGCCAGAGACCCCACCCATTAAGAGGCTCAAAATCACACCCATCTGAGCCAGTCCGCCTCTGAGATGGCCCGTAAGAGTTCTGGCAAAATTCAGCAGCCTTCGGGTTACTCCGAGTTCGTTCATGAGATTCCCCATCAGAATGAAGGTGGGGATGGCCAGGAGAGCGAAGTTCTGCGTCTCGGAAAGCATGAGCTGAACCGGCATGGTGGGCGGAAGGCCAGGCTGCAGCAAAAAGAAGAGGAAGCCGGAAATGCCGATGGCAAAGACCACAGGCATGCCTAACAAGAGCAGAAAGAGGAAGGCAACTAAGGTTATGATCATGCCCCACTCCTAAAACTCTTCCACTCTCGCCTGATCCGGCTCAAAGCCGTTAGGAGGAGGAGGAGGCTTCCTGCAGTAACGCTCAGGGTAACCCAGGTGTAGCTAATACCCGGTATCCCCTGGAAGGTGCGGAAGCGAGTCAGATAGGCCATCTGCACGCTATACACCAGCAAGGCTCCGAGGAAAAGGGCGATCAGGCAGAAGTTAAAGAGCCGTACCCCCCGCCTCACCTTCTCGGGTAGCAAGTTTGCGAAGAGCTCTACAGCCACGTGGCGGTCGTGCCTTAAGGCCACGTCCGCGCCTAGAAAGACGGCCCAGGCGAAGGAAAAGGTGGCCAGGTCCATAGCCCAGTCCAAAGGCCGACCTGAAAACCTGGCCACCCCTCCCAGGAAGGTCACTCCCACGGTCAGCGCTAGGAAAGCCTGGGCAATAATCTCCTCAACCCTGGCGAAGCGCTCGGACCACTGGGTCATACCCCTCCTCCATCACTGCCATCACTCCAGGCCAAGCTGACGGTGAATGAGATTACGGACCTCCGTTAGGCCGAGAACCTCGTAGGCCGCTAGGCTGGCCTGGCGGAAGGCGTCTAGGTCAACGTCGGAGACAATAACCATCCCCCGCTGCTGTATCTCCTGCTTGATCCGCTCGCTGTTCTCCTCAATGCGCCGGGAGGTTTCCCGACCCGCTGCGTGGCACTCCTCGACAAGGATGCGCTGGTAATCCTCAGGCAGCTGCACAAACCAGGCTTCCCCTACCACTTGGAAGTTGGTGAGGAGGAAGTGCCGGGTCTCGTTCACATAACGGATGACTTCCCACAGGCTCTTGTCAGGGATATTGGCGTAAACTAGCTCGGCTCCATCAACGGCTCGCAGCTGGATGGCACTATAGATTTCGCCAAAGGGGAGGGCCACTGGGGTAGCGCCTAAGGCGCGCACGGACTCTACCCAAACGGGTGCAGGGGGCGTGCGAATAAGCAGGCCCGCGAGGTCGTTAGGGTGCCGCACCGGTACATTGGTCATAAAGTGTCGGTACCCCTGGACCCAGTTGAAGCAAAGTACCCTGATCCCAAACTCGGAGACTAGCTGGTCAAGCCACTGTTGCACCGCGGGCAGGGTGGCAGCACGCTCCACCATCTCGAAATCGGCTAAGAAGTAGGGAGCGTTGAAGACTCCGAGCTCGCGCACGTACATGCCCATGCGCGCCCCATCGGTATTCTGTCCTATCGGCACTCCTTTGCGGAGCTGCTCAATAATGTCCTCCTCTACCCCGAGCGCGGCACTGTGGAAGACCAGGATTTGCAGGTTACCGTTTGTCCGCTCATAGACTCGCTGAGCCCACAGCTCGAATCCGGCATGGTAGGGGTGGGTAGGGCCAAGCACATGGTTATAGCGCAGGACGAAGGTAGGGCTAGCCAGGGCCAAACCCAAGAGCCACACGCTGAAGCAGATGCCAAACCACAAACCTTTCTTTAGCATAAGGTCATCCTCTCGTCGCACGTAATCGTTAGACTTTTGCTGCGATAAGCAGCTTGCTAGATGCCACCTTCAGGCCAAATTGGCACCACCTTTCCTGGCACACTCCAAACCCTCGCCTCATTCGGATAGCCTCATTCCACCTCCTTGCCCAGGTCGTGTGTAGTGCGCATCAACTCAACACCTAACTGGTGGTACGCCTGCTTGATGCCGACCAGTGATTCCTGATCTCCAGCCATAAGTCCCTCATGGGCGGCTGTCCCTGCCAGTGTGGAGGTCCGGCTGCTCTCTCTTATCGGCGTTGGAAGAGCCTCATTCACCACTATCCTCCGGACTACGTTGGCTGACTAACTGGTCTAAGTCATTGACGAGTCGCTGAACATGTAGTAGTATTACAATAACATAACGATGCTTCTGCGTCAAGACCAAGGTTTCAAGAGGCAATCTTCATGAGGAACGGCCTAGCAAGTACCACAAAAGGCGGCAGAGATGTGAAATGCATAGGGTTTGTGCTCGATCCTCCCAAAGCCTCACAGATACATCGACTTACGATAGAATACGGCCCAGTTTTAGTAAAACTACCTTATCTTTACTTCCAGGCAACCGATTCCGGCTTTAAGGTGACCAGTGCCGCTCTGAGCGCAAGAACCACCACCCTTACTAAAGAGACCGGATGGTCCCCGACTAGCGACAAAGCACCAGGAACCGTATCGCCATGAAGAACCTACTGGAAGCGACCAGGAAGGCGCTAGACAGCTTCAGCAACTCCGAGCGCAAGGTAGCTGAGGCGGTGCTCGCCGATCCTGAAGCAGTGATCAACAGCAGCATGGCGGCGCTCGCTCAGGCAGCCGGAGTCAGTGAGCCGACGGTGCTGCGCTTTTGCCGAGCGATCGGTTACGAGGGCTTTGCCGAGTTTAAGGTGCGGCTAGCCCAAAGCCTGGTTAGTTACAGCACCTATGCCGACCTGGAGGTTAAACCGGGCGACCCCGCCGAGGCCTACTCGCAGAAGATCGTCGATGCCACCATCGACATGCTCGTGCGGCTGCGGCACCGCCTGGATGCCGCCGCTATCGAAGCGGCTACCGATCTCTTAAGCCGCGCCCACAAGATCGAGTTCTACGGTATGGGTGCCTCAGGGGTGGTAGCTATCGATGCTCAGCACAAGTTCTTCCGTTTAATGGTCCCCTGTGTGGCCTACACCGACTCGCACATGCAATACATGTCCGCCGCCACTCTAGGGCCCGAGGACGTAGTAGTGGCCATCTCACATACTGGGCGTAACCGTGAATTGTTAGCAAGTGTGGCGCTGGCTAAGCAGTCGGGCGCAGCGGTCATCGCTATCACCGCCCCGCGCTCGCCGCTGGCCGAACTCGGCAGCCTGGTGCTGACCGTGAGCATCCCCGAGGACACCGATGTCTATACCCCCATGTTCTCACGCCTGATGCACCTGGTGGTTATCGACATCCTGGCGGTCGGTCTGGCTCTGCGCGGGGGCGAACCGACCCGGTTGCGGTTGCGGCGCATAAAGCAGGCGCTGTACGCTAAACGCACGCCAAAGGAGCTGTGATGCTCCAGACTCTCGAGCGCATCTTCATCCGGGTCAACGAGACCCTGGTCGTGCTGATGATGATGGCGATGGTCTCACTGGTGCTGCTTAACGTAGTGACCCGCTACGGCTTCCAGTTCTCGGTCGCCTGGGCCGAGGAGTTAGCGCGGTTCTTGATGATCTGGACAGTGTATCTGGGCGCCGGACTCGCCCTGCGTGCGGGCAATCACGTGGCGTTCGAGTACGTGCAGTCGCTGCTACCAACACGGGTAATCCCCTGGGTGCGCGGCCTGATCGCCCTCGTAATCCTAGTGTTCCTGGCCTTGCTCACCTACTACGGCTGGGAGTTCAGTCAACTCATGATGCGTCCGCGGACCGCCATGCTCGGTATCCCCCGCGGCATCGTAGGGCTCGCCATCCCTATCGGGGCAGCCGTGCTGGGTATGCACCTCCTTCTGACCTGGCGCCAGTTTGCCCAGGCCGGTATTCGCAGCGAGCCTAGCGCTCCCTCACCGGTGAGTCACGCCCCGGAGGCACCGCGATGATCGCCGTGCTGTTTGGCTCTTTTGCCATCTTGCTACTTGCCGGCTTCCCGGTGTCGCTGGTAATGGGCATGGCCTCGCTGATAACTATTCTGGCCAGCGGTGAGCTGCGTCCGCTGTTGCTTCCGCAGCACCTGTTCAACGGCATCAACTCGTTCCCGCTGATGGCCGTGCCGCTGTTTATCTTGGCCGCTGACCTGATGACCGCAGGCAAACTCACAGACTCGCTGTTGCGCTTCGCCAAGGCGCTGGTGGGGCATCTGCCCGGTGGCCTGGGCCACGTGAACGTCCTAACCAGCATCCTCTTTGCCGGCAAAAGCGGTAGCGCGCTAGCGGACGCCGCCGGACCCGGCGCAATCATTATGGACATGATGCGGCGAGCCGGCTACCCGCCCTACTACTCCGGCGCGATGACCGCGGCCAGCGCCATCATCGGGCCGATCATTCCGCCCAGCATCGTCATGGTGGTGTACGCCATCTCAGAAGGCCGCGTCAGCGTGAGCAGCATGTTTGCAGCCGGCATCCTCCCTGGCATCCTCTTGGGTGTCGTACTGTTTATCACCAACCATATCATCTCGGTGCGCCATGGCCACCAATATGCGGTTGTATTTGGTGGCTGGCGGGCGGTCGGCGTCGGCTTCGTCCAGTCGCTCCCCGGGTTGTTGATGCCGGTAATCATCCTCGGCGGCGTGTTCTCCGGCATCTTCACCGCCACCGAGTCGGCAGCGGTCGCGGTCGCCTACGCGCTGCTGGTAAGCCTCTTGGTGACGCGCGCTCTAAAGCTGCGCGACATCCCGCGGGTATTTCTCAAGAGCGCGCTGATGACCTCGGGTGTGCTGCTGATTGTCAGCATGGCGTCGATCTTTGCCAACCTGCTCACAGTTCTACAGGTACCGCAGGCCGCGGCGGTCTGGTTGACCGGGCTTACCACCGACCCGACCCAGATCTTGATCTTGCTTGTCGTGTTCACGCTGATCTGCGGGCTGTTCATCGACACGCTGCCGGCGGTGATCGTGCTGACGCCGATCCTCTCGCCCATAGCCTTTCACGCCGGCATCGACCCTCTGCACTTCGGCATCCTGTTTATCGTGGCGATAGTGCTGGGGATGAACACGCCTCCGGTAGGACCGGTCCTATTCGTGGTCGCTACCGTCGGCAAACTGCGGGTCGAACTGCTGGCGCGGGCAGTGCTGCCCCTGCTCCTGGCGCAGCTCGTGGTTCTGGCACTGCTGATCGCGTTCCCTGCCATCAGTCTGTTCGTGCCGCGCCTGCTGGGGTACGCCCGTTGAAAGGAGGAGTAGTTGGGATCATAACAACCTTTAACCCAAGCGAGATGTGGCACCAAGCTAGTAACCCCTAGGAAAGGAAGAGAGATTTATGTCAAAGAACCGACTCATCACCTTGCTAGTTGCCTTCGCGCTCATTCTCGGTGGAGCAAACGCTCAGCGCGTGCTCAAGTACACCCACTTCCAGCCCGGCACCGAGGACCAGCCCAAGCACGCCGCCGCGCTGGCCTTCAAAGAACATGTTGAGGAGCACACCGGCGGCTCAATCCGGGTGGAGATCTTCCCGGCCGGCATGCTCGGCGACGCCGACACCGTACTGCAGGGGCTTCAGCTCGGAACTATCGAGCTTGGCGTGGTGCACGATGGTCCCATCACCGAGTTCTTCCCGCCTATCGAGCTAATCAGCACGCCCTTCCTGTTCGAGAGCCATGCGGTTGCCTACCGGGTGTTCGACGGCGAGTTCGGCACCTATTTCGCAGAGCGCATGCTCGAGGAGGCCGGTATCCGCATGATGGCCTTCGCTGATAACGGCCTCCGCCACTTCACCAACAATGTGCGCCCCATCCGCACACCCGAGGATATGCGCGGCCTCACCATCCGCATCATGCCGAGCCCGCTCTTCGAGCGCCTGGTTACGGCCCTCGGCGCCAGCGCCATCACCGTGCCCTGGCTCGAGCTCCCCATCGCGCTGGCACAGGGCGTGGTGGACGGCCAGGAGAACAGCGTCACCAACATTCTGGCCGCCAGCCTCTACCAGTACCAGCGTCACGTGTCGCTCACTGGGCACGTCTACTCCGTTCACCTGTACATGATGAACCCCGGCTTCTACGACAGCCTCACCCCCGACGAGCAGCGCGTGATCGACGAGGCGATCGTCATCGCTCGCGACATCCACCGCCAGATGACCTCGGCTCAGGATCTCAACGCTGTAGAGATCCTCACCGGCGTGGGCATGGAGGTAGCAGTGCTAACCAGCGAGGAGCTAGCGGCCTTCCGCGAGGTAGCCCAGCCCCCTGTGCTTGAGCACCTGGTCGGCCGCGTTGGGCAGGAGTGGATCGACCGCCTAATGCAGGCCGTCGAGGCGGCTCAGTAGGGCCCCAGCCCAGGAGGTATACCGTGACCCTCGACAGCAACACCCGTGGCCGCCATGTCATCGTCGTGGGTCACGGTTATCATGATTACGCCGTCGAAACAGCCATTCTGCGGCCCTACGGCGTAGAGCTTCACGCCGTTGACCCCGCCGATCCGGCGTTTGGCGAGCACCTGGCTCGAGCCGAGGCGATTTTGGTGCGCGACACGCCGATCACCGCCGAGCACCTGGCGGCAGCACCCAAGCTGCGCATCATTGCCCGCTACGGCATCGGCCTAGACAACATCGACTTAGCAGCGGCGACTGCGCGGCGCATCTTTGTCGCCAACACCCCTGGTTACGGCGTCGATGAGGTCAGCACGCACGCTCTGGCACTGCTGCTGGCGGTAGCGCGCCGGGTGGTGTCGCGGGATAAGGCGGTGCGCCGTGGCGCCTGGGGGATCGCTCAGGCCGAACCGATCTATCCCATCTCGGGGCGGACGCTGGGCGTAGTCGGGTATGGCCAGATCGCTCGAGCCTTGGTGCGCAAGATGCAGGCTTTCACCCCACAGCGCACGTTAGTATACGATCCGTATCTACCGGACACGCCAGCCGGAATCGAGCGCGTCGATCTGGCTACCCTCTGCCGCGAGGCCGAAATTATCTCGCTACATGCCCCGCTGACCCCGGAGACTCGGCATCTTATCGGTCATAACGAACTAGCCCTGATGCAGCCGCGCACCATCTTGGTCAACACCGGCCGCGGCGCCCTCATCGACGAAACGGCTCTGGTAGAGGCACTCCGCGCCGGGCGGCTGTACGGCGCCGGTCTCGACGTGTTCTCAACCGAGCCGCCGCCGCGGGATCATCCGCTGTTTAGCCTCTCCAATGTGGTGGTCACTGACCACACCGCCTGGTACTCGGAAGCCTCGGTGCGCGAGCTGCAAGAGCGCGCCAGCCAGGAGGTAGCGCGCGTCTTGGCGGGCGGGGTGCCCCAGGCATGGGTCAATCGCTGGGAATGAGGGCGGCCTTGATCTGATAACTTAGGAGGAATTGCCCATGAACGTTTGTTCACCATCAGCGATGAAAATGGGCGACCACGTGGGGTCGCCCCTACGCTTTCGCCCCTACTTGAATACTTGACTACTTGACTACTTGACTACTGCTTTCCGGAGGAATCGCCCATGAAATATCCGAGCACCGTTATCCAGCAGTTCCACACCGTCACCACCGCCTCGGTCGCCGACGCGGTCGATCAGGTCGTCGGAGTGCGCGGCTATATGCATCACAGCATTAAGCCGCGCATCAACGACCAGAAGGTGGTAGGCCCGGCCGTTACCGTCAAGGAGGGGCCGACCCCTGAAAAGCTCCCGCCTCAGCATGCGCTCGAGCTGATCGATAGCGCCGAGGCCGGTTCGGTGGTAGTCATCGGCATCGGCGGCGAAACCGAAGTAGCCGTCTGGGGCGGGCTGATGACCGCTGGCGCGGTAGCCAACAAGCTAGCCGGCGCCGTGCTTGACGGCGGCGTGCGCGATGTGACCGAGATCCGGCGCGATTACGACTTTCCGGTCTTTGCCCGCAGCGTCTCGCCAGGGACTACCTTGGGGCGCTTTAAGACCCTCGCCGCCAACGTCCCGGTAGAGTGTGGAGGCATCACAGTCAACCCCGGCGACCTCATCGTGGCTGACCTCGACGGGGTGGCGGTGGTGCCACAAGCGCATGTCGCAGAGGTGTTAAAGCTCGCCCTTATGATCGAGCAGCGGGAGGCCGAACAGGCTAAACTCATCCGCGAGAGCGGTTCGCTGCGCGAGGGCCTAGCCAAGTACGGGCGCATCTGATGGCCGAGATTATTAGCCTCGGTGAGCCGCTAATCGAGTTCAACCAACTGCGGGAGGGAGGGCGCGAGGTGTACCTCCCCGGCTTCGGCGGCGACACCTCTAATATGGCCGTGGCGGCGGCGCGCCAGGGGGCCAGCGTGGCCTATCTCACCCGCCTCGGACAGGACGCTTTCGGCGATATGTTGCTGGCGCTCTGGCAGGCCGAGGGGATCGACACCTCATATGTTATCCGCGACCCCGTCGCGCCTACCGGTATCTACTTCGTGACGCACACGGAGGCCGGGCACGCCTTCACGTACTTCCGCCAGGGCTCGGCTGCCAGTCTCATCAAACCTGAAGAGCTACCGACCGAGGCCATCGCCAGGGCCAAGCTCTTGCATCTCTCCGGCATCAGCCAGGCCATTAGCACCAGCGCCTGTGACACGGTCTTCGCAGCTATCGCTACAGCGCGTGAGCAGGGGGTATTAGTCTCTTACGATCCGAATGTGCGGCTCAAGCTCTGGCCGCTGCCGCGGGCAAAGGCGATCATCCTGGAGACGATGGCGCAGTGCGACTTCTGCCTGCCCAACCTCGACGAAGCCAGCCTGCTCACCGGGCTTAAGGAGCCTGAGGCCATCGTGGATGCGCTGCTAAACCGTGGCGCCAAGGTGGTGGCGCTCAAGCTCGGCGCCGAGGGGGCGCTAGTAGCCGATCATCACCAGCGCCACGCTATCCCCGGCCTCAGGGTGGCGACGGTTGATGCCACCGGTGCCGGCGATACCTTCGATGGGGCGCTCTTAACAGAACTCCTGCGGGGCGCTCCGCTGGCCGCGGCTGCGCGCTACGCCAACGCCGCTGCCGCCCTCGCTACCCAGGGCTATGGCGCGGTAGCGCCCATCCCGCGCCGCGCCGAGGTCGAGGCTTTCCTGGCCAGTCAAGCATAGACGGGCGGCATCATCAAGCGCGCCTCAAACTCCTTGTTGCTCCACGGGGCAACCAGGTCAAAGCGTAAACTTTTCGGATCGCCGCGCCACTAAACGCGTGAGTCAGAGGCCCATAGTCGGCAATGCGGGTGCTAGAATAAGCTCGATGATCGACACCAAGCACGAAGCTACTTTCCTCTACAACGAGAAGGGCGAGAAAACACACGTCTTCTTACCTATCGAAGTGTATGAAGAACTCCTCGAAGACCTTCAAGATCTTGCCACGGTTGCAGAACTGGAGGAAGAAGCTGCGATTCCTTTCGATGAACTGGTCGGCAACCTGAAGCGCAGTGGCAAGCTATAAACTCACTGCCAGACGATCGTTCGAAAAAGCTCTCGGGAAGTTTCCAAAAAACGTCACAGCGGCGATTATCGACCGCGTTCGTGGGCTCACGGACAATCCCTTCGGCCCGAACACAAAAAAGCTAACGGGCTCGGCAAGTCTCTATCGCCTCCGTGTCGGCGACTATCGCGTGATTTACATGGTAGACAGCAAGGGAAAAGTCATCGTGCTACTTCATGTGGGGCATCGCAAAGATGTCTACCGCCAGAGCCTTTAGTCGAGAAAGCCCAACCTCCGGCTCTGGCCGCAGCGTGATTCGCTTCATCTTTGTGGAGACACTTGCTGCCGATCGGTCGCCGTCACTAGCCCTCCAGCGACAGGAGGAACGGATCTTCAAGGGCCAGGCACATCCAGCGCAAGAAGCGCGCCGCCGCCGCCCCATCGATCAAGCGGTGGTCGTAGGTTACGGCCAGCGGCATCATCAAACGCGCCTCAAACTGGCCCGTCTCGGTGTTCCAGACCGGCTCCAAGCTGCTACGAGCGACGCCCAGGATAGCTACATCCGGCGGGTTAACGATGGGCGTAAAGCCGGTGCCGCCGATGCCGCCTAGGTTTGAGATGTTGAAGTTGCCACCCTGCATCTCCTCCGGTGAAAGCTTGCGCTCGCGGGCCTTAGCAGCCAGTTCACCCAGCTCCACGGCGAGCTGTAGCAGGTTCTTCTGATCGGCCCGCTTAATCACGGGGACCAGTAGCCCATGCTCGGTATCGACCGCCACCCCGATGTTGACGTACTGCTTGTAGATGATCTCGTTATTGGCTACGTCGATGCTGGCATTAAAGTCGGGGAACTTGCGCAGTGCCCCGGCCACGACCTTAACCAAGATAGCGGTAGGAGTGAGCTTGGCCCCCAGCGCTTCGGCCTTTTTCTGGTAGCGCTGGCGCAACGCCTCTAGCTCGGTAGTATCGGCCTTATCGAAGTGGGTGACCATCGGCACGCTCTGGGCCTGGGTCATGGACCTTACCGTCGCCTTGCGGATGCCGCTCATGGGCCGCCGCTCGGTAGCGCCGTACTTGCCGAAGTCGGGGAGCGCGGAGGCGACTGGTGCAACGGGGGCGGCCGCTGCGCCGCCAGCGGCATGGCGCAGCACGTCCTCAGTTGAGATGCGACCGAGGATGCCGGTCCCCAGCACAGTGCGAAGATCGACGCCTTGTTCGCGCGCCAGGCGCCGCACCGAAGGGGCGGCAGGAATCGGGCGGCCATCTTCGGCGGCAGGCTTGGTTGGCGCTGGGCTGGGTGGCGCCGGGGCCGCCGGTTCCGGCTTGGGCGGGGCCTTTTTGCTGGGCTTCGGCTCGGCCTGGGCCTCGTTAGCTTCGACCTGGGGCGCCTTGGCTTCAGCTTCGGCCCGCTCCGACACGGCTTCAGCCTCTTCCACCACCAGGATCACCTGGCCGACCTTAGCCTGTTCGCCCGTTTTAACCTTGATCTCCTTAATTACTCCGCTCACCGCCGAGGGGACTTCGACCACAGCCTTATCGGTCTCTAGCTCTATGACCGGCTGGTCTTGCTCGATACTATCGCCCACCGCGACCAACACCGCCACCACGGTTCCCGACTCGATCCCCTCGCCGACATCTGGTAGTTTGAACTCTGCCACAAGCTCCTCCAAAAATCAGTAGTCAAGTATTCGAGTAGTCAGTAGCAAGTGGCCAGTAGCATGTAGCCAGTACAGCAATCCCCTACGAGCCACAAGCCACAGGCCCTAAAATTTTCCTTGGCTGACTAGCTGATAGCCTGAAAGCCTTTTGTTCATGGGCAATTCCTCCGTTACTTAATCTAAGTCTAAACCGAAGCTGCCCTAAGCCGTATAGGGATTGGGCTTAGCGGGGTTGATGTCGAACTCGGCCAGCGCCTTAGCTACCACCGTGGGTTTTAAACCCTCCGGGATAAGCGCATGCAGGGCCGCCAGGGCGATGTGCCGCGCATCGACCTCGAAGAAGTCGCGCAGTTCGGCTCGAGCCTCACTGCGGCCAAAGCCGTCGGTGCCGAGGCTGACCAGGGGCCTGGACAGGTGGCGTGCAAGCGCGTCGGGGAGGATCTTCAGATAGTCGCTAGCAGCTACGATCACGCCTTCGTGACCGTCGAGCGCCTGGCGCACATAAGGGACTTTAGGTTTAGCCTTGGGGTGGAGGCGGTTGTGACGCTCGGCTTGCAGGGCGTCATAATGCAACGCCTTGTAGCTGGTCACGCTCCAAACGTCGGCGGCGACACCGTAGTCCTCCAGCAATGCTTGGGCCTTTAAGACCTCGTTCATGATCGCCCCGGAGCCTAACAGTTGGGCGCGGTGCTGGGGCGCCTCTAGCGCTGCAGGTCGGAACTTATAGAGCCCGCTGAGCACTCCGGCTTTCAACTCGTCTAGGCTCAGGTGCTGTGGCAGGGGCGGCATGGGGTAGTTTTCGTTGCCTACGGTGATGTAGTAGAAGCGATCTTCAAGCAGCTCATACATCCGGTGTAAACCGTCGCGGATGATGATAGCTAGCTCATAAGCAAACGCCGGGTCGTAGGCGTGCAGAGTGGGGGAAGGATAGGCCAGCACGTGGCTGTGGCCGTCCTGGTGTTGCAGACCTTCCCCCGCTAGGGTGGTGCGCCCGGCGGTAGCACCGAGCAAGAAGCCCTTGGTGCGCATATCGGCAGCGGCCCAGATCAGGTCGCCGATGCGCTGGAAGCCGAACATCGAGTAGTAGATGAAAAAGGGGATGGTCGGGATACCGTGAGTGGCGTAGGCGGTCCCTGCCGCAATGAACGACGACATAGCGCCCGCCTCGGTGATCCCTTCTTCTAAGATCTGCCCGTCCTTGGCCTCTTTGTAGTAGAGCAGGTTATCGGCATCGACCGGTTCATAGAGCTGGCCGACATGCGAGTAGATACCGATCTGGCGGAACAGCGCCTCCATGCCAAAGGTGCGCGCCTCGTCGGGAACGATCGGCACGATCAGCTTGCCGAGCTCCTGGTCGCGCAAGAGCTTGGCCAGCATCCGCACAAAGACCATAGTGGTCGAGACTGCCCGCTCTTCAGTCCCCTGATAGAACTCAGCAAACAGCTCCTCGGCTGGGGTCTTAAGCGGCTTGGCGGTAACGCGCCGCTCCGGCACGAAGCCGCCCAGCGCCTTACGGCGCTCGCTGAGATAGCGGTACTCCGGGCTATCCTCACTCGGGCGGTAGAAGGGGAACTCGAGCAGCTCCTCGTCTTTGATGGGGATATCGAAGCGGTCGCGAAAGGCGCGCATCTCCTCTTCGTTGAGCTTTTTTTGCTGATGGGTGATGTTTTTCCCCTCGCCCGACTCGCCTAAACCGTAACCCTTGACGGTGCGGGCCAGGATCACCGTCGGCTGGTTCTGATGCTCCACAGCAGCTTTATAGGCGGCATGGACCTTGTAGGGATCGTGTCCGCCGCGGTTGAGCATATTAAGGTCATCATCGCTCCAGCCTTCGATCAGCTCTTTAAGCTCGGGGGTGTTGAAAAACTGCTCACGCAGCTCTGGCGCGCCAAAAGCTACGTAGCGCTGCGACTCGCCGTCGATTAACTGCTCAAAGCGCCTAACCAGCAGCCCCTGGTGGTCTTTGGCTAGCAGCTTGTCCCAGTAGCGGCCCCACACTACCTTGATGACGTTCCAACCGGCACCGCGGAAGGTAGCTTCGAGCTCTTGGATGATCTTGCCGTTGCCACGGACTGGGCCATCCAGCCGCTGCAAGTTGCAGTTGATCACCCAGATCAGGTTATCAAGCTGTTCGCGAGCGGCCAGGCCGATGGCGCCAAGCGCTTCCGGTTCGTCAGTCTCGCCGTCGCCCACAAAGGCCCAGACCTTGCCGCTACCTTTGGTCTTGAGTCCCCGATCTTCTAGGTAGCGATTAAAGCGCGCCTGGTAGATCGACATAATTGGCCCTAAGCCCATCGAGACGGTGGGGAACTCCCAGAAGTCGGGCATCAGCCAGGGATGGGGGTAGCTGGAGAGGCCGCCTCCCGGGGCTAGCTCGCGCCGGAAGTTGCGGAGCTTGTCCCCACTGAGCCGCCGCTCAACGTAGGCGCGGGCGTAGACACCAGGGCTGGCATGGCCCTGGAAGTAGATCTGGTCGGCATCAACCCCGGCCTCCTTGCCGCGGAAGAAGTGGTTAAAGGCGACCTCATAGAGCGTGGCAGCCGAAGAGTAGGTGGAGATATGCCCGCCGATGCCGTCACTGAGCTTGTTGGCCCGCACCACCATGGCCAGGGCGTTCCAGCGGATGATGCTGCGAATGCGCCGCTCGAGCGCAAAGTCGCCCGGATATGGCGGCTCTGCACCCTTGGGAATAGTGTTGATATACGGTGTGTTGGCCGCAAACGGGAGCTTGACACCAACGCGGCGAGCCTCCAGCTCGAGCTGCGCTAAGAGTTCGCGGACGCGCTCGGGCCCGGCCGTCTGCAGCACGTAGTCGAGCGAGTCGAGCCACTCGCGCAGCTCGAGCGCTTCCAAGGTACGGCGCTCGTCATCGGAAAGCTGGGCTCGCGCCGATAGATCTGTCATAAGTATCCTCCCAATTCAGCTGGTAATGGTCAACCGCGATGGACAATCCCTGTGCCACGCATAACCCTCTTATCCTACTATCCGCCTTGCCGGGCGTAAGCGGATTGGACTGCATTTATAGAGGCGCTGACTTGGACTTGACTTTGCCCCCTTATCCTAGTGCGGTGGAGACGATGATTTACGTTGCATATCTACTTATCGCCATAATCAGTATAGCCGGCTGGTTGCTGCTGGCCTATGCCGAATGCCGTGACAGCGAAGAGGTCGAGGTCAAGCCGCTAGTCAGCGCGGACTGCGCGCTGTTAAGCCGCAGCCGGGATTGAGGCAGTGGGTAGTAGGTAGTGGGAAGTAGAAAAACCCTCACCAGCCACCCGTCTCTGGCCGGTTGCCTAAACTTACCTAATTAGCAGTAGGATAGCAGCGGAGGTTCCCATGACTCAACTCGCCGCCTTGCGGGAAAATGTCTTTAAGGACGAGCCGCTGCTCGAGCTCGATGCCAAGATCTTGCGCGCCTATCAGGCGGCCATCGATGCCTACAACGTCGGTAACTGGGACGCTACCGTCACCGCCTGTGCCAAGGCGCTTGAGGGGATTGCCAAAACCAACCTCCCTTACAACGAGCGCGGCGGCACCCTCGGACAGCTGTTAGAAAAGCTGCCCAAGCATGTCAAGCTCGAGCAGCCCATGCTCGACCTAGCCGCTGCGGTTAAGGACTCTAAGTCGCTGGGGGCGCACTTTGATCTTGAGCGCGACATCAACACCGACATCGCCAGAGCCACGCTCGAGCTGCTTGAAGCCTTCGTGACCTACACCTATCTCTTCAAGGTCAGGGTGCATCACTTAATCCGCCTACTCGAAACCCGTGAACTCGCAACGCCGACCAAAGCGCCAGAGGCGCCGCGCTCTGCCCCACCCATGGCCAGCGAGCCCAAGCCGACCCGCACCGACTTTGACGCCTTCGATCTGCGCAGCAACCCGTTCGACAAAGAGGACAGTTGGCGCTAACCTAGGCCAGCCCGTCCATGGTAAAAACTCGTGCCAGCAGGCCAGCGAGCGACGGCCTGAGCATGGCCCGCACGGCGGTGTGGCGCAGGCCGGGATAGCGCCAGCGGCGCCCTAGGCACATATTGAACTCGGCGCGGCGGATGGCGGTGCGCGTAGCTCGTTGTCGCTGCTGCTGATAGGTTGCCAGGTCGACACCCGCCTCACCCCGGAGCAGGCGCGGCAGGAGTTCGGCCAAGTGAGCGGCGTCGAGCCAGCCCAAGTTCATCCCTTGGCCGCCGATCGGCGAGACGACATGGGCCGCATCACCGGCTAAGATCACCCGGCCTGCCACCAACCGTCCGGCCAGATAGCGCTGCACGCCAAAGGCGCTGACCATAGTAGCTGAAGCCGACGCCACGGCAATACCGAGCCGTGCCGCCAGTAGCCCGGCCAAATCGGCGGCGGTAGCCCCCTTGAGGTAATGTTCGGTCTTGACTACCCAGCGCCGCAGCCCGCCGGGTAAGGGGAACGACTCGACTACCCCGGCATCGCACAGGTAGATGGCAGCATCGTCCCCTAAACTGCTGTCGTCGCGCACATCGCCCATCAGATAAGTGTCGGGATAGCTTCCACCACGCCAGGAGATAGCGAGCTGTTGGCGCACCAGGCTCCGTTTGCCGTCGCAAGCCACCAGATAGCGCCCGCGCAGCCGCCTGTGGCCACCCTGCTGATATAGCACCGTGACGCCCAAGCCGTCCTGCTCGATCGCGGTCACGCTAGCCCCCAATCGCAGCGCTTCAGGACGGAGCCCATAAAGGCGCTGTCTCAGCAGCTCCTCGGTCTGCTCCTGCGGCAGTGTCAACACGTAGCGGTAGGGCTCCGGCAAGGCCGTAAAGTCGAGCGTGCCGATCAAGCGAGTGTTGACAAAGGCCTGGCCGCGCCTAACTTTGATGCCACGAGCCAGCAGCTCCTCAACCAGGCCAAGTGTCGCGAAGCGCTCCAGCGCGGGCGGGTGGATACCGATCGAACGCGAGCCGGTGTTGATGGTCTGGCGCTGTTCTAACACCGCCAACGAAACACCTGCCTGAGCCAGCGAGCAACCTAAAAAGAGGCCGACCGGCCCGCCGCCGGCGATCAGCACTTCGACATCAGCACCGTTCATGGTTGGTGGACCAACAGCAACCGGTAGGGAAAGAGTTTTTTAACCCGCCAACCCGGCGGCGCCAAGCATGACAGCTCAAGAGCGGTAAAACTGCGCCGGATCGAGCGCAGCCCATCCACTGTGATAAAAGAGTTTGGGAAGAGCGGCCGAGTCAGCGCAAAGGCCAAAAAAGCCAGATCGCCGCGCTCGATATCGTTATGAATGACCAGCTGGCGGCTCAAGGCGGCACTGTCATGACAGAGCGCAAGCAGCTCCTGCTCGGGTAGATGATGGAGCAGATGGTTGGAGATGACCACGTCGAACCGTTCACCACCTTTCACGAGGTCACTGGTCGAGGCTTGCAAAAAGCGCACCCCGTCCTGTTTGCGTGAGTTGACAAAGGCCAGCGCCCGGGGATCGGTGTCGATACCCAGCAGCTCGAGCCTAAGGCCGTCGCGCATAGCCCACCGCGCAAAGCTTCGCAGCACGTCGCCGCCGCCAAAACCGATGTCGAGCAGGCGGCAGGCCCGGCCTTGCGCCAGCGGCGCTATCCAGTCCTTATAAATGCGGGCCCAACCAGATACCGCGCGATTGACCGCACTGAAGCCGACATAGGTGTTGTTAAGGTGCCTGGTATCGCAGCCGGGGTCGTCCATCAGCTCGGTTACCTGGGGGGCGCGGCGGGAGAGCAAGAGGGGCATCTCAGACCGCCTCAAACAGCCCGCTCTCAACCGTCAGGCCCGGCCCGAAAGCCATAGCGCAGATCTGCTCGCCCGCCTGGGCTTGCTGGACGATCTCGCGCAGCACAAACAGGATCGTAGCGCTCGACATGTTGCCGTAGCGGCGCAACACCTCCCGCGAAGGCGCCAACTGCTCCGCGCTGAGCCCCAGCCCTTGTTGCGCTTTATCCAGAATCGCGCGTCCCCCGGGGTGTACTGCCCAGTGGTGTATCGCCTCCCGCACCACCCCGGCCCCTTGCAGCAGTGGGGTCACGGCCTGTTCGAGGTGCGCCGCTAGAATATCGGGCACGTAGCTCGACAACACCATCTCGAAGCCCTGATCGCCGATGGTCCAGGTCATGGCCGCTGCTCCTACTGGTGTCAGGGCGCTGTACCAGCGGGTAACTTTAAGCGCCGGACCCTCTGGCTCGCGAGCGCTAACGATAGCCGCCGCCGCGCCATCAGCGAAGACCGAAGCTGCTACCAGGGCGTCCGGAACTTCGCTCAATTGCAGATGCAGGCTGCACAGCTCCAGACACACCACTAGCACTACCGCCGCCGGATCGGCCCGACAGAAGGCGGCGGCCATCTTCAGCGCCGGAAAGGCCGCGTAGCAACCCATGTAGCCCAGGTGATAACGCTCCACGCCTGACTGCAGCGCCAACTGTTTGATGATGTCGTAGTCGGGCCCTGGAGCATAGAAGCCGGTGCAGGAGACCGTCACCAGATGGGTGATGTCAGCCGGGGAGAAGCTCGAGCCCGCTAGCGCCTTATGTGCTAGCGCCGGGTACATAAGCTTGGCGTGCTCGGTATAAAGGTCGTTGCGCGCCTTGGTGCCCGGCGAGCGAAGCCCTTGTCCCGGCTCGAAAAACAGCCCGCCGGGATGGCCCTCCTGAAAGTCGGGGATGACGCTATGACGCATGTCGATCCCCGATTGGCGATAGATCTGCTGAATTACCCGCTGGGTAAACCGCTGCTCGCTAAGCCGGCTCATCACCTCGCGGGCTCTGGCCTGGGTGTAGGCGGTCTCGGGCAGCAGCGTCTCTAAACGGTGAACATAGGCGGCCATGGTTGAGTTTATGACGGTGGTGCCTGGCGCACACTAGGCAGGGACACCAAGCTGTAATTCGCTGTGCGGTGCGATCCGCTACACCCCCGTCCAGCGCAACAGACTTTGCCGCAAAAGCGCTCAGGCTATGCCGGTCTTACTGCTTGCCCGACGCCCTTCCTTAAGGCCCGGATGCCAAGGAACGCGCTCAACCCTAGCGAGACCACAGTCAGCGACGAGAGCAACTTGAGCCCTACGACGGATACCAAACCGAGTGCGCCAACGGCCATGAGGACTATACCGATGACGGGCTTGCTCTTGATCTTCCCTGCTACCATGCCGGTGCCGACCCAAGTTGCTGCAGTCAAGCCGGCCGTCATCAGTCCGGCCATTAGGAGCTTTGTCCCCGATACCGCTCCCCACCCGCCAGCCTCAGCAATCCCGCCCATAGCGTATAAAATAAGGCCGCTAAGGACCCCGAAGCCGCCGATAATTCCCAAAACCAGCGAAGCCGTCTTCATTTTGTTCCTTCCTTTCTGGGTTGCCCGCATCCGGACTGAAAGTTCCGGCGCACTGCGGGGGGTAGCTGACTAGACAGCGCTCGAGCGCCCGGCCAAGGTGAAGTGGGTCAGCGTTGGCACGGGGCCTATCTCGGAGTTTAGTCATATAAAAAATATAATTGAGTCTTAACTAAACGTCAAGGCTCCTGGCTGAGGTAGTGCCGGTTCTGACAAGTTGCAACAACCAGCGGCACCCGTTATACTGGCAGGCGCACACCAAGTGTGCCCTCTGTCGGCAGGCGTTGCCCAACCGGCCACCGGCAGTTGAAACGTCAACAATGGGAGTGATTATGATTTCCGATACAACTTAACGCCTCTTGGCAATTTCTTTGCTACCCATCGCTGGTGCGGTGGCCACGCGGCCTGCCGCGAGGCTTTGGCGGCTGCCTTTTAACTCCTTGCTCTTTGGGCCCCGGTGTCTAGGCCCCGTCTTAACGAAAGGTAATATATGCCAGACGCTGCTAAGCGGCGCGCCCGGCGCCGCCTGATGATAGTCGTATATCCCGTGCTATGGCTGCTTACCCTTATCGGGGTACGCTCCGCCGACCCGCAACTCTTCGGCATTCCCATCTGGTATCTGTGGGCCGGCCTGATCATGCTCTTGTTAGTTCCTATCAACGCTTACTTTGTACGCTACTGTTGGCCGGAGCCGAGCGATAGCAAGAATGATTTTGAGGCGCAAGATGGCTAGCGTCGCCATAACCGTGGGCATAATCGCTCTCTACCTAGGTGTGCTGGCGCTGATCGGCATCTGGAGCTACCGCAAAACGGGGCGCGATCCGGTCAGCTACTTCCTCGCCGACCGCGGCCTCGGTGGGCTGGTCCTCACCTTCACCACGCTGGCGACCTTGCTCAGCGCCTTTACCTTCTTCGGGGTGCCTGCCGACAGCTACCGGCACGGCTTGGGCATCTTTCTCGGGGTCGGTGTCACCGACGCCTTTATCTCGGTGCTCTTTTTTGCCTTCGGTTACCGGCTCTGGCTGGCGGCGCGGAAGTTCCAGTTTGTGACGCCGTCAGAGTTCTTCGGCCACCGTTTCGACAGCCCCTTTTTGGCACTCCTTTATGCGCTGAGCGCCCTCCTTTTCACCGCACCCTATATCAGCATCCAGATCATCGCCGGAGGGCACGCCATCGCGGCGCTCACGGGCGGCGCCATCCCCTATCTGCCCGCCGCCGTCGTGATGGCCATGATCATCCTCGGCTATGTGCTCTTCGGCGGGCTCAGGGCGGTCGCCTGGACCGACATCCTGCAAGGGCTCCTGATGATCGCCGGGATGCTGCTCGCTTTTGTTCTGATCGCTGTTGGTCTTGCCGCACGCGGCGGAGCGGAAGTGGACCTGCAAGCGTGGCTCAGTTTGCCCGGCCCCACCGAACGCTGGAGCTGGCAGGCACTAGTCGGCTTCAAGCTGCTCATCTTTATGGCGGTGCCGCTCTTCCCCCAGGTCTTCCAACGCTTTTACATGGCGAAAAGCGCCCAGGTCTTCAAAACGATCATGGTGGTGTGGCCGCTGTTAATTCTAGCAATCTTTTTCCCGGCGACGCTGATCGGCGTCTGGGGTAGAGCCGTCTTCCCGGAGCTGGCGCAGCCGGACCAGATCATGCCCTTAATGCTCGAGGCGTTCTTGCCGGGCCCGCTGGCGGTGATCGTCATCGTGGCGGCGCTGGCGGCGCTGAAGTCTACGGCGGATTCGCAACTCTTGACTACCA
Source organism: Truepera sp. (assembly GCA_018333775.1). Next base: position 22,183 of record JAGXSO010000095.1, read on the forward strand.
GCTCGCTCTTTACCCGAGACCTCTATGTCCGGTACCTCAACAAGAACGCCTCCCCGGCGCAGCAAGGGTTGGTCGGGCGGATCGCGGTGGTAGTGATCGCTGTTGCCTCGTTTGCCATTGCTGTTAACCCGCCCGGCTTGATCGTGGAGATCGGCGCCTGGAGCTTCCAGGGGAGCGCCATGCTGTTCCCGGTGCTGGTGGCAGGGCTTTACTGGAAGCGCTGCACCAGAGCTGGCGCGGTCGCTGGCGGGGCGGTCTCCTCGGCGCTGACCATCGGCTGGCTCGCCGGCCTCCTGCCGACGGCCTGGACGTTTGGCTGGCTGCCGGTAATCCCCGCCGTCGTGGCTGGGAGTGCCGTGCTTATCGTGGTGAGTCTGCTGACCCGTCCTTCTGAAGCCAAGGTCAAGGCGTACTACCAGGAGCTATGGGAGCCGAAGTTATAGCGAGGGAGCCTCGGGTACTAAAAGCGCTGGGCCACTACCTGACCCGTAAGCTGCCAACTGCTCGCCACCGGAAAAGTGCCTAGCCCCAGCACGTCGAGCCGCAACTCCCCTTGCACCGCCAGCGGCAGCGGCGTCCCAGCAATAGCCTCTGAGAGGGCCTCTCTGGCCTCGGTGCTAAGGGCGTCCAGGTCGGGAAAGAAGAGGATTTCGATGCGCCCCGCACCGCCAGCCGGTACCGGACTGGGGGTCAGATCGGCGCTGGCCACCCTCTGCCCGCCGATAACAAGCGATAAATCCGTGCCGTAGACAAAGTAACCCACCCCGCCAGGGTTGATGGCCCAGCCGACTACGCGCACCACCGGCACGCCGGGCTCGAGCCAGAAGACTTCGCTCTCCGCTTCGCTCATCTGTAGCAGCGGCGGGCTGAGGGTCTCGCGGGCCTGGACGACGCCACTCATCAAGACGGCAGGCGCAAAGATCGGCTGGTAGCCCAGCGTGCTGACGGTAACCGCGCCGTCGATCCGCACCGGCAGCGGATTCCCGGCAAACGCCTCCGCCACTGCGCGCAGAAGGCCGGGTTGCTGCAAGCTAATGGCCACCTCGAACTGTAACCCGGCGGTTTCACCGGGCTCGAGCCGCTTTGGCACCAGGTAGCGCCCGGCCACCGCAGCCTGATCGGCTAAGTAGAGCCGGAAGTCAAGCTCTTGCAGGCTGACCGGAAAGCTATTGGGGTTGCTGACCACCGCGTCAACACCGAGCGTAATAGTCGCGCCGGCGCCGGGCGGATTGAACTTGCCGAGCGAACTGCTGTCTAGCAGCTCAAAAACCAGTGGACGCACCACTTGTTCCTGCACCGGGACGCTTATCGTCGGCGCGCAAGCAGCGACCAACCCCAGCACAGTTATGGCCAGCCAACGCATCACGCCTCTAGTGTAGCAGAGCCGCGCTCGCTAGGGGTAAACAATTTCACGGTGGCTAAGTCAGATCAACTCTCTAAAGCCGATCTGCGCACTGCGGCGTTGCAGTTCGGCGCGCAAGCGCTCGGCCCAGGCGGCCTCCAGCTTAGGATCGGCTTCGAGCATCCGCTTGGCCAAGTCGCGTGAGAGTTCGATAATCTCGCCGTCTTGCGCCAGGTCGCCGAGCACCAGGTCCGGCATCCCCGACTGGCGCGTGCCGCGCAGCTCGCCCGGCCCTCGCAGCTCGAGGTCCTTTTCGGCGATAATAAACCCGTCGCTGTACTTTTCGATCACTTCCAGGCGGTGCTGGGTCTTCTTGCTGCGGTCGCCGGCGATCATGATGCAGTAGCTGTCAAACTCACCGCGCCCCACCCGGCCGCGCAGCTGGTGGAGCTGACTGAGCCCGAAGCGTTCGGCATTTTCGATAATCATCAGGCTGGTGTTGGGGATATCAACCCCTACTTCGATTACGGTGGTAGAGACTAAGAGGTCGAAGTCATGCCGCCGGAAGCGCTCCATCACGCTCTCTTTCTCCTCGCCGCCCAGCTTGCCGTGGAGCAGCCCAATCCGGCACCCCTCAGGCATCATGGCCCGCAGGTCGTCGGCTAAGCGGGTAGCCGAAACCGTCTCCGTAAGCGCCTCGCTCTCCTCGATCAGCGGCGCCACCACGTAGACCTGCCGCCCTTTGAGGATCTCGCCCCAGGCGAAGCGGTAGACTTCGCGCCGCCGCGCGTCCACCACCAGGCGGGTAGTAATCGGCTTGCGTCCGGGCGGCAGCTCGTCGATGACGGTCAGCTCCAGGTCGCCGTAGTAGGTCAGCGCCAGCGAACGGGGGATGGGTGTGGCGCTCATCACCAAGACATCGGGGAGGCCGCGGATCAAGCGGCGGCGCTGCTCGACGCCGAAGCGGTGCTCCTCGTCGATAACCGCCAGGCCGAGGTCGCTAAACTCTACCCCTTCTTGAATCAGCGCATGAGTGCCGACCACCAGATCTGCCTCGCCTGAGGCGATACGGGCTCGAGCCGAGTTTCTCTCGCGCCCGCTCAAAGTGCCCAGCAACAGCTCACAGCGAACCCCAAGCGGATAGAGATAGTCCAGCAGGTTGAGATAGTGCTGGCGCGCCAAGATCTCAGTCGGCGCCATCAAGGCGGCCTGATAGCCGTTTTTGACCGCCACGTAGATCGCGGCGGCGGCCACCGCCGTCTTACCCGAACCGACGTCGCCCTGAAGCAGCCGGGCCATCTGGCGCGGCTTCGCCATGTCGTCCAAAATCTCGCGCAGAGCGCGCTGCTGAGCTTTAGTCAGGGTAAACGGCAGGCTCTCCTGGAAGGTCTTAAGATCCTGCTCGCGCACCGTGAAATGCTTGCCTAACAGCGTGGTGTCGCGGTTTAACAGCACCCGCAGCTCAAGGAACAGAAACTCGTCGAACTTGAGCCGCCGCAGCGCCTTGCTGAGCATCGCCTCGCTGGTGGGAAAGTGAACTTCGCGTAGCGCGGTATCGAGCGGGATCAGCTCGTGGCGCTCGAGCACGCTCCTGGGCAGGTGATCAGGCACGGTCTCTAGCGCCTCGAGCAGGCGATAGACGGCGCGCCGCAGATAAGCTTGCGACAGGCCCTGGGTGCTGGGGTAGATGCTGACGATCCGCCCGCTGGAGAGCGACTCCGCATTATCGGGCGTAGCCTTGTCGTCATCGACCTCGTGATGAGCCACCTGGAGATCGATCTGACGCCCGAAACGCTTGACCTTGCCCGAGACAATTAAACGCTGGCCCGGATAGAGCTGCGCTTCAAGCCACGGCTGGTTGAACCAGACCGCGCTCAGCCTGGCCCCCAGCGCATCTTCTAAAAAGACTCGCAGCACCGTCATACCGCGCTTACTCTTGACCGCCTTGCGCCCGGTGATAGTGCCGGCCACGGTTACCGTCTGCTGGTCTAGCAGAGCCGAAAAGTACGGCAAGATGCGGCGATCCTCATAGCGCCGGGGGTAGTGCTGCAACAGGTCGCGGTAGCTCTTAAGGCCGATAGCGGCCAGCTTCTTGGCAGCCTGGGCACCTAAGTCCACGGTCCGGTTAGCGATCTCCTGATCGAGCTGAAGCGGCTCAGCGGCACTCTCGGCACTTTGCCGAGCCGTGGCCGCGGGCGGGGTATCGAGCAGCGCCAAGGCCCGACGCAACCTAGCCTCGCGCTCATCAGGCGCCAGGTCGCGATAGCCGGCAACTAGCGCCCGCACCTCGGCAAACGGTGCGCCGAGGTTGGCGACCAGCTTCTCGATCCCCCCCACCACCACGGCGTCCTGGCAACCCTCGGCCAGCTCGCGCTGGAGCGGTCGCTTAAGCCGGTCGCGGAGTTGCGCTAGGGTAGCCACCTTGGTCATCTTACCCCTTACCCCTTTACGTCAGACACAACTTGGCAGTAAGCTGATGGGGAAAAAGAAGCCGTCTAGTGCCTGATGGCGGGAAGGGAGGTCGATAGGCAACCGCAGCATCCACAGCAACGGCCCCTATTCTTTAGACACCTATTCTTTAGACATACCTGTGAGGTAACGATGAAGCGACTCTTGGTAGTTCTAACTGTTCTGCTGTTCGGCCTGTCCCAGGCTAACCAGCTCGAGATTTTTACCTGGTGGGCAGGCGACGAAGGCCCCGCCATTGAAGCCCTGATCGACATGTACCAGGCCAAGTACCCCGAGGTGGAGGTAATTAAAGCCGATGTGGTCGGGGGCGCCGGGGTGGTGGCGCGGGCGGTTTTAAAGACCCGCATGTTGGGAGGCTCTCCGCCCGACACCTTCCAGATCCACGCCGGGCGGTCGCTGATCGACACCTGGGTGGTAGCCGGGCGTATGGAAGACCTCACCTGGCTCTATCAAGAAGAAGGCTGGCTGGAGGCCTTCCCGCCGGGCTTGATCGACATGATCAGCACCGAAGAGGGCATCTGGAGCGTGCCGGTTAACATCCACCGCTCCAACGTGATGTGGTACGTGCCGGCCAACCTGGAACGCTGGGGCGTTAGCGTCCCCACCACCTGGGACGAGTTTTTAGCCATCTGCCCGACACTGCAAGCGCAAGGGGTGACCCCGCTGGTAGTCGGCGAGAGCTGGACTGTGCAGCACCTTTGGGAATCGGTAGCGCTAGCCGTGTTGGGGGCGGATAACTACGCCAAGCTGTGGACCGGCGAGCTGCCCTTCACCGATCCGCAAGCGGTCGCGGTCTGGGAGCTATTTGACCAGATCCTGGCCTGCACCAACCCCGACGCCGCCGGCCTGGCCTGGCAGCATGCCACCGACCGCTTAGTTGACGGCGCTGCCGCCTTCAATATCATGGGCGACTGGGCCGCCGGTTACATGGTCACCACGCTCGGGCTCGAGCCCGGCGTCGGCTTCGGCTGGGCCGCCTCGCCCGGCACTGAAGGCTCATTCATGCAGCTTTCCGACTCATTTGGCTTGCCGGTAGGCGCTCCTAACCGCGAGAACGTTATCAACTGGCTGCGCCTGATCGGCTCACGCGAAGGCCAGGACACCTTTAACCCCTTAAAGGGCTCCATCTCGCCGCGCCTTGATAGCGACCTGACTAAGTACAACGCCTACTTGCAGTCGGCTGCCGAAGACTTCCGCACCAACCGCCTGGTACCCAGCCTGGTGCATGGCGCTGCCGCTCGAGCCGCGTTTGCTAGCGAGTTTGCGACCGTCATGGGCATCTTCCTCGACACCCGCGACCCGCAGTTTGCTGCCAACGCCGCACAAGCGGTCGCCTTCCAGACCGGCCTAGGTCGGTAAATTGTTTGGGAGAGGGTAGGTTACTGCCCTCTCCGCTACCAAAACCATGAAACGCGTCAATAAAGACTACCTGGTAGCGTTTTTTATGCTGCTACCCTCACTGGTGCTGCTGGCGATCTTCGTTTATGGCTTTATCGGCCAGACGCTCTATGTTTCTTTGACCAACTGGGGCCGCGATCCGGTCCAGGCCTTAGCCCTCAGACCGGTCTTAGAGTTTGTCGGTTTTAGCAATTACGAGCGCCTCTTTACTAGCTTCCTTGAGGTGCGCTTCCGGCAGGATCTGATCAATCTCTTCTTTTTTACCGTCTTTTTCTTGGCCGGCTCGCTGGGACTCGGCTTACTGCTAGCTATCTTGCTCGATCAGGGCGTTAAAGGCGAAGGGCTTTTCCGCACCGTGTTTCTCTTCCCGTTCTCACTGTCTTTTATCGTTACCGGCACCGTTTGGCGCTGGATGCTGCAACCTCAAGGCGGGGTCAACGCCTTGCCGACCGCGTTCGGGCTACCACCGGGTGAGTTTACCTGGCTCACCTCGCGTCAGCAGATCTGGCATTTCAACTGGCAAGACCTGCCCTTCTTCACGGGCTTAGTAGTAGTGGCGGTGCTGCTCTGGCTAACGGCGCGAGCCTGGCGTCACCACCAACGCGCTCGGGCGGCTACTTTTGGCGCGGTAGCCCTGCTGCTGGCCCTGTGGAAGCTGACCGGCGCACGTATCGAGATCCTCCCCTTCCCCGAGCGGCACGGCTTCAATCTGGCGCTAGTCGGCATCATCATCGCTGCGGTGTGGCAGATGTCCGGCTACACCATGGCGCTCTATCTGGCCAGCCTGCGCGGCATCCCCGAAGAGCTGCGCGAAGCGGCCCGCGTCGACGGTGCTAGCGAGTTTCAGACCTACCGGCTGGTGGTCTTCCCGCTCTTGGGTCCTATCACCCTCTCGGCGATGATCATCCTGGGCCATATCAGCTTAAAGATCTTCGACCTGATTTTCACCATGACCGGGCCCGATCTGGCTACTACCAGTGTGCCTTCGCTGTTAATGTTCATCCGCACCTTCCGCGCTGCTCAGTTTGCTGACGGCGCCGCTATCGCCATGGTGCTGTTGGTGCTGGTAGCCACCATTATCATCCCCTACTTGTGGATTAGCCTGCGCGGCGAGGTGCGGCGATGAGTTACCGTAAAGGGCTGTCCTGGCGCTGGCTGATCTACCTACTGCTGGGACTAGCCACGCTCTTCTTCCTGTTGCCGGTCTATCTGGTCGTCATTACGGCCTTTAAGGACCCGGCCACCATCCGCCTGGCTACCGCCTGGCAACTACCTGAGGTCTGGTACTGGCAGAGCTTCGTAGTGGCCTGGGAGACGCTCGCACCCAAGCTGCGTAACAGCCTAATCCTGGCGGTATCAGCGACCGCGCTGTCGGCCATGCTGGGCTCGCTTAACGGTTATGTGCTGTCCAAGTGGCGGTTTCGCGGTGCCAACATCGTCTTTCCGCTGATGCTATTTGGCATGTTCATCCCTTACCAGTCGATCCTGATTCCACTCTTTCAGTTCCTGCGCGATGTCGGCCTTTACGGCTCACTGCAGGGGCTAATCCTCACCCACGTAGTCTACGGCTTACCGATTACTACGCTAATTTTCCGTAACTTCTACGCCGAGATCCCCGACGAGATGCTAGAAGCCGGTAAGATTGACGGCGCAGGCTTTTTCGGCCTCTACTGGCGCATCGTCTTCCCGTTGTCGATCTCCGGATTCGTAGTGGTTATTATCTGGCAGTTCACGCAGATCTGGAACGAGTTCCTGTTTGCCGTGACGCTCACTACTCCCGCTACGCAACCGATCACGGTAGCGCTAGCCGGGCTGGCCGGAGGTGAAGCCGTGCGCTGGAACCTGCCGATGGCCGGCGCCATCTTGGGCGCCCTGCCAACGCTAATAATCTATATCGTGCTGGGGCGCTACTTCATCCGCGGGCTGCTGGCCGGGTCGGTCAAGGGTTGATGCCGTCCCTTGCACGGAGCGACTCGAGCTGAGGTAAGATCAGGGCAATGTCATGCGACAGCGCCAAGGCCATGCTCCGGCATCCTAACTTTATGCCGGGCCATACTCAGTTGGCGAAAGGAGACCACCAAGATGCACGTGACCCTCACCCGCGATGAGCTTATCAGCGCCCTTAAACACTACCGCTCGATAGCTAAGCAAGATATCCTCCTCGCGGGTGATACCCCAGAGATGCAGTCGATCAAAAACCGTGCCGAGACCCGCCGCCAAATCTATGCCGAGCTGATCTCAGCCACCGAACAGGCCGGTCCAGACGGAGCGCTGGCGCAGGCTAAAACCGCCTACCGCGAGCTGCAAGCTCTGGCGCAAGCCGGTGAGGATAAAGAGGCTGAGCTGCATGCGCTGGAGAATTTCTTTATCCTGGTTGGCGTCAGCACGCCCCCAGCGGCATAATCGGTTTAGCAATCGCAAGTTGCGCAGGCAGCCTGCAAAAAGGCTCCGGCGCCTATTAGGTGAATGCTGATTAGGTGAATACTGAGGCCGCGCAGCCCCATGAATATCTTGCTCGATACCGCCGACCGACAAGTAATTAATAACTTTACCGATCATCCGCTAGTCGGCGGTATCACCACTAACCCTACCCTGCTTAGGCGGTCCGGGGTGCGGCGCAACGAACTAGCTGATTTCGTGGGGCACGTGCTAGCTCGCGGCTTTACGGAGCTGCACGTGCAGGTGATGTCTGCTACCACCGACGCCATGTTAGCGGATGCTGACACTCTCCTTGGCTTCGGTGACACGCACCGGCTGGTGATCAAGATTCCGGTTACCCATGACGGGCTGCGCGCTGCGCAAGCGCTGATCCGGGAGGGCGTGCGCGTCACGCTCACGGCGGGGTACGCAGCGGAGCAAGCGCTGTGGGCGGCGCGGGTCGGGGCCAGCTATCTGGCGCCCTATCTGGGGCGGCTTAACGACAGCGGTGAGGACGGCCTAGCAGTGATTGCTGACATGCAGACCATCGTGGAACAAGAGGGTAGTGCTACCAAGCTCCTGGTAGCTAGCATCCGCTCGAGCAACGAGGTCGTAGCGCTAGCCAAGCTCGGTGTCGGGACCGTCACGCTGCCACCCGCGCTGCTACAAGCGATGCTGACTAACTCCCGCACCGACGAGGCTGAGCGCAACTTCTTGGCCGATGCCGCGGCGCTGTAGGGTTAAAGCGCTAGAAGCGCGGCAGCAGGGTCTGGGTGCGCCCTAGCAGGTGATAGATGAAGATAGCGCCCCACTCGCGCACCACCTGGTCAAACGCTGCCAGCTCACCGATGATATTCAGGGTAGGAGAGGGCTCGAGCCCCGCGGTGCGGTAGTCGACCGGATAGGGTAGCACGCGCCAGCTCAGGGTCTGAAAGGTGCCGATGGCCCGCGGCATGTGCATGGCCGAAGTGACCAGCAGCCAGGTCTGCCCCGCTTGCGGCGACAGCGCCTGTTGGCTTAGCAAGGCGTCCTCAAAGGTGCTGCGCGCGGCTCCAAGGTAGATGATGCGGCGGTTCGCAAAGGCCGGGCCGCTAAAAAAACTCTGCGGCGTAGCTTGCGGCCTGAACTCCTGTGGGGCAGTTTCAGCGAACAGCCCGGTAAACACCAGCGTCGCCTGTGGGTAGCGTTGGGCCAATGCGGCGGCAGCCATCAGCCGCTCAGCGGCCTCGTTAACGGCCAGTTGGCCGCGCGCTTTGCTAACGCGCCACTCCACCGCCCCTCCTAAGACGATAATGCCGTCCACCCGCTCCGGCAGCGGGGCCGGCGGCACGTGACCCTCCAGCGGCTGCGCCAAGAGCGCCCGCAGCGGCAACACCGCGGGCAGCACCATCAGCAGCAGGGCGGCAAACAGCAATAGGCGACTGGCCCCCCGCCGACGCAGCAGGCCTACCAGCAGGCTCAGCACTAGTAGCAGCAAGACCACGGTGCTCGGCTGCAAGAGCAGCCATAAGGTGTCAGATAGGGGCAGGTTCACAGCTCTAGCGTGACCTGCCAACATGAAACGGCACTGAAAGTGGGTAGTGGGAGGTAGGGAGTAGGACACCCCCACAACCTACAATCCACAACCCACAACCCACTTCCTATGAACGTGCTGGACGCCGCTTGCGCTATACTGCGGCATGGAGATTCGGCAGCTCACCATAGCGCAGTTAGCCACCGCCTACCGCACCGGCGCCCTGACCGCCGCCGCGGTAACCGAGGCGTATTTGGCCGCCATCCGTCCGGGGCCGGTCTATCGCGTAGTGACAGCCGAACGCGCCCGCGAGCAGGCTCGGCGCGCCGATGAGCTGTTCGCCAAGGGGGTCGATCTCGGCCCGCTACAGGGGATACCGCTGGCCCTTAAAGACCTGCTGAGCACCGCCGGAGAGGTCACCGCTGCCGGCTCGAAGGTGCTTTTGCAGCGCCCTCCGGCCTTTCAGGACGCCGCTGTGGCAGCACGGCTGAACGCGGCCGGAGCGGTGTTTTTGGGCAAGACCACCATGACCGAGCTGGCCTTTTCGGGGGTCGGGCTCAACCCGCACTTCGGCACGCCGGGCTGCGCGCTCGATCCTACCCGCATCCCAGGGGGGTCGTCGTCGGGATCGGCGGTCGCGGTGGCCTCCGGGTTAGCCTGTGCGGCGATCGGCTCGGACACCGGCGGCTCGGTGCGTATCCCGGCTGCTTTTAACGGCCTGGTCGGCCTGAAACCGACCGATGGGGCGCTGCCCATGGCGGGGGTGACCCCGCTCTCCCCTACGCTGGATACGCTCGGCCCCCTGACCAAGACCGTGGAGGACGCTTGGCTGTTGTGGCAGGCGATGAAGGGCGACACCCCGCGCTACTTCCGCGCCTCAGGTCTAAGCGGCCTGCGGCTGCTAGCGCCGAGCACGGTGCTGCTGGAGGGGCTCGAGCCCGCGGTAGCGAGCGCCTTTCAGGCCGCCTGCGAACGGCTGCGCGAGTGGGGTGCGGAGGTCGAGACGCGCGAGCTGCCGATGATGCAAGAGCTTAACGAGCTATACGCCCGCTACGGCAGCTTCGCTAGCCACGAAGCGCTGGCCCTCTACGGCGAGCTGCTGAAAACGCGCCTCAGCGACATGGACCCCCGCGTCACAGCGCGTATCCTGCAACACCAGGGGCGCCCGGCGCAAGACTACGTGCGCTTGCAGCTCGAGCGCCGGCGCTTGCGGCAGGCGTTTTGGGACGAGTGCCGCGAGGTTAACGCGGTGCTCGCGCCGACCGCGCCGATCCTGCCTCCCAAGCTTGAAGAGCTTGCCCATGACGAGTCCTACCACCGCAGCAACAGCCTCTGCCTGCGCAATACCACACCCTTTAACCTCCTGGGCGTCCCGGCGGTGAGCGTGCCGTGTGCCCGCACCACCAGCGGCCTATCGGTCGGCCTGATGATCGCCGCTCGGCCCCATCACGAGGCGCTCGTTCTCTCCATCGCCAGGGCGGTCGAGGCCCTGGCGATAACTCCGGCCCGCTCAAGCTCGGCGAGATCGTCCGCGCTGTAACCCAATACCTCGGCTAAAACCGCGGCGGTGTGCTCGCCCAGCAGCGGCGGGGGGCCTGACGGTGTGGCTGGCGTGCGCGAGAAGTTTAGCGGATTGGCTACCGTCAGCAACGTCCCCAAAGTAGGGTGAGGGAGCGGCCAGAGCAGGCCCCGCGCCTCCACCTGCGGATCGGCAAAGGCTTCAGCCACGGTGTTAATAGGGGTAGCCGGTACACCGGCTGCGCGCAAGCGGCTGAGCCAGTAGTGGCGCGGCTTAGCCCTGAAGGTTTCGGCTAACAGCGGGATCAGCTCGGCCCGGTGCGAAACCCGCCCAGCGTTGGTCTGAAAGCGCGCCTCCTCTAGCTCCGGGCGCTCAATAACCTCAGTGACGCGGCGATATTGCTCGTCGTTGCCTGCTGCCAGCATAAACCAGCCATCGCTGGCGGCAAACGCCTGGTAGGGGACGATCTGCGGATGAGCGCTCCCCAGGCGCCCCGGCGACGCGCCGGTCATCAGGTAACTGTGGGCCTGATTGACCAGCGCCGCCAGCCCAACGTCAAAGAGCGCTAAGTCGAGGTGTTGCCCCAGGCCGCTCTGCTCGCGCTCACGGAGCGCCGCCAGGATGCCGACAACGGCGGTGAGGCCGGTCAGCAGGTCGATCCAGGCTACCCCCACCTTGACCGGCGGCCCGTCCGCCTCGCCGGTGATACTCATGATGCCGGTCGCCCCTTGCAACGCCGCATCGTAGCCGGGCTCATGGGCGTGCGGACCGCTCTGGCCGAAGCCGGTAATCGAAGCGTAGACGAGCCGCGGATTCAGAGCTGTCACACTGGCGTAATCCAGACCGTAGCGGGCCAGGTCGCCGACCTTGAAGTTTTCGACCAGCACGTCGGCGCGGCAGGCTAGTTCGCGGACTATCCGCTGTCCACGCGCATCCTTTAAGTTAACCGCCAGGCTCTTCTTGCCGCGGTTGCACGACAGGTAGTAGGCGCTCTCCCCGGCCTGAAACGGCGGCCCCCAGCGCCGGGTGTCGTCGCCAGTCAGCGACTCGACCTTCCAGACTTCGGTGCCGAGGTCAGCCAGCAGCTGGGTGCAGTACGGCCCAGCCAGAATGCGCGACAGATCGATGACCCGCAGGTCCGCCAGCACGGCTACGCGAGCGCCTCCAGGCCGGTCAGCTCGCGCCCCACGATCAGCGTGTGGATATCGAAGGTCCCTTCATAGGTATCTACGGTCTCTAGGTTAAGCATGTGGCGGATAGTATGGTACTCCAAGGTGATGCCGCTGCCGCCGAGCAGCTCCCGCGCCAGGCGGGCCCCTTGCAAGGCCACGCGGACGTTGTTGCGTTTGGCCAGCGAGACCTGGTGATACTTCAGCAGGCCGGCGTCCTTAAGTTGGCTGAGCCGCCAGGCTAAGAGCAGCCCCTTGCTGTGCTCAGAGACCATCTCCACCAGCTTGTGCTGCACCAGTTGGCGGGCGGCGATCGGCTTGCCGAAGGTGATGCGCGTCGCGGCGAAGTCGCGGGCCTCGGCATAGACAGCTTCCAGCGCCCCTAATACTCCCCAGGCGATGCCGTAGCGGGCCTGGGTTAAGCAGCTAAGCGGCGCCTTGAGCCCCACCGCCTGCGGCAGCAGCTGCGACGCCGGCACCCGCACCTCGTCAAGCACCAGCTCGCTGGTATTCGAGGCCCGCAGGCTGACCTTATGCTTGACCAGATTAGCCTTAAACCCCGGCGTATCGGTCGGCACGATGAAGCCGCGCACTACACCCGCGTCGTCCTTGGCCCAGATGATGGCGATGTCGGCGAGGTTGCCGCTGGTGATCCACATCTTGCTGCCCTGTAGCAGATAGTGGTCGCCGTCACGGCGGGCGCGGGTGTTCATAGCGCCGGGGTCGGAGCCGCCGTCGGCCTCGGTCAGGCCGAAACAGCCTACCAGCTCGCCGCTGGCGAGTTTGGGCAGGTAGTACGCCTTCTGCTCCTCGGAGCCGTAAGCGTAGATCGGGTACATCACCAGCGCCCCTTGCACGCTGGCGAAGCTGCGCAGCCCCGAGTCGGCGCGCTCGAGCTCGTACATGATCAGCCCGTAGGCAGTGCTTGAGAGGTTAGCGCCACCATAATGCTCCGGCAAGGTCGAACCCAGGAGGCCCATCTCACCAAAGGCCTTGACCAGGTGCTGCGGAAAGGTCTCCTCTTCCCACCAGCGCGCGATGTGGGGCAGGATCTCGGCATCTACGAACTTGCGCACCGCCGCTTGAATCTGGCGCTCCTCGGGCTTAAGCAGCTCTGTTACATTAAGGTAGTCGAGCATCACACCTCCTACCCGCACCCCGGCGTGGGGTCCGGGCAACCGCAGCGTCTCCGCATTGTAAGCCCTTAGCGGGAGGTTAGCACCCGGCTCGGATCGTACTTGGAGAACATCGCCAACAGGCCAAAGGCGGTCAGGAAACCGATGATTAATTTCAGCGCGATATCGGTAACGATCACCTCGACCATCCACGGCAAAGTAGCAAACGGCTTGCCGGCAAACGCCAGGGTGGTAAAGACTATCGTATCGACCGGGACGCTCACGGCATTGGAGCGCGCCACGCGCCCCAACCAACTCCGGTGGAGGTGGCGCTGATAGATTTCGGTATCGGCTGTGATCGATAGCATGATGGCCAAAAAGCCTACCGCCACATAGCGGATCGGCACCCCCAGGGTCAGCGCCATCACCACGTTGGCGGTCGCTGCAAACAGCAGCATCAGGTAGACCGCCTTGCGCCCGTAGCCGTGCACCCGGTCGCGCTGCGTGAAGGTAATGCCAAAAAAGAGCGTGCCGACGCTGATCAGCCCGTAGCCCGGCAGCGGCAGGAAGCTGTCGAAGGTAAAGGTAGCCAAGAGCGTGCAGACCACATAGACCGACATGGCGATGAGCATCGGGGCGTGGCGCTTAAAGAGTAGCGGCAGCAATTCACTCCAGGCGACCGCCGCCAACGGCGCCAGCAGGTACTCCGGCGGGGTCCCAGCTAGGAGGTAAAGCGCCAGGCTAGCGACCAGGCCGATGCTCCAGGCCAAACCGGGGGGCAGCTTGCGCTGCTGCCGCAGGTGGAAAAGCGGGCTAGCCAGCAGCACCCCGAGCATCACGATGACCGGCAGGGGCAGCTCCGGCTGAGGGTTCTGTCCAAACTGCGACAGCTGTAAGAGCAACACACAGCCCGCTTGGGCCGCTATGATAAACAGGCCATAAGTGATAAGCGGTAGGTGGCGCAAGGTGACTCCAAAGCAAATGCTGTCGCGGTAATGTCACCTCCCGCGCGGCAGTGATTATATCCTGCCTGAGCGCCTTAGCGGCTGAACCACCAGATCAGCGTATGGGTAGGAGCATGCCGCCATCCTTTCAAGAAAGGGGCTCTGCAGGAAAGCCGCCTTCACCGCCGACGCTACACTTTTTTGGGGCCGGAGGAGTACACTAAGGGTATGGCGAGATATCCGCTGCGTGGACTCATCATCGCAGCCGTGGTGATCGGCGTGGTCATGTTCCTGGCCTCGCAAAACAATGCGCGGCCGCCAAGCGGCCAGAGCCTCAGCTACTTCTTCCGGCAGGTCGAGGCCGGCGCGGTGGCTAGAGTCGTCATCGACGGTCAGGAGTTGCGCGTCACCCCGCGCAGCGGAGGACTTGAGCCGTTTACCACCCGCACCCCCAGCCCGCTCTCGATCGATGAGGTGGGCCAGCTTATCGCCCACGGGGTTGAGGTGGAGGTAGCGCCGGGCCGCATCAACTGGGGCAGTATGCTGTTTTTGGCCATCCCAATACTCTTAATGATCGGGTTTCTGTTCTATATCATGCGGGGTTCGCGCGGCGGCGGCAGCGACGGCGCCGTATCGTTCGGCAAGTCCAAGGCCCGCCTGATCACCCAGGAGAACAGCCAGACGCTGTTTAAGGACGTAGCCGGCGTCGAGGAGGCCAAGAACGACCTGTCCGAAGTGGTCGAGTTTCTCAAGAACCCCAGCAAGTTCCACGCGCTAGGCGCACGCATCCCGCACGGTGTGTTGATGGTCGGCCCGCCCGGCTCCGGCAAGACCCACCTGGCCAAGGCGGTAGCGGGCGAGGCGCGGGTACCGTTCTTTAGCATCTCTGGCTCGGACTTCGTGGAGATGTTTGTCGGTGTCGGCGCGGCGCGGGTACGCGACCTCTTCGACAACGCCAAGAAGAGCGCTCCTTGCATCGTCTTTATCGACGAGATCGACGCCGTGGGGCGGCGCCGTGGCGTTAATATCAACGGTGGCAACGACGAGCGCGAGCAGACCTTGAACGCCCTGTTAGTTGAGATGGACGGCTTTGAGTCCAAGCACGATGTCATCATCATGGCCGCCACCAACCGCCCTGATGTACTCGACCCAGCCCTTTTGCGCCCCGGCCGCTTCGACCGCCAGGTAGTGGTCGACGCCCCCGATGTCAAGGGGCGCGAGGCGATCTTGCAGATTCATGCCCGCGGCAAGCCGCTGGCCAAGAGCGTCGATCTTAGGGTGGTGGCCAAGCGGACCCCCGGCTTTGTCGGCGCCGACCTGGAGAGCCTCCTAAACGAGGCCGCCCTGGTAGCGGCTCGGTCCGGTCACCGGGAGATCACCATGGACGACCTCGACGAAGCCGCCGACCGGGTGGTGATGGGGCCGGAGCGTCGCAGCCGAGTCATCAGCCCTAAGGAGAAGGCGATTACCGCCTATCACGAAGCCGGGCACGCCATAGCCGGCTACTTTTTAGAGCACGCCGACCCGGTCCACAAGATCACCATCGTGCCTCGGGGCCGTGCCGGTGGCTACGTGCTGTCGGTGGCCGAAGAGGACCGCCTGTACGCCACCCGCAACATGCTGCTCGACCGCATCGCCGTGGCGCTGGCCGGGCGCGCTGCTGAGGAGACCGTCTTTAGTGATGTAACTACCGGCGCCCAGAGCGATTTCCAGCAGGCCACTAACATCGCCCGGCGCATGGTCACTAGCTGGGGAATGAGCGACACGCTGGGCAAGATCGCCCTATCCAGCAGCAGCGAGTCCTTTTTGGGCGAGTACGAGGGGGCGCGCAACTACAGCGAGGAGACCGCCCGCCTGATCGACACTGAGGTCAAAGCTATCCTCGACACCCAGTACGCCCGCATCAGGGCACTCTTAGCGAGTAAGCGCACCGAGCTCGAGACGGTGGTCAAGGTCTTGCTCGAGCGCGAAACGCTCCATGCCGATGAGTTTGATCTGGTTATGCGCGGCCAGCCCATACCCGAACCCGAGGCCCCGCCAAGGGTCGCGCCCGCACCGTCGGCCCATGCTGAGAAGCCGCTTACGCTGCCGCCTGGGATGATGCCCAAGCCTGGTTAGGCCTCCAGTATCGCCGCCAATGTTGAGTATTTTAGCTAGTTAGCCAGTTAGCTAAAAGCCCTTCCTGATCAGCGAAGCGCCGAGCCGAAGGCGTACTAGCTGAAGTGCTGACCGGCTGACGAGCTGGACAGGTTCACTTGCGCCCGCGCGCGGTATAGTGGCGGCCTTCTTTAAGGTACTAGCAGCTACGCAGCAATCATGTCAAGATATTTGGTGATGCCAGCGGCAGTCGTACCAGGGCCTGGGGAGTGCGAAATTTATCCCATCAGGATGAGCCACGTATGCTAGACTGGCGCAACAAGGAGGGGTTATGGCCTTGCGCGAATCGTTCTCGCGCCTCCTCAATCCGCGCATCGAAGCCGCCGGGCTCGAGATCGGCACCAGCGCCCTCAAGGTGGTCGATCTTAGGGCCGGCACGCCGCCCAGCGTGGCTGCGGTCGCCTCCCGGCCGATGCCACCAGGGCTGATCCAGGAAGATCAGGTGATCGATCCTGGCGGCCTGGCTGCCGAGATCAAGGCGCTCTTTCAGGATGCCGGGATTCGCAAGCGTTTCGTAGTCACTGCGGTCAGCAACAACCTCGCCATCACCCGCAACATCTCGGTCCCCAAGATGACCCTCTCCGAACTAGACGAGGCCATCAAGTGGGAGGCCGAGCGCTACATCCCTTTCCCAATCGACGAGGTAGTGCTCGACTACTACGTGCTCGATAACCCCGACGATGTAGCCGAAGGTGGTCAGCTCGAGGTGGTTATTGCCGCGGCACGCCTGGATATGGTTACGCAACAGGTAGACTATCTCAAATTGGCCGGGCTCGATCCCGTAGTGGTAGATGTCAAGCCGTTTGCGCTGCTTCATGCGCTGCGCGGTTCGCTGCTCGGTGAACACCTCAACAAAACCACCCTGACCGGTAAGTCCTATACCGAGGCTGACGAGATCGGCGTGGTGCTAGAGATCGCTGCCAGCAACTCTACCATTACCCTGGTGCGCGGTGAACGGGTGCTGATGAACCGCAACATCGGCACCTCCGGCGACGATTTCACCGCAGCCATCCAGCGCTCGTTCGGCCTGGACTTCGACTCCGCGGAAGATGTCAAGATCAACTACGGCACCGCCACCATCCCCACCGAGGACGAGGAAGAGCTGTTAAATTTCGATGCCAAGCGGGAGCAGTTTAGCCCGGGTCGGGTCTATGAGTCGCTGCGCCCGGTGCTGGTTGAGCTGACTACCGAAATTCGCCGCAGCCTGGAGTTCTTCAGAGTGCAAGCGGGCGATGC
>JAGXSO010000096.1 GCA_018333775.1 Truepera sp.
CAGCAGCTCGGCCAGCGGCGCAGTCGCCAGGCCGATCACCCGATCCGCACCGCCATAGTAGAGGTAGACCTCCCCCGCGATGACCGGATTGGCACAGCCGAACACTACATTAGGCACATCGCCTCTAATCTCCCAGGTCTCCTCTGGCACCAATATCGGCTCCGTCGGGCGCTTCAGTACCCGGCTGGGATCGTTAAGGTCAAGTAGCATCGCGCCCATGCAGTAGACGTGCCGCTCGTCGTAGCCGTGATAGAGCACCAGCCAACCGGCCTCGGTGAGTATGGGCGGCCCGCCCGCGCCGACCCGCTTGCCGTCCCACAGGCCGGGGCGCGGTTTGATGATCTCGCGGTGGTCGCCCCAGCGCCGGAGATCGTCGCTAAAGGCCAGCCAGATCGAGGGCGGGCGGCGGTGGAAGGTGACATAGCGCTCGCCGACTTTGGCCGGGAAGAGAGCATGATCCTTGTTGTCTTCGTTCTCGACTACCGGCCCCAGCGTCTCCCAGGTAAGCAGATTGTCGCTGACCGCAATCATCGGGGTGATGCCGGTAGGCGGCGTGCCGGTCTCGGGGTAGGGGCCTTTGCGCCCGTAGGCGGTATAGGCCATATAGAAGCGGCCCTCTAGCTCGGTGACGCGCGGATCCTCGACGCCGCGGGCGTCCCGGTCGCTGCTTGGCGAGAGCACCGGCTGTTGCAGGCGGTTCCAATGCACGCCGTCTCGCGAGACAGCATAGCCGATATGCGAGACGTAATCGACCCCCTGAGCGCGGTAGTGCATGTGAAACAGGCCGTTATGGACGATGACTGAGGGGTTGAAGACGTTAAGCGCCTCCCAGGCGTTAAAGGGGTTGGGCTTGAGGATGGGATTGGCAGGGTGACGGGTGAGCCTCATAAGACTGATCTCCTGGTCAGTAGTCGCAAGGGCCTGGTGGCAGCATAGCTCCTGCTGCAAGCCACAAACCTTATACCATCTTTCTTATGCCGCCTCAGGCGCTCCCGCCGGCCACCACCTCAATAAAGTAGCGGTGAATCCGGTCATCACCCGACAGTTCGGGATGAAACACCGTCGCTAACAGGCCATCTTTCTGCACCATGACGGGGTCGCCCGCAAAACTAGCGCACACCGTGACCGCTGGACCCACGCGCACAATGCGCGGTGCCCGGATAAAAAAGGCTCTGAACGGCCCGAGCCCGGATACTTCAACTTCGGTCTCGAACGAAGCAACTTGCCGCCCGTAGGCATTGCGCGCCAAGGTAATGTCCAACAGCCCCAGGCGGGGTTGTTTGGCAAAGTCCACCAGCTCGGTCGCCAGAGTGATAGCGCCTGCGCACGTCCCCCACAGCGCACCGCCAGCCTCGTAGAACGCTTTGAGGCCGGCGTCCAGGCCGTAGTCCTGCATCAGCTTGGCCATGGTAGTCGACTCGCCACCCGGGATGATCACCCCGGCCAGCCCGGTCAGCTGCTGTGGGAGCCGAACCTCAGTTACCTCACACCCTAAGCGCAGCAGGGCTTGCTTATGCTCACGAAACGCCCCTTGCAGGGCTAAGACACCAACTCTCATGGGCCAATCATGGCATACCCACGCCCTGCTTAAGCTCTGCTAGGCGCTGGTGCGATTCATAAGCCGAACGCTTATGGACTAGCGGCAAACCTGCCGATCTCCGAGGGGCTGATCTGGCTCCACTCGATAAACTCGCGCGGGGTGGTGGCGGTAGCTCGGGCTCCGGTGCGGCGGTCGATAGCGATGGTGATCTGGATGGGATTAAAACCCAGAGGGCTCGAGCCAACCTCGGAGCCGCCGACGAAGGCCATGCGGACGCCGCTGGGATCAAGCGCGCCGGAGATCAGATTAACGCTGTTGAAGGTGATACCGGGGGGCGGCTCGAAGCGGCGGCCTGCCGGTGTGCCACGCAGTGTACGCTCCACAAAATCGCGCCAGATCCACACCGGGTGGCGCGCGCTATTGACCGTGGCCCGCTCACCATCGAGGCCGGGGATGCGCGAAGGGATCGCGCGGTTGTCGTCGTAGCCGATCCACACCGCCGCTGCTAGGCCGGGCGTCAGCCCTACGAACCAGATGTCGCGGCTGTCGTTGGTGGTGCCGGTCTTGCCGCCGATCCAGCGGCCGTCGATGCGCGCGCGCCCGCCAAAGGCGCCGGGATCGTTGACGCCGCCATAGAGCATGTCCAGCATGGTATAGGCCGTCTGTTCGGTCCAGACCCTGGTCTCTCGCGGCACTGCTTCCCATAAGATATTGCCGTCCGCATCTTCGACCCGGGTGATCAGGTGCGGCTCGACATGCACCCCACCGTTGGCAAAGGCACCGATAGCGCTAGCATGCTGCAACGGCGTTACCTCAAAGGCGCCAAGCGCTACCGACAAGAACGGCTGCAACCCCTGATAGCCCAGCTCTCTAGCGCGCGCTACTACCGCCTCTGGGGTTACCGCCTCGGCCAGCTTCACCGCCGGAATATTGCGCGAGACGTTGAGGTGCTGCCTTAAGGTCTGGCGTCCCTGGAAGGTCTTGTCGTGGTTCTCGGGGGCATACGGCGGTTGGCCGCGCACAGGAAAGGCCGTGCGCTCATCGGCGATGACGCGGGCCTGGGTGTAGCCCCCCTGCTCAATAGCCGTGGCATAGACGATCGGTTTGAACGAGCTACCCGGCTGGCGCCGCGCACTCATGGCCCGATTGAATTCACCAGGCAACTCGCCGGGCCGCAGCTTACTCCCCACCATGGCCAAAATCTCGCCGGTTTGGGGGTTAAGGCCGACGATGGCCAGCTGCGCCCCATCGGGGACCAACCCTTCTAAAGAGGCTAGATTAGCTGCCTCCTGAGCCTGCACATCGATGGTGGTATAGACCCTTAAGCCCCCGGCGCCAAACACCCGACTCTCGCCGAACTGCGCAATCAGGCTGTTGCGCACCGTCCACACCGCGTGCGGCGCCAACTCCGAGCTAACGCTGGGCGAGAGGTTGAGAGTCTCGGCAGTGCGCACCGGCTCGCCTACGATATTCCCTTCGGCGTCATACTGCACCGACCAACCCCTGGGCTGCAACGGGTAGCGCCAGGCACGCTCCGCCATCTCGCGGCTGATCATGCCGCGTGACACCATGTTATCAAGCACCACGCGCATGCTGCGCCGCGTCGCCACAAAGTCATTGTGGTTGCGGTTGGGCGAGGGGATGAGGCGCGCTAAATAAAGCCCTTCAGCCAGATTAAGCTCGATGGGATCTTTGTCAAAGTAAGCCCTGGCGGCGGCCCGGATGCCGTAGAGGTTGCCGCCCCAGAAAACCAGATTGATGTAGCGCTGCAAGATCTCAGCTTTGGTCAGGCGGCGCTCGAGCTCAATGGCTAACATCAGCTCTTTCATCTTGCGCTCGAGCGTGCGCTCATCGGCGATATCGCGGAAGAAGTGGTTCTTGACTACTTGAACAGTAATGGTGGACCCACCACGCCCTCCGGGGCCGAACAGCTCCAGATAGGTGGCCATCAGCAACCCGGGGATATCAAAGCCAAAGTGTGAGAAAAAGCGGTCGTCCTCAGAAGCTACGATGGCCATCAGCGCTGCCGGTGAGACCTCTTCTAAGCTGACCGGGATACGGTCGATGCTGGCCCGATCTTCGCCCATTACCGGCACGATTTCACCGATTAAGGTGGAGCCGTCGCGGGCAAAGACCTGCGAGGTGGCGGTGAACTCCAGCAGGTCGAGGCTGGCCAGGTCGGGCAGCTCCTGCGCCCACCTGAAAGCAGAGGCGGTCAGCAGCGACGCTACCGACAACACTGCCGTCAGCACGATCAAAAATAGCCCTTGCAGCAGTTTCACAGAGCTACTATAACAAAATCTCGTGAAGGGCCGATTAAATCGCCCGCTACCGAGACCATTATCCGGGCGGTTAACCCCTCGGCGCAAACTCTCTACTACCAACCACGGGTAGCCAATAGGTCCTCTTCGGAGAGGGTATCGATATTGATGCCGACCATGGCCTCACCGAGATTCCGGGAGACTTCGGCCAGGATGTCGTGGTTGTCAAAGTGCGTCACGGCTTTCACAATAGCCTGCGCCCGCTTGGCCGGGTCGCCCGACTTGAAGATGCCCGAACCGACGAAGACCCCGTCGAGCCCGAGCTGCATCATCAGGGCGGCGTCCGCCGGGGTAGCGATGCCACCTGCGGCGAAGTTCACCACCGGCAGTTTGCCGTGTTGGTGGACGTACAGGACCAGCTCATAGGGCGCCCTGAGATCACGCGCAGCACTCATCAACTCGTCTTTGCTCATGGCTCTAAGGCGGCGGATGTCGCCCAGGATCTGCCGCGCATGGCGCACCGCCTCTACCACGTTGCCGGTGCCGGCCTCGCCCTTGGTGCGAATCATCGCCGCCCCCTCGCCGATCCGCCGCAGCGCCTCACCGAGGTCACGCGCCCCGCAGACGAAGGGGACGGTAAAGGCGTGCTTGTCGATGTGATAGTTCTCGTCCGCAGGCGTCAACACCTCGGATTCGTCCACGAAGTCCACGCCCAGGGCTTGCAGAATCTGGGCCTCCACAAAGTGGCCGATGCGCGCCTTGGCCATCACCGGGATCGAGACGGCGGCGATAATCTCCTCGATGGTGCTGGGGTCGCTCATCCGCGCCACCCCACCCTGAGCACGGATATCGGCGGGGACGCGCTCCAAGGCCATCACCGCCACCGCCCCGGCCTCCTCGGCGATGCGCGCCTGCTCGGCGTTGACGACGTCCATAATCACGCCGCCCTTGAACATCTCGGCAAAACCTGTCTTGATCCGCAAGCTTCCGACTACGGTAGTCTCTGTCATCGCTGAACCTCCCGTTCACCCGAGTGAACGCTATGCTAAGGTCATTATACTCTCAGCTAGTCAGATGAGTCTTTGCTGACAGCTACCCAGCAGCCGTGAAGTTGAGATACTGCTTAAGCTTGCTTAGCGCTTGGCCGAGATCGATCAGCTGCGCCGCCAACGCAACCCCTGCACCAATCGAGGCGGCCCGGTCCATCAGATACAGCGCCGCCCCAGCGTTGAGGCAGACCACATCGCGCTTGGCACCCCGCTCCTGACCGCTTAGCACGGCTCGGATAGTGGCGGCGTTTTCGCTAGGCTCGCCGCCCAACAGGTCCTCGAGCGCGTAGCGCGGCAGGCCTACCTCTTCAGGAGTCAGGGTGTAGCGCGTTACTTGGTCTTCACGCAGCTCGCAGACGGTGTTGACGCCGGCCACCGTCAACTCATCGATGCCGTCGCCGTAGACCACCAGCGCCCGCTTGACGCCTAGACCAAAGAGCACTCGCGCTAGCGGTTCGACCAGGGCCGGGCTGTATACGCCCAACAGCTGCCGGTTGGCGCCGGCCGGGTTGGTCAGCGGCCCTAAGCTGTTAAAGATGGTGCGCGCCTTAAGATCGGCGCGTATGGGTGCTACGAACTTCATCGCCGGGTGGTAATCGCGGGCAAAGATAAACGCCAGCCCCACCTCGCGGATGCTGGCCGCCAGCCGCTCGGGGCTCTGGCTGAGCTGCGCGCCGAGCGCCTCTAACACGTCCGCCGCTCCCGACTTGCGGGTGACGCCGCGGTTGCCGTGTTTGGCGACCCGCGCCCCTCCTGCCGCGGCCACGAACATGCTAGCCGTGCTGATGTTAAAGGTATTGACGCCGGTGCCGCCGGTGCCACAGGTATCGAGCAGGGGGCCGTCATGTTCGACCGGTACGCGAATAGCCCGCTGGCGCATAGCCTCGGCAAAGCCAATGATCTCCTCAACCGTCTCGCCGCGGGTGCGCAAAGCCGCCAGCAGCGCGGCGGCCTGCACCTGGCTGAGCTGGCCGTCCATCACAGAGCCCATCACCGCCCTGGCCCGCTCACGCGGCAGCGTGCTGCCGTCGAACACCTCGTCTAACAGGCGCTTAACATCAAGTCCGGTTTGCTTCTCTGCCACGCCGTTTCTCCTCCAGTGCCCCCGCCAGATAGGCGCGCTCGTAGGTGTAGGATACGCTATCTAGCCGCTGCCACACCAGACCTAGCGGCGGCGCGAGCAGTACCCGCTTGGCCCATAATGACAGCGGGTGTACTCCGAGCCGAAAGGCTAGGTTGGGATGGCGCGCCACGATTTTGACGGCGTTTTTCCCGGCCATCCGGGCCTTGTCACGATCGCCAGAGCGCTGCGGATCGGGTCCGAGATGCCGCACCCTTGCCTCAGGCAGCGCCATAAAGCCCAGCCCGGCCTGCTTAAGACGATAGCCTAACAGGATGTCCTCACCGCCGTAGCCGCTCAAGCTCTCGTCAAACCCCCCCACCGCCTCAAAGGAGACGCGAGGCAGGCTGGTGTTAGCACCGTTGACATTCCAATATCCGACCCTCCCCGGTCGCCACACACGCGATGCGCCATCGTGTTCAAAGTATATTGCCCCCACCGCCACAACCGGCGCCAGACGCTGTGCTGCCAGGTGCTGGGCTAGGGTGTCTGGAAAAAGGAGGCAGTCATCGTCCGAGAGGTAGATGGCCTCCCCTTGCGCCTGCTTTGCACAGGCGTTGCGCGCCTTGGCCGCGCCCTCGTTGGTGGCAAACGACAGCACTTTCATAGAGAACGGGGTATCCACACCGTTGAGCAGCTCGAGCGACCCCTGTTCGCAGCCATTGACGCAGATCACCAGCTCGAACCGGTCCGGCGGCAACGTCTGCGCCGCCAGCGAGGCGAGTTTCTGCGCCAGGAGCTGCGGCCGGTTGCGGGTTACGGTAATGACGCTCAGCTCCATGACGAGGCCGTAATCATGAATCTGACTCCCAGTCCTCCAGGCGCAACCCCACCACCCTGGTAAACTCGCGTTGGT
Organism: Truepera sp.; assembly: GCA_018333775.1. The sequence goes on from JAGXSO010000096.1 coordinate 6,827, forward strand.
TGCGGGTGACCAGCATCAGGTCGTTGGCTTTGGCAACCGCGGCAATCCACAGGTCGTTGGGGCCGATGGGGGTTCCCTGGCGCTCGAGGTCGGCTCGAATCATCCCGTAGGCTTGGGCTGTCAAGGCATCTACGGTAAAAATTTGTACTTCGCTAGCTAAGGTCTCCACTCGCTGCAAGTTGGCCTCGACCCGTTGGCTCTTTCTCGCACCGTAGCAGAGTTCGCCCAAGCTAATGCTGGTAATGCCAAGCCGGGGGGTCTGCATGATGCGTTCCAATACTGCCTGGTTACCTTTGAGGTAGGCAATCCAGGTATTGGTATCCAGCAAATAGATCAAAACCCCTCCCGCTCTTCCAATTTACCTTGAGGCGGACGCTCCAGTTCGCCCTCCCAGCTTCCGGCCAAAGCCAGCAACCGTTTGGATGGCATGGCCTCCACCTGCGCCTCGAGCATCTCCCGCATAAGCTCCGATAGCTTTATACCCCTGGCCTTGGCTTTACGCTCGAGCGCCCGAAAAGTGCTCTCCTTGAGATAGGTCTGAACTTGTGGCATAAGGATAGTATATATAATTATCCTATTTGGGTAAACACAACGTCGCTAGCGTCACGTGCAGCAGGGCACAACGATTGGTAGTAACGGTGATAAGTACAGGCAGCGTTGCCACTAGGCGACCGGGATCTGCTGGGCACCTGTGCACCGGGAAGTCCTGGTATATACCCAACATAAAGTCCTGTTTGGGGATCTCTTGCAATGACAGCAGTATAGCCTCTCACGCGTTTATGCTAGCAGATAGCCAGAAAGTTCCGCAGCATCTGATGGCCCGTCTCAGTCAGAATGCTCTCGGGGTGAAACTGCACCCCCCACACCGGGTGCTCGCGGTGCCGCAAGCCCATAACAATCCGCTCGCCCGCTTCATCGACCCAGGCGTTGACGATAAGCTCAGCAGGAATATCTTTAACAATCAGCGAGTGATAGCGCGTGGCGGTGACGGGATCGGGCAGACCCACAAACGGTCCGGTCCCGTCATGGCGAATCTCACTGGTCTTGCCGTGCATGATTAAGGGCGCCCGCACCACTTTGGCGCCGTAGGCCGCGCCGATGCTCTGATGGCCCAGGCACACACCGAGGATGGGCACCTCCGCCCTGTAACGCTGAATCACGGCCACCGAGTGACCCGCCTCCTTGGGAGTACACGGCCCCGGCGAAATGACGATGCCGTCCGGCCTAAACTCGGCTACCTTGTCCAGCTCGAACTGATCGTTGCGCCACACCGTCGGCTCGGCGCCTAGCTCGCCCAAGTACTGCACCAGGTTGTAGGTGAACGAGTCGTAGTTATCAACTAGCAGGATGCGTTTCATACGTCCTTCACAGAGCCAATTGGTCCCAGGTAGTCGATGACACGAAGCTCGTCGTTAATGCCACACACTTCCGGGTCCCAAATGATCATCGTCCGGTCACGGCTGATCCGGTGCTTCTCGCGCTCTTCAGGGCTGGCGTTGTGGATGGTCGGGATCCACCAGAGCGGCACCGAAAGCCGCCTCCCATCGGTAAGTTCGAGGTGCAGGTACTCCTCATCGAAGCTGACGCTGTGGATGCGCGCTTCCTGGGGCAAGGTGTACGCCGAAATAGGGTACTGCACTTTGTAGCGCTTGATCTCAACGCCTTCCTTGGTAGCCATGCCACTCCTCAAGTAAATACGCGTGATGCTCGCGAATCACCTTTATCGCCCGGCGCAGCTCGTGCTCCTTGAGCGTTCGGCCCACGCGAGCGACTTCAACCTCCGGCTCGAGCCAAACTTTGGCGTCATTGACATCATCTTGAGACCCCTTACCGACATGTACGCTAGCACGCTTTTCATGAAGGGCATCATAGCTGTGAAACCAAAAGATGAGCGAGCCCTCAGCTAAGACCCTGGGGCTCACGCTAAGCCTTCCGTCGCCATCTCCACCGCCTTGACCAAGGCCGCTAGCTTGTTCATCGACTCCTGGTATTCGAACTCCGGGTCAGAATCGGCTACCACCCCGCCGCCCGCTTGCAGGTGGATCTTGCCGCCGGCAATTACCGCTGTCCTGAGTGTCAAGGCCATATCCATCGCCCCTGACGCACTGAGGTAGCCAAACGCCCCGGCGTAGGGGCCGCGCCGGGTGGGCTCGAGCTCATCAATTATCTCCATGGCCCGCACCTTCGGCGCTCCCGAGGCGGTGCCCATCGGCAGGGTGCTCGAGAGTGCGTCGAGCGGCGTCTTACCGGGCGCTAGTCTGCCCCGCACCGTCGAGACGATGTGCATCACGTGGCTGTAGCGCTCAATCCGCATCAGCTCCGCTACCGCGACGCTGCCGTACCGGCACACCCGACCCAAGTCGTTGCGGCCCAGATCGACCAGCATAATATGCTCGGCGCGCTCCTTGGCGTCAGCCAGCAGCTCCTGTGCCAGCCGCTCGTCCTCCTCGGGGGTAGGGCCGCGCTTGCGAGTCCCGGCAATCGGTTTAGTCTCGACCCACACCCCATCGCTGCGCACCAGGCTCTCCGGGCTGCTGGCCACTAGCGTTACCGGACCCAGGTCGAGATAGCCAAGGTAAGGGCTGGGATTGACCACGCGCAACGCCCGGTAGATGGCAAAGGGGTGTACGCCCAGCTCGGCGCTGAGGCGCTGGCTCGGCACCACCTGGAAGGCATCGCCGGCCTGAATGTACGCCACCGCCCGGCCTACTGCCTCCTTGTATCCTTCTGGGGTGAAGTTGCTAACGAACTCGGTGCGCCGCCCCGAGCGGTCGCCGGGTACCCCCGGCAGCGGACCGCGCAGGCGTTGGTAGAGCGTATCCACCAGCGCCTGTGCCGCCTGCTCGTCAGCCGGGTTGCCCACCTCCGCCGGCGCCACTATGAACAGCCGCCGCTTGAGGTGGTCGACGATAATAACTGCCTCCGGCTCAATGAACAGTAGATCGGGCAGCTTCAACTCGTCGGGGTTGGAGTCCGGCAGGTTCTCGTAACAGCGGATCAGGTCGTAGCTGGCATAGCCCACCGCTCCCGTCCAAAAGCTGGGCAGGCGCGGATCGTCCTGGGTCTCCCGCACGGTCAAGTCCCACAACACCCGCAGCGGATCGTTGGTGGTCAGCGCTTCAGTCCCTTGCGGGGTGCTGACAGTCACCTGCCGGCCGCGCGCCGTAAGCTTACGGCGCACCCCGGTGCCGATAAACGAGTAGCGCGCAATCCGCTCGCCCTGCTCAACCGACTCGAGCAAGAAGCTGGGGTGAGAAGCCACCTTGAGGTAGGCCGTTAGGGGGGTCTCTAGGTCGGCTAACACCTCACGGTATACTGGGCGGACAGGCAAGGCTTTAGCAAATAGGCTCATCGCACGACCTTTAACGAATCGATAATAATCCTTGCGTGGCGGTAAGTGCGGTCAACGGCGGGCTTGACGCCGCTCGGCCAGCAATTGATCGGCCAGGCTGACCTCTTTGGGAATGTGGGCAAAGCGCGCCTTGAGCCTCCGCTCGACAGCCTCACGCCGTTCCAGGATGAGCTGCTCGCCCTCGAGCCGGGCGAAAAGTTCGGTGCCCGCCTCAACCCGGAGGGTCTTGCGCAGCGCAACGGGGATTACCAAACGCCCTTGAGGATCAACTCTTATGGTGGTGGGGGTACGGGGCTGTGCCATAAGTGATCCCAGTATGCCACAAATGCCGGTGTATACCGCACAGCTTCAGGGCTTTAGCCAGTCTACCCCCAGCCGCTTGAGGTGCGGATCGAATGAGGCCACTCCTCCGCCTAGCTCCTGCGCGAGCACAGCCAAGTAGGCGTCCTCGAAGTCCACGCTGTGCCAGACAACTCTGGCCAGCGCCGCCTCGCAGCGTGCGCGCTCGATGATTTCCACCGCTCCTGAGGCGAAAAGGCGCAACAGGATCGACTCTATCTCGGCGTAGGCAACACCGTACTGCCTCTTCAGAACGTAAACCACGTCGGCCAAGGTGAGGGGCTCTAGCACCAGCCGCATCTCTCCTAGCTGCCCCCGCCTAAGGAGCGCACGGGCCCGTTCAGCCTGGTCAATTGGAGCCTTGGTGATAAAGCGTAGCAGGACATTGGCGTCCAGCACGTAGAGCGGTGGCTTACTACTCACTCTCGCCGCAGGTGGCGCTCGCGCATAACCTGCTTCTCCGTCTCAAGACCGGGAAAGGGCACCCCGCTGCCACGCAGGCTATCAAAGAGTTCGTCGATGCTCAGCTTAGGAATCATCTTGACCTGGATGCGGTCGCCCAACACCTCAAAAGCGATCTGGTCTCCCTCCTTGATCCCAAACTGGTTGCGGATCTCCTTGGGGAGCGTGACTTGGCCCTTACTGGTGAGGGTCGTCCGATAGACCATAATCCTCCTTACTTTAGCAGTATCATGCTACAACATCACTATACCGTAAGGATATCATGGGCTGACGCCTCGAGCGATCTTGGGATCGGCCACCAGCGCACCGCCACGCACGGTAGCGCCAATCACCAGGCCCGCGCCGACTAGTACCACGTTTTTGATAATGTACTGGCCCAACAAGGTAAGTGCGTAGGGGAAGCGGGTAAAGACCTCTTGCGGGAAGAAGAAGAGCGGAGTGACGGTGCCTAGCATCTGCACAAAGAGCAGCAGCAGCGTCGCTCGCATAAAGCGTCCGGTGATCAGGCCCAGGCCGATCAAGCACTCCCAAGCTGCTAGCAGCAGGATAGCGACCTCGGGAGCGATCAACCCTAGGGTGAGGATCTCGGTCGTGCTGGTGGCCAGCTCCTGAGCCGGACTAAGGCCGGGAAAGAACTTCAGCGCTCCAAACCAGAGAAAGACGAGGCCGAGGCTAACCCTTAGAAACAGCAGGCCAAAGCGAGCCATCCAGTTAGTAATACGCACGTCAACACGGTCAAACCAAGCCCGGAGGGCAACCATAGAGACTCCTCTCCCACCGCCGCCGGCAGCCTACCGTTAGGCACGGTTAGAAGAGTGGGGCACCCGCTTAACTAGCAACGGTCTCGATCTTATGCTGCGGCAGATAGAAAGCCGCCAAGGCGTCGCTCGAGCGGGCGCAGAGCAGCGTGCCGGTGCCAAACGGCGCCAATAGATAGTCGGTAAAGGAGCCGAGCGGCCTGCCCGGCAGCATCACCACGATGCTCTCCGGCACCCCCTGGCCGCGGCTGCGATAGCGGCGGATGGTCAGCGGCATACCGTCAAAAGCGAGGCTGAGCGGCTCGTCGCTTAAGGGGTAGACCCCGCCCTGTCGCTCATTAAGGGGCATTAACAGGCTGCCTAACCCGTCTTCGCTAATCGTCATGGCGATATAAAGCCGCTCCACCAAGCCGTCAATTAGCTCATCGTCAAGGTTCAGGCGCGCGGCTCGAGCCGCCCCCTGCAAAAAGCCTGCCAGCGCCTTGCGCCGGTCGGGGGTCTTGTCGGACATGTGCTGAAGACGCGCTATCGCCTGGCGCACCATCTGCTGTGGCTCACTGATGGCTACCCCGGTAGCTGTCTGGAGCAGATTGAGCAACACCGCCTGCCGGTCGGGCTGCAACACGGTCTGGAGAACCAACGCTTCAGCTACCAGCGCAGCCAGTGAGCGCACCTCGTCCTGGAGGCGCAGATGGACATACTGCCCCTCGTGAAAGAGCGACAGCCGCCGCCGCCCCAGCTTGAAGCTCATGCGCGGTTGAAGCGGCAGCTGTTGATCGGCGACATAGAGCGACCAGACATTGCCCGAACGCATGATACCTAGCTCCACGCCGCCCAGTTTCAAGCGGACCGGGCCGCGCAGGTAGATGGTCACGGCTTGACTACTGGTCGGTACCGACTCAATGCGCAAGGCCGGGTTCTCGGCAAACAGCACTGCGCTGGGCAGCTGCGGGTCGCTGGCGCTGCCGCCGACCCGCTTGGGCAAGTGCTGGCCGAGCTGCTCAAACAGGGTCTCAGCCGCCTGGGTGTAAAGCCGCACATCACGCTCAAACAGCTGCTGTTGGGTCCGCTCGAAATTGAGCGCCTCTGACAGCCGCTGCTCGAGCCGCTGCCGCTCCTCCCGCCGCGCCTCTTCGCGCATCTGATCCCTGCTCAACGCCTCGAGTGCGGTCCTCAACTGCTGACTGGTCGGCCCCTTGTAAGACAGCAGGCTGCGTCTGCCCGCAAACGGATCCCGTGCGACTGCCAGCGCTACACGCCGCAGGTAGGACAGCGCCTGCTCTTCGGGGAGGCTCAGCGCCGCGTAAGGGCTGTCTGCCTGCTTAAAGGTCAGCGCGATGGTGGCCAGTTCACGCAACAACTCGAAGACGCTATCGGCGCTGGTGATCGACACCAGCGGATCGGTCAACTCCGGAACCGGCTCAACCACCTGAAAGTGCGCCAGGTTAACGTCCTGGGCAAAGGTATCGCTGCGGGCACAGCGGGCCAAGTTACGCAAGGTGGCATAAAGCAGCCGCGCCGTCTGGCGGTCGCGCTCAGCGCGATAGCCGGCTGCCAGCCGCTGCAAGACGCGCTCTAAGTCGTCCCACCAGACGCGCCGGGCCAGGCGCTTAAGAGTCTGCTGCTCTTCAAACTCAGCCGGACTTAGCAACGCCGCCTCGAGGCGGGCCGGTTTGGCAGCCAATGGCGGCTCGCTTCCCAACTCCAGCTCGTCGAGATTCTTAATCACCTGTTTGTCGCCTATAGCGCGCCCTATCCGGGACAGGCGCTCGCTGACCTTATGGAGACGGGATCGCTCGTTGTCGTCGAGGTTAATTAGCGAGGCTGTCAACCAATCGTGCAGCGCCCAGACCGCAGCCGAGCCGCCGCGCACCTGGCGACCGACCAAGAGATCGTTGACCTTGTACTCCAGGAGCTCGAGCGCTAAGGGCTCCGCTTTTATCATGGCTACATTATATGGCAGTAACGAGGGGGACAACGATAAATCTTCAACGTTTGGCTGGGGCCTGGGTGTTACCCGGCGTGTCAAGCTCGCGCTACGGTTGTTAAACTTAACGCCATGAACGACCTCCTTGACATCATGCGCCGCCTACGCGGCCCCGGTGGTTGCCCTTGGGACCAGCAGCAGAGCCATGAGAGCCTGCGCCCCTACCTGCTCGAGGAGGCCTGCGAGGCCATGGACGCCATCGCCTCAGGCGACCCCCAGGCCATCGTCGAAGAGCTCGGCGATGTGCTGCTGCAGGTCGCTTTTCATACTGTGATCGCCGAGGAGGCCGGGCACTTTGACTACCCCGCCGTCGAGCAAGGGATTGTAGCTAAGCTAATCCGGCGCCACCCCCACGTCTTCGGGGCGGTGCGGGTCAGCGGCGCTGAGGAGGTCATACGCAACTGGCAAGCGATCAAGGGGGCTGAAGGAAAGGCCCATTCGGTGCCGCGCAGCCTACCGGCGCTGATGCGGGCCTTCGAGGCGGGGCGCCGGGCCGGTTGGGAGGAGGGTCGCCCAGAGGCTGTAAGCCAGGCGCTAGAGAGCGGTAATGACGCGACCCGTCATTTAGGGAGATTGCTGCTGGCGGTGGTGGACTACGCCCGCAGCCTGGGCGTCAACCCCGAGCTAGCGCTGCGCGAGGCCATCGAAGCCAGGCTGCGCCACGAATATGCTTGAGCCGCTGCGGCAACGGTTAGCCCGCCACGCCCCCGAACGCCTGAATTGGCCGGAGTTTAAGGCGGCGGCGGTGCTGGTGCTGCTGCTGCTGAGCCCGACCGGAGCTGAACTGCTACTCACCATCCGCTCGAGCCGGCTGAGCCATCATGCCGGTCAGATCGCCTTCCCCGGTGGGCGGCTCGAGCCCGGCGAGAGCGTTGAAGAGGCCGCCCTGCGCGAGTGCGCCGAGGAGGTTGGCCTAAGGCTCCCGCCCCAGGCCGTCTGGGGCCGCCTCAGCGATCACCCGTCGCCGGCCGGCTACATCGTTACGCCGGTGGTAGCCGCCGCCCCTGCAACCAGCAACTACCGGCTCTGTAACGGTGAGGTAGCCGAGGTGTTCACCATCCCTCTGGCTACCCTGCTGGCGCTGGCGCCACGCACCGAGACACGAACTTGGCAGGGACAGCCCCGCACCATTCACTTTTTTGAAACTGGCGGGCGGCTGATCTGGGGCCTGACTGCCAATATCGTCGCGGAGCTGCTGATGCTGGCCCGCAGTGAATTAAGCCACACTCCAGGTAGGCCGCCGGCTGTGTTAGGTTAAGGTCATGAAATACCCCCTGCGCGTCGTAAGGGCTGGTCAGAAGATCGCCTTCAGCACCGGCGTCATCGTCGAGGCGCTCCAGGGGGCCGGCATCCCTACCGACGAAGCCATCACCCTAGCGCGGAACCTAGAGAAGCACTACCGGCAAGAGAGTGGCCACGACATCGCACTCGATGAGCTGGTCGATCGTTTGACCAGCATGATCGACAAGAGCTTGGGCCCGGCAGCAGCCGCCCGCTTCAAAGCACAGGCGCCCCCCTTCGTGCCGCTGATGGTCAAGCTCGGTGATAGCATGACCCCCTTTTCGCGGCGCACGCTGGCCGCCTCGCTAGAAAAGCTCAAGTTGAGCTTCAAGGAGGCTTACGCCGTAGCCCAGCAGGTCGAGCAGACGTTGCGCACTCAGGGCTATGAGGTAGTTAGCGAACGCGAGCTAAAACACCTGATTGCTATCAGCCTTGAAGCCCGGCTAGGCCGCGACCTGCGCCTGCGCTACGAGACCAGGACGCCCGGCTCGGACTTGCAGATAGTCGAACCTGACGGCGTCCGCTTTCCGTTCTCGCGCGGCATCTTAGCGCAATCGCTGATGGGGGTGGGGCTAGGCCCCGAGCTATCGCACGCCCTGGCCAAACGGGCGGAAGAGCTGCTGTGGCGGCTCGGCCAGAGCGAGGTCGAACGCGCTAAGGTGCGCCAGGTGGTCCGCTCGCTCCTGATCAGCGAGGCTGGCGAAGCGTTTGCCCGCCGCTACGACCTGTTGCGCAGCCTGCGCCACCCTGAGCGCCCGTTGGTGGTGATGATCGGCGGCGGGCCAGGCGTGGGCAAGTCGAGTCTAGCGGCTGAACTGGCCTACCGGCTGGGCATCCCGCGCCTGGTGTCTTCGGATTCGGTGCGACAGGCGCTGCGCTCGCTAATCAGCCCTGAGCTTAGCCCAGCGCTGCATAGCTCGAGCTTTTTGGCCTGGCGCAGCGAGCTGCTCCCCGGCGAAGCGGCTCAGCCCAAGCGCAAGCGCGTCATTCGCGGCTTTCAGACGCAGGTGCAGCAACTCACCACCGCCCTCTCAGCGGTAATAAGGCGCAATATCGAAGAGCACACCTCGGTAGTGCTCGAGGGGGTCCACTTAGTCCCCGGCTTCATCCCCGCTACCGCGCTGCAGGGCGCTGTAGCGGTCGAACTGGTAGCGGCGGTCAGCAACCCTGACGTGCATCGGCGCCATTTTACGCTGCGCGAGGTTCAGACCCTGCACCGACGCAGCCACGAGAGCTACCTAGAGCATTTCACCGAAATCCGCTATCTTCAAGACTTTATCATGCAGCGCGCTAGCGAGGAGGGGACAGCGGTTATCGAGATGGGCGACTTTGATCAGGCCGTCGAGCGGGCGCTCGAGCGCGTGCTCGATGCCGTGTTGATCGATAGCAGCTTACGGGCCAGTTCAGTAGAAGCAGCGCCGCCCGAGCGTTAGACTGGGCGATATGGCAAGCGCCGCAATTGAAACCAGGCAGCTCAGCAAACACTACGGCCAGCGGCCAGTAGTGCGCGACCTCAGCTTCCGGGTCGCCCCCGGCGAGGTCTATGCCCTGGTTGGCCCCAACGGCGCGGGCAAGACCACGGTAATTCGGCTCCTTACCGGCCTGGCCTTCCCGACAGCGGGCAGCGTTTATCTGCTAGGGCTTGA
>JAGXSO010000097.1 GCA_018333775.1 Truepera sp.
GAGCCGCTACGGAGCGGGAAAAGAAAGCCTACCGGAGGCGAAACAGACGATGAAAAAGATTGTCCCCCTTAACGACCCTAAGGACGTGCCCGAGAGCATGAGCGAAGCTGAGGCCCGCCACTTCTGGCAAACCCGCGAGATCACCGAGGCCTACCTGAAGCAAGCAGGCCCCGTGCCGGAGGAGGACCTGCCGCCAAAGCGCAAGAGCTTTAATACCTCGGTCAGGCTCGACGAAGACCTCGCGCACCGCCTCAGGCGACTGGCCGCACGCAAGGGCAAGGGCTACCAGACGCTGTTAAAAGAGTTCGTGCTCGAGCGCCTCTACGAAGAGGAAAAGCGCGAGAAGATAATCTAAGCGACTTGTGGCCGAGTCAGTACCCTCTAGCGTCCGCCGCTCTGTGCCAGCCGCCGCGCCGACAGCTCCAAGAGCCGCTCTTGGGCGTTCAGCCGCTGCTGGCCCGGCCGCCGCCGGACATGGCAGTAGTCGCCATCAGCCCCTAGTTCGCGGGCCTTGACGTTGTCGCGCAGGTAGAGGTCGAGGATCTGCAGCAGTTTCTTCTTGAGGCGCAGGTCATCGATGGGGAAGGCCGTTTCGATGCGGCGGTTTAGGTTGCGCGGCATCCAGTCGGCAGAACTCAGGTAGATCTCCTCGGCACCGCCATGATAGAAGTAGGCGGCGCGGGAGTGCTCCAGAAAACGCCCTACAATGCTCCGCACCCGGATTCTGTCGCTGACTCCCGGCACACCGGGGCGCAAGCAGCACACCCCTCGGACGATCAGATCGATCTCGACCCCGGCTTGCGAGGCGCGGTACAGCGCTCGGATTACTTCAGGATCGACCAGGGCGTTCATCTTAACGATGATCCGAGCGGCTGTACCGGCTAGGGCGTGGGCCGTTTCGCGCTCGATGGCCGCCAAGATTTCGGCTCGCAGGGTGCTAGGGGCCACCCACAGCTTGCGCCAGCTATCCTGCTTGGAGTGGCCGGTAAGGACGTTAAACAGCTCCGAGACATCAGCAGCGAGCGCCGGGTCGCAGCTCAGTAGCCCGAAGTCGGTGTAGACGGTGCTGGTAGCTGGGTTGTAGTTGCCAGTGGCAAGATGGACGTAGCGGCGGATTTCGCCCTGCTCGCGCCGCACAATGAGCAGCGCCTTGCAGTGGGTCTTGATGCCGGCAAAGCCGTAGACCACATGCACCCCGGCCCGCTCGAGCTCGCGGGCCCAGATGATGTTGTTCTCCTCATCGAAGCGCGCCTTTAGCTCGACTAAGGCGGTGACCAGTTTGCCGTGTCCGGCTGCCCGGGCCAGGGCCGCTACTACCGGGGAGCGCTTGCCGACCCGGTAGAGGGTCTGCTTGATGGCCAGCACCTGCGGGTCATCGGCAGCCTGGTCGATCAGCTGCTGCACCGCGTCGAAGGCGTGGAAGGGGTGATGGAGCAGGATCTCTTGCTGGCGGATGGCCGCGAACACGTCGACATGTCCGCGGTATTCGGTAGGGAGGCGAGTGGTAAAGGGGGGGTCGCGCAGTTCGGGAAGGTTGAGGCCGGCCAGCTCCATGAAATCGACGACGCTAAAGAAGTTGGGAATCCGATAGACATCATGGGGATCAAGGTCTAGGCTCTTGCGCAGCATCTCCTGCCGGTGCTCAGGCATCGCGGTGGCGACCTCGAGCCGCACCGCGTCGCCCCAGCGGCGCTTGCGCACCTCGTCCTCAATCACCTGCAAGAGGTCATCGGCCTCATCCTCGGCGATCTCGATATCGGCGTTGCGAGTCAGCCTGAACGCGTAGGCCTGCTCCACCAGTAACCCCGGAAAGAGCGCCCCAACCCGCGCCTTGATGATCTCTTCTAGTATCACAAAGCGGTAGCTTTCGCCCGGGAGCCGAAAGAAGCGCGGCAAGACGCTCGGCACCTGCACGATGGCGATCTTGGGTTCGTTCCCTTTGGGGTCTAAAAGCTCTATCAGGAGCGCAAAGCTCAGGTTCGGCAGCCTGGGGAAGGGGTGGCCGCGGTCTACCGCCAGCGGGGTCAGCACCGGGAACAGCTCGCCTAAAAAGAATCCCTCGACCGCTGCGCGCTCGAGCTCGGACAACTCAGCCATGCCGAGCAGCTTAAGCCCCTGGCGCTCGAGCGCTGGCAGCACCTCCTGGCCCAACACCCGGCGGTGACGCTGCACCATGGGGTGGAGCACGGCGGCGATGGCCTCAAGCTCCTCGGCGGGGGTCATGCCGTCGGCGGTCCGCTCGGTGATCCCCGCGTCCACCTGCTCTTTTAGGCCCGCGTAGCGGATCATCATAAACTCGTCTAAATTGGTGCTGAAAATGGCCAGAAACTTCAGCCGCTCCAACAGCGGATTGCTGGTATCCTCAGCCTCTTCCAGCACGCGGGCGTTGAACTTGAGCCAGGAGAGTTCGCGGTTAAAGTAGAGCTGCGGGTCGCGCAGGTCAGGCTCAGCCATAGCAGTAGCGTAGCAGAACCCGCCCTACTCGGGGAGGTTTATCCCGGTTTGGCTAAGGGGTAAGATCAAATGGTGCTTCCCTTTTGGCTCTGGGGGCTGCTCTTTAGCCTCCCCACGCTGGTGCTGGTGGTCGTCTATCTCCGTTATCGCGAGCTGTTTTGGCGTGTCTATGCGACCCCCGGCCAGCGCCTGGTAGCGCTCGGTTTTGCGTTGTTGTTCGCGGTGTTGGCGGCGCTGGCCTTTGCCGGGGTCTTCCCGGTCGTCGGTCCGCCAGCCATTCCACCGGGGCCTATTGCCTAGCCGCCCTGAAGCGAGATTCTTCGCAGATTGCGCGGTCGGCACATGATACGCTTGCCTTGTCATGGTAGGTCATCTTGAAGTAGGGGCAGCAGCCCTGCTGCACGACATCGGCAAGCTCTATCAGCGCGCTTACTGGCAGTCTCCGCCAGACGGGTTGGCGGCTACCCATCACGCCGGCTATACCGCCTGGTTCATCGAGCGGCACGCGGCCTTGTTCGCCAATGCTGGGCTCGAGCCGGGCTGGTTGGCTAATACCGCCAAGCGCCACCACAACAACCGCAGCACCCAAGACGACTTTCGACCGCAGTCGCTGGAGGAGTGGGCTGTCTACTATGCGGACAACTATGCTAGCTACGAACGGGCTGACAGCCCCGACCGGGGCCATCCGCCGAGCACCGCGCTGCAACCGGTGTTCGGCAGCGTCTCCCTGGCAGGTAAGAGCCAGCCGGTCTGGGGTTATCACCTCGAGCCGTTGGCGGCAGGGGTAGCTTATCCGCTACAGCACGGGGCAAACGTGCGCAGCGAAGCCTATCTCGGCAAATTGGTGGAGCGGCTCGAGCAGCGCCTGACCGACCTGGCACGTCTCAGACCCACGCTCGATGTGCTCATCATGAACCTGGCCGGGCTCCTTTACGAGGTTGCCTGGTGCGTGCCCTCTGATACGCAAGGTGAGCCGGGGGTGTCGCTTTACGATCATCTGCGGCTCGGTAGCGCTATTGCGGCGGCGCTGTGGCGCTACCACCAGGAGCGGGGCACGCTCAGCCATAGTGCGCTCAAAGATGAGGCACAGGAGAAGTTTTTACTGGTCATCGGTGATTTAGGCGGCATTCAAGAGCATATCTATCGCATCCGCCGGGCTCAGGCCGGCACGGGGCCGCTAGCCAAGCGCCTGCGCGCGCGCAGTCTCGAGGTCTCCTTAAGCAGCGAGGCGTTTAGCGCGCTTATCCTCAACGAGCTAGGGCTTTTGCCCCTACAGCGCTTCATGAACGCTGGCGGCAAGTTCTATCTGCTGCTGCCTAATACCCCTAATACGGTTCAAGTGTTGCAGGGTGCGCAAGTGCGCTGGGAGGCCCATGCCCTGGCAGAAGGCGCAACGCTGATGCCGCAGCTGGCTTGGACAGCCTTCGCACCGGCAGGCTTTGGCAGCGGTGACTTTGCGGGGGCCCTGAGCGCAGCGCACCAGGCTTTAGGCGTTGCCAAGCTCCGACCGTTGCGCTCCCAGTTGGCGCACCCGGTCTTGTATCAGGGGGCGCTGCGCCCTTGTGCGGCCTACGGCAGCGTCCCGGCCATGCGCGACCAGGCGGGCGCGGTATCGCACCAGGCCGAACGCGACGAGCAAGTCGGTAGACGCCTGCCCACCGTGGCCGCCCTCAGCCTGACTAACTTGCCTGCCGAGGGTGATTATCGCTTCCCGGGGCTGAGCGTGAGCCTAGGTAGCGCTGCTGGGCACATCTTGCGGGGGCGGTTGGATTTTGCCCCCAGCGTGGCCTCCTGGGAGGTTCGCACGCTGCTTGGTCATATACCGACAGTCGCTCAGGCGCAACAGGCTCTGACCTATCGCGCTTACCGTGGCGACTATTTGGACTGGCTACAACAACAGGAGCTAAGCCGCGAGGAGGATGAACTTAGCGATCACCCCGAGCGGCCGCTCACCCTGAGCGAGCTGGCTGCCCTGTCTGGCGGCGCTGCGCTGTTGGGGGCCGTGATGCTCGATGCAGATCGCATGGGCGAGGTCTTCGAGCATGGTTTTACGCGCCTCGGTGAGGAACGGGTCAGCGTTAGCCGTGTCGCCTCATTATCGCGCCTGATAGAGACCTTTTTCGCTGCTGAAGTAGCGAGTCTCATTCGCGACCCGTCTCGTTATCAAGAGCGGCTTGCATTCGGGCGGCTCGAGCCCTTCAAGCGCACCCACTACCCGCTGATCTATACCGTCTATGCCGGTGGCGACGATCTATTCTTGCTCGGCCCGTGGAACGTGCTGCTGGCCTTTGCTATCGATCTTCACCGCCTTTATCAACAGTTCACCGGCGATCATCCCGACTTTACGCTGTCGGGCGGTTTCGTGATGGTGAAGCCGCACCTGCCGGTGCCGAAGATCGCGGCCTATGTCGCCGAGGCTGAGCAGCACGCTAAGAGCGCGGGGCGAGATCGTTTAACGCTGTTCGGTCAAGCCGTGCCGTGGGCTGAGTTGGCCGGTTTGCAGGGTCGTGCGGACGCGCTCAGGCGCCGCCTTGAGAGCAAGGAGTTGCCGCGCAGCGTGGCCTATCGCCTGCTGGGGCTGCATCGGCTATGGCAGCGCTGGGAGACCGAGCAAGACCCGGAGGGTATGCGCTATAAGCCGGTGCTGGCTTACCTGTTCCGGCGCCCCGAACTGCAAGATCAGCAAGCCTTTCTTGAACCGCTGTTCAATCATCAAAGCTCCGAGATGCGCTACCTACCTGCCTGGGTGCAGTGGGCTATCTATGAAACGCGAGGTGAGTGATGAAAGAGTACTTCCAGGATGCGGCCAAGGGGCTGCTAAAGCCTCATCTCTTTGATGAGGAGGCGCAGCGCGATGCCAAGAAGCTTCTCAGTGCGCAAGTAACCCGCGTGCAGGTGCGGCGTTATTTCGGGGAGGTTCGCGCTCTGCAAGCGCGTTTCCACTCCGAAAAGAGCCGCAGCGGGGCAGAGGCCTTTGCGCGAATTCAGCCCTACCTCGGCCTGCTCAAAGCTAAGGCCCATTACGGTCGCCGCAACAACAGCAAGACTAACGACATGGTGACCTTTTCCGAGTTTATGAATCAGTGCATCGACGGTGTGCATGACGACAAGGGTTTTGAGGCGATGGTCAAGTACCTGGAGGCGGTGGTGGCCTACTTCATGCCGGAAGCTAAGGAGGGGCGCTGATGCAACTGCTCAGAATCAAGGTTATCCGTGGCGAGCTTGAAGCTGCTACCGGCCTGCGTATCGGCGGCAGCAAGGAGGGGATGGAGATCGGCGGAGTCGATAACCCCGTGATCCGTAACCCCCTGACTCGTGAACCTTATGTGCCCGGCTCATCAATCAAGGGGAAGATGCGTAGCCTGATCGAGTGGCACTTGGGCGGCGAGTACCTGGTTGACGACAAGCGCCACCCCCACCAGTGCAGCCGGATCGATTGCCGGGTGTGCCGGGTCTTTGGCGCAGCAGCCTTCGAGAAGCCCGGCCAGGGAGTGCGCGGTCCGACCCGGCTGATCGTCCGCGACGCCTACTTGACCGATGCCTCGCGCGAGGCCCTCAACGAGATGAACCTAGAGCGTGGCACGCTCTATACCGAGATCAAGCAGGAAGTCTTCATCCCGCGCTTAGGCGGCGACGCCAACCCGCGGACCATGGAGCGCGTGCCGGCCGGCGCCCGCTTCGACTTCGAGATCGTCTATAAGGTCTATGACACCGGCGACGGGGGCAAGGCCGACGAACGATACTTTGACGAGGTCGTCCTCAAGGCGTTAAGCCTCCTTCAGCTAGATGCCTTGGGGGGTTCCACCAGCCGTGGCTACGGCCAGGTCAAACTTCACTATCAGGTGGATACCGTCACGCCGTGACCACGGTTGAGATCCGCCTCAAGCCGCGCGGCCCTTTCCGGCTGCCGCCGCGCGCTCCTATGCTCTGGGGCCACTTGGCCTGGGCGCTGCGCGAACAGCGCGGTGAGGGGGCGCTCCGCGACTGGCTCGAGCGCTTCCAGGTTGCGCCGCCGTTCTTAATCTCTTCGGCGTTCCCAAGCGGTTTTCTGCCCAGGCCGCTGCTGCCGACGGTGGCCGTGTCCGACACGCGCCAGCGCAAGGCGCTCAAAAGGGTGCGCTATATTTCGTTCGACCTCTACCGCGAGGTCGCCCAGCGCGGCGAAGTGGCGCTCGTGGCGCACCTGCAAACGGAGGTTGATAGCGCCCCCGACTGGTTGCCCAGCACTCGTACCCGCGTCACCATCGACCGAGGCACCGGCGGTGCACTCGAAGGCGCCCTGTACGACGACGAACTACTCTGGTTTAGTGGCAGCGATACGTTAAGCGTCTACCTAAGAGGTGACAGCCAGCCGGTCACCGAGGCTACCGACCTGCTAAAGCGCGTCGGCGTCCTCGGTTATGGCGGGCGTGCCAGCATCGGCATGGGCCACTTTACGGTGGAGGGGGTAAACCAGGTAGCGCTCCCCGAGCACCCGCAGCCGACCCACGCTGTTACCCTGGCGCCGGTGTTGCCTAACCCCGCCATGCAAGGCTACTGGCGCCTTGAAACCTACTGGGGGCGGCTTGGTGGCTACTTTGCCAGCCAAGCCAAGCCGTTTAAGCGCCCGCACCTGCGGGTAGTGGAGGGCTCGACGCTTGATCTGGCTAGCAGGGGCGGCATGCTCGAGCTCACCCCCGATCCTCCACCGGCCCCAGGTGTGCAGGTATGGGACTATCTCTATGCTTTTCCGTTAGGGATCAGCCTATGACTACCTACCGCTTGCGCCTCACCCCGCTTACCCCTATTCACGTCGGCAGTGGCGAGCTGCTCGAGCCCTATGCCTATGCCCTTAAGGGCGATACGGCCTTTGCCCTGTCATTGCCCAAGCTTGTTGAAACTCTAAAACCCATCGAGCGCGAGCGCTACTTCAAGGCGTTGTCGCGCGGCCCGCTAGACGCCCGCGACGAGGTACAGACCCTGTTGCGAAACCTTCGCCCCGAGAGCGTCAGCAGTTGGACGGCCAAGACCGGCGATAGCTTTCGCCGCTACGCCACTAGCCGTCTCGAAGCGCGCACCGCCAAGCTCGAGGTGCGCCTGTTACCCCGCACCCCGCAGGGTGCCTACCTGCCCGGCTCGAGCCTCAAGGGGGCGATCCGCAGTGCGCTGCTGGCAGGTGAGCTACAACGCAGTCTCGGCCACGAGCGCGATCTCGAGTTTCGCAACGAACGCTGGCAGACCAAAGTCGGCAGGGGGCGCATTCGCATTCCGCGTGATATGCAGCGCCAGCGCGGGCGATGGATGAAAGCCAACCAACTGCTGGAAGCATATACTTTACACTACGAGGTTGAAGGGAAGCACGGTCCCCGCGCTAACATCAGCGCCGACCCGCTGCGCACCTTGGCCTTAAGTGATAGCACCCCGTTGCCCGGCACCCGCTTTGCGCAGCTCGAAGTGTGGGGGAGCCGCAAAAGCCCCGACGCCCCGACCGGTATCAGTCTGCTGGCCGAAGTCTGGGATGAGGGGAGCGTCGAGGCCACGTTGCGCCTCAACGAGGGTTTCCAACAGCGCTCGATTTTAAAGCTAGATTATCGGCCTTCGCTGGCGCAGATTGCGGCCTCCGCGTATGACCGTTATGCCACGATTGCCGGTGACGAGCTGGAGCTGTATGACGAACGCGGCTGGGACACTGCCGCAGACCTCATGGATGAGATCTCGACGGCGATCGAAGGTTGCCTAAGTGATGGCGAGTTTAAGCCGCCCTTCCGTTTTCCGCTCCGCCTCGGCTTCGGCGCGGGTGCCACCAGCCTGCACCTGGCCGAATTTACCGATGAAGCCCCTGCCAGCCGCAAGCTGTGCGAAGGTAAGCCGCTTGGTTGGCTGATGGTCGAGGTGCTGTAGTGTTGCTAGCCACCCTGCCCTGTGAGGGCGAGCCCAACAAAAACTCTGTATTCTCCCGCCTATACTGAAAGCATGGCCCTCACCGTGAAAAACCCCGAATTGGAGCGCCTGGCTGCCGAGGTGGCCCACCTGACCGGCGAGACCAAGACCGAGGCCATCCGCAAGGCCCTGCTCGAGCGGAAGGCTCGCCTGCTATACCTCCAGCGCCCGCGCAAGGAGAGCATCCTCGAGTTCTTAGAGCGCGAGGTATGGCCCAGAATGCCGCCAGAAAGCCTGGGCAAAGCCCCCTCCAAGGCCGAGCAAGAGGAGATTCTGGGCTTCGGCCCGGAGGGGTTCTGATGGTGCTGGATAGCTCGGTGTTGGTACAACTGATTTTCGCCGAGCCCGGCCACGCTGAGACCATTGAGCGCCTCTTGCAGGCCGAGGTGCGCTTGGTGGGCAGCCCCACCCTGGTGGAGGTGGGATTGGTGGTGGGCAACCGTTTGGGCCTCGAGCGGCTTTACCTGCTGGACGAGTTGCTCGAGCGGCTGGATGTCTCAGTTATCCCGTTCGAGGCCATCCATGCCCGCGAGGCCCTTGTGGCGTTCCGGCGCTACGGTAAGGGCCGCCACCCCGCCGCCCTCAACTTTGGCGACTGCCTGAGCTACGCCGTAGCCAAGGTTGCCGGCCTGCCCCTGGCCTACGTGGGAGACGACTTCGCCCAGACCGATCTAGCATGATACTGGCTGCGCTTGTCCTGACTCTCGAAGGCCCCGCCCGCCCCGACGCGGCTGGCTGGCGCGGCCTGATCTACGGCTTTTTGCGTGAGATTGAGCCTGAGCTGCACAAAGCTCAGCCCAATCCCTTCAGCCTGGGGCTGGGTGGGGCCGAGGGCCAGTGGTGGGTGCGCATCGGCCTGCTAGACGAGAATCTGTACGCCCGGCTGTCGCCCCAGCTCTTTGGCTTGGTGGATCAGCATGTGCGGCTAGGCGAGCCTTCCTTCCGGGTGCGGGCGGTGCTGCAAGAAGAACACCCCTGGGCCGGGGTGAGCACCTACCCCCGGCTTTTCCAGGGCCAGGCCGCCCACAGCCTGGGGCTTCAGTTCGCCAGCCCCACCTTTTTCCGCCGCCAGGGGAACAGCTACCCCCTGCCCGAGCCCAGGCTGGTCTTCGACTCGCTGGCCCAGCGCTGGAACGCCTTTGCGCCGGTAAAGGTGCCTTCCGAGCTAAGCGAAAGCTGGGAGCGCCTGACCATCGCCCGCTTCCAGGCCCGCAGCCAGTTCATCCAGCCCAACCCAGACGAGCGGGGGGTGGGCTTTGTGGGCCGGGTGGTCTACCACCTGCCCGCTGCCAGCCCGCAGGAGGCCCAGTGGATGCAGGCTTTAGCCCGGTTTGCTTTTTATGCTGGGGTGGGGGCCAAGACCAGTCTGGGGTTTGGGCGGGTGAAGGCTTTTGACCCTTTGCACGATTCAAGGAGGGTAGATGAATCAGAACAAGGAGCAATTGCGCGAACTGTGGATACAGTACAGGAACCTTTTGAGCCAAACGAGCCCAGGTAGCATCGAACCGTCGCCCCAGGCTACCCAAGCCAGACAACTTTACGAGCAGAAAATCTGGCCCCTCACCAAAGAGGGCTTTACCGACCGAGGGCAAGAGCAATATGCGGCCTCTTTCCATACCGTAGGAACAACCCCCGAGCCGGTAATTCTTTCTGCGCGGGCCATAAATGCCACAAGGGTGTATTTGCTGCACACCAAGGATACCGAGAAACTCTGCGAGCGGATTGAAAAGGAACTGGGCTGGGGGGTGGATCGGATCAAGACCCTTCAGGTAAGCCGTAGCGAACCAGAAGACATTTACAAGCAGGTTCGCCAGCAGATAGACAGGTTAGACCCTGCGGCTCCTATCGCTTGTGACCCGACGGGCGGCACCAAGGCCATGGTTGCTGGGCTTGCGATGTTTGCCTTCTCGCTAGCCGAGGAGGGCCGCACGGCACATGTCTACTATGTGGACAATGAAGAATACGACGACCAGCTTCGTCGTCCGGTAGCTGGAACGGAGTACCTGAAGCGCCTCGAGAACCCCCGTGAGGTTGTCCCCGACTGGCTTTACCATCGCGCTAGAGAAGCCTACCAGCAGGGAGATTTTCTACGGGCAGAAGAGCGTTTTAGACGAGCCATAGAACAGGAAGGTCGCGCCAACAGCCCGGAGGCCATTTTGTCATGTGCTTATAAACTCCTGGACACAGCTCAGTTTAAGCAGGCTGGGGAAAAGCTGGCCGAACTGCTAGGTTTGCTGCAAAACCATCCCTACCGACAAAGCCCTTTGGTGAAACATCAGGACTCCATAGAAGGCCAAAAGCAGGGTCTCGAGGCCATCGTTCAGCTAACCGATGCCCTTACTGGCAGAGAGAAAGAGATAGCACCACTCGCAGACCGCAGTAAGGTTGCCTGGACTCTGGCCGCGCTAAATTTCATGGCTGATAGGCGGCTTAAATCTGGTCGCACCGCCGAGGCAGTGTTGCTGGGCTATCGGAGCCTAGAGTTTTTCTTGCAGCACCGGCTGGCCCTGAAGGGGTTTGATACAGCTAAACCTGACTACCCGCAGCTTTGTGAGATCGCTCAAACCAATTTCGAGGCCCTCCAAGCCGACTACCAAAGGGAGCGAAAAAATGCGGGTCTGAGGTTGGAAGGTAATCTTGCACAAAAGAGCGCCCTAGACTTTATCAGCGCCTTTTTCTTGCTCAGGGCACTTAAAGACGAGGCAGCCATCTCGGTCAATGCAAATAGGGTAGTGGGACTGGCCAACTCGCGTAATGAGTCGGTCTTTGTTCACGGTTTTGCCCCGCCCAAGCAGAAGCTCGCTAACGATCTAGCCGATGTGCTACAAACTTTTGTGCATAGCGGAGAACTACCGGAGGTTGCGTTCGATCCCATCCCCCTGACATGACCCTCCACCTCACCGAGCAGTCCGCCACCCTCCGCCTGCGCCAAGGCCGCCTGTTAGTCGAGCTAGACCAGCAGATACTGACTCAGATGCCGGCCCGCAAGGTGCGCTGTGTGGTGGTCTGGGGTAACGTGCGCCTGACTACCCCGGCCCTGACGTTCCTTTTGCGCAACCAGGTGCCGATACTGTTCACCTCGCTTGACGGCGCTTTTTATGGCGCCGCCGCGCCGCACTCGCTCGCGCCCGCCGCGCGGCTCCGGGCGCAGTTTAACGCCGCCGGCAGCGTCCGCTTGCGGCTAGCTAAAGCCTTTGTGCTGAGCAAGCTCTGCTCGAGCCGGCTCGTCCTTAGCCGCTTCGCCCCGCGCTACCCCAGCGTGCGTGAGCTGCTAGCGCAGCTCGAGCCCCTGGCGGCCAGACTCGAGGGCACTACCGAGCTTGACCGCCTGCGCGGTTATGAGGGGATTATCGCCCGCCTCTATTACCAGGCGCTGCAAGGTCCACTCTCACCCTACGGCTTTACCGGGCGCAACCGCCGCCCGCCCCGCGACCCCGTCAACGCCGCGCTCTCTTATAGCTACGCTTTGCTGCTAGCCCGCGTGCAGCTTGCCGTCCACAGCGTCGGCCTGCACCCCGAGGTCGGGATGCTCCACGCCGAGAGCCGCCGCAACCCGGCTCTGTGCCTCGATCTGATGGAGGAGTTCCGCGTCCCCTTCGACCTGACAGTGATGCGCGCCTTTATGAAGGGCACGCTCAAGCCGCTTGAACACTTCGAGGACAAAGCCCACGGCATCTACCTTAACGAAGCGGGCCGCAAAGTGCTCATCAGGCTGTTTGAAGAGCGCCTAACCCAAGAGGCCACCCATCCGGCAGGCTGGAAGCGCCCCTTTGCCGCCACTATCGAACATCAGGCGCAGCTCTTGGCTGCCGCTCTGTTGCAGCGCGGCGACTATCGTCCGTATCATCTGGTGATGCCTTGAAGCCCCGCCTCTATGCTGTCTCCTACGACATCCCCAGCGACAACCGCCGGGTCAAGATCGCCAACGCCCTCAAAAGCTACGGCGAGCGCGTGCAGTATTCGGTCTTTGAGTGCTGGCTTAGCGGCGCTGAGCTAGCCGATCTCACCAAGCGCCTCGAGCGCCTGTTTGAGCCTGCTGAGGACAGTATCCGGGTCTATCCAACCGGCGGGGAGGTTAGGGTGATGGGCCAAGGCGACATCACGGGCAACCCCGAGCTGCTGATCGTCTAGCCGCTAGCCTGTGATAGAATGTTTGTGCCGTCCCTGACGGTGTGGACTTTGATAACCGCATATCGCGCTAGTGTGGCGTTGGCGCGGGATTGGCAGAATAACCGAGTAACATCAGCTTTTTCGCCGATTTTCCTGGGTTATCCACAACTCTCGGCTGTGGATAACTTGGAGGCAGTGGGAGTAAGTCGTTTTTGTGCTGTTGCAGACAGCGCAAAAAACTGGTAGAGTTTCAAAATGCTTAGCCCCGAAAGGGGATTGCAACCGCGGTGCGCAGCGCGTGTGCCTCTTGAGTGCGCAAAATGTTTCAAAATGCTTAGCCCCGAAAGGGGATTGCAACCAGGGCGAGGGGGGAGCGACACCGGCGAGACCGTACAAGTTTCAAAATGCTTAGCCCCGAAAGGGGATTGCAACCTGGGTGAGAGACCCAACACCGCAAGGTCTTCACCGTTCAGTTTCAAAATGCTTAGCCCCGAAAGGGGATTGCAACAGGAGAGCAGGTTGTTGGTTATTAGTTTTTGGATTTCAAAATGTCTAGCTCCGGAGGCGGATTGCGGCCTTACTTGCCACTAGCCGCCTTGCGGTTTCAAAATGCTTAGCCCTGAAAGGGGATTGCTGCGTTTAACGTAGAGTTCGTGGCGCTCGGTAAGCGCCGGTTAGCCCCGCGTGATACCATCGGCTTATGAGCGGGGAAAAAAGCGCGCGTCGCGTCCTGATTGTCACGGTGGGGCAGACCGCCGCGCCTATCGAAGCCGCCCTTGCCCATCACGCCCCCGACGGAGTGGTGTTCATTGCCAGCCAAGGGAGCCATACTGTGGCTGCCGAGCTGGTGAGCGCGTTCAAGGGGGAGTTTTTGCACTACACACTGCTGCTTAATGACCCCGAAAGCCTTAAGGAGAGCTACCAGCAGGCGCTCGCGGCCTTGCGGCAGGCGCTGGCCTGGGACGCGCAGACCATTACCGCCGACTTAACGGGCGGCACCAAGCCGATGGTGGCGGGCCTGGCGCTGGCGCTTAGCGGGCGCGGCGTGACATTTAGCTATGTGGGCGGCGAGCAGCGTGACGAGTACGGGCGGGTGCGCAGCGGGACCGAGCAGATGCGGCTGTTGGAAGATCCCACCACCAGGTTCCATGTGCGAGAGTGGGAAGCGTTGCAAAGGGCCTGGAATGCTTGGCGCTTTCAGGATGTCCAGGAGCAACTATCACGCATCCTGGCGCGACCTTTAAGCCCTTCCGAGCAGCACTTCTTCGAGCACCTGCGCGGTGTGGTGCAGGGGCTCGAGGCCTGGGATACCTTCCATCAC
>JAGXSO010000098.1 GCA_018333775.1 Truepera sp.
GTAACTCCCGTTGCTCGGACGTACCGCTACATCAAGGCGGGCTTTGGAAACATCGATGCCAACAAAGACTTCTCCCACAAGAGCCTCCTTTGTGCCTCTGGGATAGGACTTGCTCCAGCAGCATCCTTCCTTGCAGATACGAGCTTACAGGCTCTGACAACCGTTCGGACTCGAGCTGGAGACTCCGGCACGGCGATCCATGCTTTCTCACGGTCTCCTAGACCTTGGAGGTAACGGTCTGCCGTGCCGTGTCCCAATCTCAAGATACAAGGAGGTGATAACAACGACGCCAACGCGCAGCAGATTTAACCGGTTCAAGACAGCAGAAACATCTTAACGGGAGGAAGCAACATGAAAAGAGCTATGGCTTTACTGCTAGGATTTACGATGCTTTGGGGCCTTGTCGGCACGGCCTGGGCCAGCAGGCCCGGCGTGCTCACCATCTGGGCCGATTCCACTCGGGCGCCGATACTGGCCGAACTGAGTCCGGCCTTCACAGCGGAGTTTGGTATCCCGGTCGAGGTTCACGAGGTGCCCTTTGGTGACATCCGGGCTCGGCTCGGCGTTGCCGGGCCGGCCGGCGAGGGCCCGGATATCATTATCGGCCCACACGATTGGATCGGCGAGTTCATCGCCGACGGCCTGCTGGAGCCACTCCGCTTTCTCGAGGGGATACGGGATCAGTTCGTCCCCGTCAGTATTGAGGCGTTTTCAAGCGGCGGGGAGATCTGGGGCCTGCCCTACCTCACCGAAGCCATCGGCATCCTCTACAACCGGGACCTGGTGCCAGCGGTGCCGGAGACCTACGCTGAGTTCATCGCCCTCGCCCGCGGGCTCACCGACCCGGAGAAGGGGCAGTTTGGCTTCCTGACTAACATCCCCCAGCCCGATCCGTTTCATAGCTTCCCCTTCTTCACTGCGTCCGGTGGCTATATCTTTGGGCTGGACGAGGAGGGCGTGCTCGACCCCTGCGACATCGGCCTGGCCACTGAAGGCGCGATCCGCGGCGGCCACCTCATCCTGGAACTGATTACCGCCGGATTGGTGCCGGTAGGAACCGACTATGCGGCGATGACCGGCCTCTTCAACGATGGGAAGGCGGGGATGATCCTCACCGGCCCGTGGGCGGTGGCAGATGCCAGGGCAGCCGGGATCAACTACGGCATCGCCAAGCTCCCTGCGATCGAGGGACAGCCCATGCGGCCGTTCGTCGGCGTGCATGGGTTTATGGTAAGCTCGTTCAGCGCCAACAAGCTCTTGGCGATGGTCTTCTTACAGGAGTTCATCGTCACTAAAGAGGCGAAACTGGCGCTCTACGAAGCAGATCCACGCAACCCGGCCTTCCTACCCGCTCTGGAGGTGGTCGCGGCCGATCCGGAGGTGGCAGCCTGGGCCGCTAACGAAGCTGTCGGCATCCCCATGCCGAGCATCCCTGAGATGGCTGCGGTGTGGTCAGCCTGGGCCGATGCCCTGACCCTGATTGTGACTCAGCAGCTGTCCCCAGAGGACGCCCTGCGGGACGCTGTGGCACGCATCAGCGGACTCATCGGGTGTCCTAGATAAGGAGCAAAGAGGGGGCCGGCTTGCGCCGGCCCCCTGGTGACTATGGCCGTCATCTTGCTTAAAATTTTCCTCCTAGGGCTAACCAATGCTCTGGGGGTGTGGGCCGCGGTAGGGCTTTTCTTGGCCGGCAGTTGGCTGCCCCTGGGCGGCCTGGTGTTAGGCCTGGTGGCGTTGAACTTGGCCGTACTCAGCAAGCGCGCTTACCCGTTGCGCTACCTCTTGCCGGGACTGATCCCGTTCTTCCTGATGGTTGTCTACCCGATCGCCTCCAACATGGCTGTTGCTTTTACCAATTTTGGAACAGGGCATCGGCTTACCAAAGAGCAGGTGATTGCCCATTTCGAGAACCGCTTTTACCTCCCGGAGGGGGGTGAACGGTTTACCTATCAGGCGTTCAGGGGGCCTGCCGGGAGCCTGATCTTACTCCTTACTTCCACGCTTACCGGCACGAACTATCTGTCTGAGAGAGGTATTTTACAAGCGGTAGAGCTAACTGATCCACGCTTCATCTTTGACGGCCAGGAGATCGTTGAGATTAACGGCCACCACCGGCTGAGCCGCAGAGAGCTGGTCCAGATGATGGGAGAGCTTCAGGGGCTGAGCCTGCCATGGGGTGACGAGGCAGTCCGGCTGGTATCGCTGGCTGAGTTCGGTGTCGCCAGGCAGCAGTACCGCTACGACCCTGCGGAGGGCGTGTTGACCGATCTGCGCACCGGCATTACCTATACGCCCGTAGAAGGGATCTTCACCTCGGTCCATGGCGAGAGGCTCCAGCCGGGTTTCGTGGTTTTCATCGGAGCGCGAAACTTCTCTGAGATTATTACCAACCCGCATATCTCCGGACCCTTCTTCCGCATCTTCACCTGGACCTTCCTGTGGGCGTTCCTGAGCGTAGCTACCACCTTCACCCTAGGGCTCGCTTTAGCCCTGCTCCTGAACGATCCCTACCTAGAGCTGCGCAACTTCTATCGCACCCTGCTGATCGTTCCCTACGCCATTCCAGGGTTTATCTCGATCCTGGTCTGGGGGGGGATGCTGAACGTCGACTTCGGTATCGTCAACCGTATGCTGCAGGATCTGTTTGCCACTAAGATCCCCTGGTTTCACGACCCCCTCTGGGCCAGGGTGGCCGTGTTGCTGGTCAACCTCTGGCTCGGCTATGCCTACATGATGATTGTCTGTTTGGGAGCGCTGCAGAGCATCCCTCAGGAGCTCTACGAAGCGGCCCGCGTCGATGGGGCCAATCGGTGGCAGCAGTTTGGGAAGGTCACTCTCCCCCTGTTATTAATCTCAATCGCCCCCCTGCTCGTCGGCTCTTTTGCCTTTAACTTCAACAACTTTAACGTCATCTTTCTGCTTACCGGAGGGGGTCCTCCGATCCCTGGAGCGATCACGCCGGCTGGGGCAACCGACATTTTAATCAGCTATACCTACAATTTAGCCTTTGGGGCGGCCGGAGCTCGCTACGGCTTCGCTGCGGCGGTCTCCCTGATTATCTTCATGATCATCGGTACCATCAGCGCCATCAACTTCCGGCTCACCCGCAGCTTGGAGCGGGTGGGAGAGAGCCTCTAAAGGAGGAGGGATGTATAGTCGTCATACCCTGCCGGGGAAGCTCCTGCGCCATCTGCTGATCTGGGGGATGATCGCCTTTGCCCTCTTTCCTGTCCTGTGGATTTTCTCGGCCTCAATTAACGCCGGCAACACCCTGTTTGGACAGCGCTTTATCCCGCCAAATCCCACCTTAAGCCACTACCAGGAGCTGTTCACCAGCCCCCGACATCCCTTCGGACTATGGCTGTGGAACAGCATCAAGGTCTCGGGGATAGCCTCGCTCCTGACCGTATCCTTGGCCGCTTTAGGGGCCTATGCCCTCTCACGGTTCCGCTTTCGCGGGCGCCGGACGGGGCTGTTAGCCTTGCTTATCATTCAGATGTTCCCCCAGATGCTGGCCATGGTAGCTATCTACCTGCTGCTGCTGGAGATCGGGCGCCATCTCCCCGGCTTAGGACTTAACACCCACGCCGGACTGATCATGGTCTACCTCGGTGGAGCGATGGGGTTTAATACCTGGCTGATGAAAGGCTATTTTGATACCATCCCCCGCGACTTAGAGGAGTCGGCCATGATCGATGGCGCCACTCATTTCCAGGCCTTTCTGCAAATCATTCTCCCCCTCGCTAAGCCGATCTTGGCGGTCATTTTTATTCTCAGCTTCATCGGGACCTACTCCGACTTCCTCTTGCCGAGCATTCTGCTAACGGGAACGGAGAATTTTACCTTCGCTGTGGGCTTGAGGCTGTTCATCCTGGGGGAATACGCCACCCGGTGGGGCATCTTCGCGGCGGCCTGTATGCTCGGCGCCATTCCGATCCTGGTGGTATTCCTGTCGCTGCAGCGGTTCCTCATCTCCGGACTCACCCGGGGCGCAGTGAAAGGTTGAGAGCGCGTTTCGGGGCAGGTAGCAAGTGGCGTTATGGGACTACGGTGGGGGTGGCACCACCTAACATGGCGCCATCTCGGTAGGCGCTAAGATGCCTAAGATGAAGCGTGATAAGGAGACCGCTGTGACCAAAAGCTTCCATGCGCTCAAGGCGCTCGTATTTAGTACCGTCCTGGTGCTGGGATCCGCAGCCTGCAAACCGGGCGCTAACGCTCAGCCCGGCGAGGTCAACTTCGAGATCGAGACCGTCAGCGAGGGCTTCAACCGCCCCTGGGGGATGACGTTCTTGCCAGGAGACGGGCGCCTGCTGGTAACCGAACGCCCCGGCACCTTGAAGCTAGTCGACCCGCAAAGCGGCGAGGCCAGCTTAATCTCCGGCGTCCCCGAGGTGCATGCGCAAGGCCAGGGCGGGCTACTTGACGTGGCGGTGCATCCTGAGTTCGCGCGTGAGCCCTGGGTGTACCTGACTTGGGCCGGTGGCGGTGACGGCGGCAGCGCCACCTTCCTCGGTCGCGGCCTGCTCGATTTGGCAGCGCGCGCACTTAGCAACTTCGAGGTCCTGCACGTCGCTGGGCCGTTTGCCGCTAGCAACGCACACTACGGCTCGCGGATTGTCTTTGATCAGCGCGGCTACCTCTACATGACGGTAGGCGACCGCAACGACAAAAACTGGGCCGATCACCCCTCGCAAGACCTAACCGTCTACCACGGCAAGACGCTGCGCTTTCATGCCGACGGCTCAATCCCTAATGACAACCCCTTTGTAGGCGATCCCGAAGCGCTCGACGCCATCTACTCCTACGGCCATCGCAACTCGCAAGGGATGGCGGTACACCCCGACACCGGTGAAATCTGGCAGAACGAGCACGGCGAATTCAACGGCGACGAGATCAACGTGATCCGCGCCGGAGGCAACTACGGCTGGCCGATCGCCACCTACGCGGTGGACTACCGCACCCGCCAGCGCTTTGCGCCCACCCCGCCTGAGGTCCCGGGCACCATCGCCCCGGTCTACTGGTGGGAGGCCGACCACCCCGAAGGTTTCCCACCTTCAGGCTTTGCCTTTTATGAGGGCGATGCCTTCCCTGCCTGGCGGGGCCATGCCCTCATGGGCAACCTTGCGCACCGCTACCTCGGCCTCTTTGCCATCGACGGCCGCACTCACGAAGTAGCGCAGGTCGGCAGGTTGCTCGACGGGCGTGGCTGGCGTATCCGCGATGTCGCCGTCGGGCCTGAGGACGGGTTCGTCTACGTGCTGATCGACGGCGACAACGTACCGCTGATCCGCCTGCGCCCGGCTGAGTAAAGTTCCTGCCCAGGCTAGAGTTTGCGCTAGCTGTTTCTAACCGCGTTGACGCAATAGTCGGGATGTTTTTCGACCAGGTAAATAACGACACAGCTGTCGAGGTAGATCATTCATCCCACGCCTGACGCTCGCCGGCAATGTCCGCCTCGATCGCGGCAGCTGTGCGAGCTGAAGGGGGAAGCGACGAAAGCTCATTCAGAAAGTTCAGCAAAGAAGCCCTCCGATCCATGTCGTCTTTGGCCAAAATGACCACCTCGACCGGCCCCGAGGGGATCTCCGGCGGGACCGTAAGGTTAAGCTGACGATCTTCGGGCAAGACGGCTTCCAACTTGACGGCGCGCATCCAAGGCACCTCCTCAAAACCAGTGTAATCGAGTGTTGGCGCTTTGACGGCGCGATCAACCCCAGCAGGTTGGTATGAACGCAGCCGGGCACGGCAGCGGGGATGTCGCGCCCGCGCCAGGCGTCAGGAACACCGTTAAGGGCCACTACCGTCCAGGATTTATCAAGCGCCTGGCGGATCATGACTGGCGGCCGACCGGCTCGAGCCAATCCGCCGTGAGCGTGAAGCGGGCTCGAG
>JAGXSO010000099.1 GCA_018333775.1 Truepera sp.
CTGGACGGCGAGCGGCTTGAAGCTAGCTATGGCGGGGTGCGGCAGCCGCTTACGCAGCGCGGCCCGGGGCGGTATGAGGCGGTGCTGCCGGTACAGCCTCAAGGCGGGCAGATCGCCGTCTTCCGCGAGAGGGAGCTGATCGCCCGCCGGTCGGCGAGCTTCCCACCGGCGTCGCTCGAGCCCACCGGGGCAGTTGAGCGCTTGCAGGAACTAACCCAGCTCACCGGCGGGGGGATGCTGGCGGCGCTTGACGATTATCGGCCACCCGAGGGGCGTGAGCCGCTCCCGCTGTGGCCGCTGGCGGCACTGTTGGCGCTGCTGGTCTTTCTAGTCGAACTGGTGGTGCGGCGGTTAGGGCGGCCGGCTCCGGCTATGCCGGGCGGAGGCCGCGCGCTTCAGCAATAAGCTGCTGCTTAAGCCCCCACAGCCTTTCGCTCAAGGAGACGTGGTAGATATGCGGGTTGATCAGCCGCTTGACGCCGGCATCCAGGCGGGCCAGGTCGGCCTCGGCGCGCGAGCGCAGCTCGGTGATACTAGCGGGGGGCGCACGGCGGCCCTGCACAAAAACCTCCCGCAACAAGGGCTCGAGCCCGCTCAGCTCGGCACGAGCCAGGTTGCGGTAGGTGTTAGCCTCGACCGGGTGGCGCAGAGTGAGCCTCGCCAATTCCCGCGGGTCTTCGTCCAGGAGCGTTACTAGGTCGGCAGTGGCTTTGCCGCGGCGATCATAAAGCCGCCAGAGCGCCTTGTTGCCGGGGTTAATGGTCTTGGCCGGGCTCTCGGTAAGCTTAATAGCCGGGCGCCATTCTCCCCGCTCATAGACAGCAACCAGCTTATAGACTCCGTCTAGGGCTGCGGCTCCCCCCGAGACCATCAGCTGCGTCCCGACCCCGTAGCTCAGCCGCCGGATCAGGGCCTGGGGGTCTAACCCATAAGCGGGAGCATCACTCTCGATCTGGGTGGTGATCTGCCAGATGGCAAACTCCTCTAGGTTGCCCGATAAGACGATGCGAGCCTGCGCAAAACCGGCCTCGTCAAGCATCTTGGCCGCCTGGATGCTCAAGAAGGCCCGGTCGCCCGAGTCGAGCCGCACCCCGATGGGCTCGTGCCCTTGGCGGCGCAACTCCTCAAAGACGATCAGGGCGTTGGGTAGGCCGCTAGCCAGAGTGTCGACGGTATCGACCAGCAGCAGACAATCGTCGGGGTAGAGCGCGGCGTAAGCCCGAAAGGCCGCCAACTCGCCGAGACCTAAGGCCATGAAGGTCTGGACCAGGCTGTGAGCGTGAGTCCCTTTAGGCGGCAGCCCTAGCAAGCAGGAGAGGCCGGTATTGGAGCTGTAATCCACCCCGCCGATTAAGGCTGCGCGGGCGCCGGCGTTGACCCCGCGCTCCTGGCCGCGGCGCATCCCGAAGTCGATCACCACCCCACCCTGGGCCGACTGCTTAACCCGCGAGGCCTTGGTGGCGATTAAGGTGGGGTAGTTAAGGTGGTTAAGCAGGGCGGTCTCAAGTAGCTGGGCTATTAGCAGCGGCCCCTCCACGACGGCTATCGGGGCTCCGGCGTGGACCACCCGCCCTTCGGGTACAGCGCGGATGGTCAGCACCTCAAAGCTGACCTCTTTCAGATACCGCAAGAAATCTTCGGCGAAGAGGCGTTGACCGCGGCTATCGGTAGCGCTGCGCAGGTAGGCCAGGTCTTCGTCGCGAAAACGGTAGCGCTCCAGGTAGTTTAGCAGCCAGTCGAGCCCGGCGGTTAAGCAGTAACCCGCCTGGTGAGAGCCGTAGTCGGGGTAGTTGCGGAAGAAGTAGTCGAAGCGGGCGGGGAGCTGGTGCAGGCCCTCGCGATAGTAGAGCTGGGCCATGGTGAGCTGATAAAAGTCGGTAAACAGCGCCCCTTCAGCGGTAGCTTGCTGGTCGGGTTTCATCTGACTCAAGTAAAGCGCAGTGCCGCTGCTGGGCCCACCTGCCCCTGATAGAGAAAGCTCACCTGGCGCAGGCTGGCCACCAGATCAAAGGGGGTCAGGGCGCTCACAGCATCTTCGGGTACCACCACCTGATACCAGCGCAGCGCCGCCGAGCCCGCCGTGTGCAGCACGCAGATATTGGCCACCGTGCCGCAGATTACTAGCGTTTTGAGACCCCACAGGTGGAGCAGGTGTTCCAGCGGCGTGCCGTAGAAGCCGTCGTAGCGGACCTTTTTGATTACAGTCTCCCCGGGACGAGGTGTCAACTCGGCCAGGATTTCGGCTCCCCAGCTCTCAGCTAAGGCGTGAGCAGGCCAGATGGCAAACTCGGGGTCGTCCGGGCTGTGCCAGTCCTGGGTGTAGACCACCCGGGCGCCAGCTACCCTGGCGCGCTCTAACAGCTGGGTGATCACCGGCACGGTAGCTGGCGCAGCTGGGACATAGAGCGCTCCCTGGGGATGAGCGAAGTCGTTTTGCATGTCCACCACTACCAGAGCGGTCTCGGCAGCTTTAAGCTTAAGGGCCCGGAAGCGTGGGATGTCAGGCAGTTCAATCATGGGCAGAGTCTATCACCAGGGGAAGGGGTTCGAACTGCACGAACGAGAGAGCGTAGGGAAGGGTGGAGTCGGTGGACACCTAGACCATCAACCCATTCCCTGCAACCTGTTGCTGTCATGCTGAAACGCTCAACATTAGCCGCACGCAGTATAGTTAGAACCCTGGGCTGCTGGATGGAGGTACGCGATGAAGCAAACGTTTACCGCGGTAGTCAAGCAGGAAGGCAACTCTTGGATCGGGTGGATCGAGGAAGTTCCCGGAGTCAATTGCCAGGAAGCCACGCGCGAGGAACTGCTGGAGACTCTGCGCATTACCTTGGCGGAGGCTCTCGAGTTCAATACTCCTGGTGGCATAACCCGCCGCTAAGCAAGCGCAGCGCAGTGCCGCGACACACTGAGGTTAAAAACCATCTCGCACGGAAGAGCTGTCGTGACCTTGGAGTCCCCGAACCGGTACGGTTCTAACATTCTAACTTTTCCCCGCCGCCTTAGGGGTTTGTGTTATTATGGCGCCTTGACGTCGAGCGACGGCTCGGCCCTAACGGTTGCACCTGGCGTTCTCGCTCTGCTCGGAACTGGTGCCCGGTAACGATAAGGATCATGCGCTGGCTAGGGCAACCGCAGCTACCCATAACCCAACCAACCGCGGCAAACGTTGTTTAGAGGAGGCTTCATGGCAGCAGTCAAAAGTAAGGGCAAGAAGCCCAAGGGGGGCAAGGCAGTGGAAGAGGCCACTGCGCCGGCCAGCCCGGCCTGGCTCGAGGCCCCCGCCATTCAACGCCTGCTCGAGCTTGGCAAGCGCGAGGGCTCGCTTAACACCGAGGAGATCAGCAACGCCTTTACTCAGGCGCTCGAGCAGCAAGGGCTCGACTCCGAGAGCGAGAGCTTCGAAGATCTGATGCAGCTCTTGCAGGCCCGGGGGATAGAAATCTCCGACTTGGCCGACGACGAAATCCTCGATGAAGAGGAGTTCGAAGACATCGGCGACTTCGCCGCTCTTGACGGTGACCTCGAAGAGGAGGAGCTTGATCGCGAGGAGATGGAGGCTCGAGCCGAGCAGATGGCGGGCTCGCGGCTGTCCACTAACGACCCGGTGCGGCAGTACCTACATGAGATCGGCCGGGTGAACCTGCTTACGCTCGAAGAGGAGATCTCGCTGGCCCGCCGCATTGAGGAGGGTGAGGCTGCTAAACAGCGCCTTCAGGACCTCGACGCCCTAAACGAACGCGACAAGCGGGCGCTTAAGCGCATCACTGAGGACGGCGAGTGGGCGCGGCAACACCTGATCGAGGCCAACCTGCGCTTGGTCGTCTCGATCGCCAAAAAGTACACCGGTCGCGGCCTCAGCTTTTTGGACCTAATCCAGGAGGGGAACCAGGGGCTGATCCGGGCGGTAGAGAAGTTCGAGTACCGCCGCCGCTACAAGTTTTCCACCTACGCCACCTGGTGGATCCGCCAGGCCATCAACCGCGCCATCGCCGATCAGGCCCGCACCATCCGCATCCCGGTGCATATGGTCGAGACCATTAACAAGCTGACCCGCACCGCCAGGCAGCTTCAGCAAGAGCTATCGCGCGAGGCCAGCTACGCTGAGATCGCCGACGCCATGGGGCCGGGTTGGACCGCGGACAAGGTCGAGGAGGTCTTTAAGGTCAGCCAGGAACCAGTATCGCTCGAGACCCCCATCGGCGACGAGAAGGACTCCTTCTACGGCGACTTTATCCCCGATGATAACGTTGAGTCACCGGTTGAGCAGGCCAGCAAGATACTGTTAAGTGAAGAGCTGGAAAAAGCGCTCGACAAACTGACTGAGCGCGAGTCGATGGTCTTAAAGCTCCGCAAGGGGCTTGTCGATGGGCGCGAGCACACCTTAGAAGAGGTCGGGGCGTATTTCGGGGTGACCCGCGAGCGGATCCGCCAGATCGAGAACAAGGCGCTGCGCAAGCTCAAATATCACGAGAGCCGCACCCGCAAGCTGCGCGACTTTTTGGATTAGCCGACCCCTGCTACCCACGCCGCCGCCTACCTTTACGCTACCTAGAGGCCGCTACCGGCGCTGACTTGTGGCCAGCGCCGGTAGCGCGGTCTTCCCCGTAAGGACGAGATTCAACGCCCTAGCTGCACAGAGGCAGCCTGCGGCAGAGTTAATTCGAGGTTTCCGCTGCCCCTAGTCCCCAGCGCGACCCAGCCGGCACCGGCTATGTCATTGATCCTAACTACCCGATGGTTGTCGCTATCCACTACGTAGATTAGATCGCGACCATCGATGATTACCGCCGATGGCCAGGCGAATTGCCCGGCGCCACTGCCGCGGGTACCAAAGGTAGTCCAGCCTGCACCGGTCATGTCGTCAATGCGCACGATCCGGCGATTGCTGGCATCTGCCACATAGATGCGCCCCAGCGAGTCTAGCGCGAGGCTGTTAGGGCTCAGAAACTGGTTTTCACCGCTCCCCCAGCGGCCAAAGGTGGTCCAGCCGGCCCCCGTCATATCAGCTATGCGCACGATGCGGTGGTTACCTTGGTCTACCACGTAGATCTGGCCCGCAGCATCGACAAAAACCTGGCGTGGCCACGCAAACTGGTTAACTCCGCTACCCCTGGCTCCGAACGTCACCCAGCCGGCCCCCGTCATATCATCCATCCGCACGATGCGGTGGTTGCCTAGGTCTGCCACATAGATCCGACCTATGGCATCCACAAAGACCGCGCGAGGAGAGCGAAACTGGTTATCTCCGGTACCCAACGCCCCAAACGTTACCCAGCCGGCCCCCGTCATATCATCCATCCGCACGATGCGGTGGTTGTCTTGATCTACCACGTAGATCCGGCCCTGGGCGTCAACAAAAACCGCACGCGGCCAGATAAATTGGTTGACCCCGCTACCCCTGGTTCCAAACGTTGCCCAGCCGGCTCCCGCCATGTCATTCATCTGGACGATGCGGTGGTTGCTGGCATCGGCAACGATTATTCCCGGAGTCGCGGCCTGGCCTAGCCCTGCTGCCAGCAGCAGTGTGACTATTAACGCAACAAAAAACAGTTTGCCTGTGCGCATATAGCTCCTATTCTCCGGCACGCGCTTCCCGGTGCGCAGTCAAGGCCTCCATAGCGCTTAGCTGCGCTTGCCGGCCCAGGTCCGTAGCGTGTGCTAAGACTCGCGCGGCCTCTTGCGGGCTATGGAAGCCCTTGCTGTTTTCCGCGTCAATCCAGTCCCAGCGCAGCTGAGAGGCGCGGTGAAGCTGCCGAGCTTCGGCCAGCGCAGCGTCAGGCACACCTGCCTCCATAGCTGCCACAATGGCGTTGATGGCGTCAGTCAGGGCGCCTTCAGCAATACCCAGCAGGTTCTTGGTGCGATCTTGGATGGTCACGACCCGGCGGAGCATCTCCGCTTCAGAGACCCCCGCATGGCAGGTCAAACAGGAGCTGTTGATGTTCGTCAGCGGGCTGCGGATCCAGTGATCGCTGATCTTGACGCCGCCTACGCGGGTGAAGGGCATATGGCAATCGGCGCAGGCTACCCCGGCGGCGTAGTGGACGCTGGTGCTGAATAGTTCGTACTCGGGGTGCTGGACCTTGATCATCGGCGCTTGCGTCAGGGTGTGGGTAAAGTCGGCAAAGCCGTAGGCGTCATAGTGCTGCTCAGCAGCCTCAACGGTCAGACCCTGTGACCAGGGGAAGACCACCGTGTTACCGGCACCCAGGAAGTAGTACTCGACATGGCATTGTGCGCAGACCAAGGAGCGCATCTCCTGGCGCGAAGCCTGCCGCCAGTCGATCCCCCGTTGTACCAGGGCGTTTTCCAGCGCCGGGCGGGAGATGCGCAGCTCCATGGTGTTGGGATCGTGACAGTCGGCGCACGCTATCCCGAGGCTGCGCTCCGCTAGGCGGTCGCGAAAGTGGTTATAGGGCGTGCGGTTCAGCTCGTCCCAGCTCATCTCACTGAGCAGCACCGTGAACTCGCCGCTGTGGCAGTTTAGGCAGGCGCCTGGCTGGACCCGCTCGGCGATACGATGGGTCTCCCGCTGATCGGTCTGAGCGAAGTAGTGACCGCGATCTTCGTTAAACTCTAGCTCAAAAGGGAACCCTGCCCAGGCCATGCGACGGAACGGATTAGCTTCGAGCTTGTCAAACGGTTCACTGCCCGCGTGGGGGGTACGGACGCCGTATTCTCGGGTGCGCAACCAGGAATCGTACTGGTGCGGGAAGTTAATCCCCCACACTGCCGGGTCGACTTCCAGCTCACCGATCGGCACGATCCGCGCCTGGAGCCGCAGCCGCTCCCCCTCGGCGATGCGCTGCTGGATGTTGGTCAGTAGCAAGCCTACTCCCACACCCGCAGCGATAAACACCAGCAGTACCACCATCAGCAAAATCTTAAGTCTACGCGTCATCACTCCTCCCTCTCTAGCGCCTTGAGTGCCCGACATTAACGTGGCAGCTGATGCACGCTAAGTCATCAGGGTTATGGCGGTCGGCAGTGATCAGCATGGTGCTGACCATCGGCTCGTGGCAGTGCAAGCAGTTATTGATAGCGACGTGGCGGCCGCGCTCGCCGATCACAATATTCTCGGGGAAGTCCCCGGTGGTGAACTTCACCGAGTGGTTCCAGCCGCTTAGCGCTTTGGTATACCACCTGTTGACAAAATCGTCCTGCGGCGCGTGGCAGTCGTTGCACACCACGTTGCGGTGGGTCGAGTGC
>JAGXSO010000100.1 GCA_018333775.1 Truepera sp.
GTAACTCCCGTTGCTCGGACGTACCGCTACATCAAGGCGGGCTTTGGAAACATCGATGCCAACAAAGACTTCTCCCACAAGAGCCTCCTTTGTGCCTCTGGGATAGGACTTGCTCCAGCAGCATCCTTCCTTGCAGATACGAGCTTACAGGCTCTGACAACCGTTCGGACTCGAGCTGGAGACTCCGGCACGGCGATCCATGCTTTCTCACGGTCTCCTAGACCTTGGAGGTAACGGTCTGCCGTGCCGTGTCCCAATCTCAAGATACAAGGAGGTGCTGCATGTGACCCTGCCGTACATCGACAACATCGAACGCGCAAAACGATCCAAGCGTATACCGGTCGGTCTTTATGCGGGACGAGGTCAAGCGGATCCTGGCAAACCTGACGGGCACGCATCACCTGGTTATCGCGCTGCTTTACGGTACGGGGATGCGCTTAAGCGAGGGATTGAGGTTGCGGGTCAAAGACATCGATTTCGACTACCGGCAGATTACCGTGCCTGATGGCAAGGGGGGCAAAGACCGTCTGATGATGCTACCCACGTCCTTGATCTCCGGTTTGCAGATGCAGCTGGCTCGAGCTAAAGCGTCCATACCCTGCGTCACAGCTTTGCAACCCACCTCCTGGAAGACGGCTACGACATTCGAACCGTACAGGAGCTTGTGGGGCATAGCGATGTGAAGACCACCATGATCCTTCGGCGCTGCTCAGGACAGGTCTACACCCACGTGCTCAACAAGGACGGCAGGGGGGTGCGGAGCCCGCTGCAAGGGGCGTTTGCTGAGGCTCGAGCAGTGCCTCCGCGAGCTTGGCACAGTCCTCTGCTGCCAAAGCCCGGGCTTGTTGTTCGATCTTTTTAAAGGAAGCCATGCCTTACCTCGCAGTTAGAATCATTCTCGCTTCGCTCGGATCCGAATTTTATCCCACGAACAGCCTCCTGTCTTAGCCGCTAACGCCTGCGAAATTAGCCGCGAGCGCCAGCGCGTCGGCTCGATCTCCTTGTTGGGAAGCCTCGGCAGCTTTGCCTACCACGCATCCTGACAGGCCATGACGAGTCTCGTCATCAGGTTGTAGGGCAGGCTCCTGTTCTTGAGCTGATTCACTGTGCCTGAGACGTAGAGGTCAAGCGCGGGGACGTAGTAGAGCACCGCTCCAGATGCGCCCGAGTGCCCAATCATCGGAGGCACTTCCTTGAAGAGCGTGTAGTAGCGCGGCAGCGCGAACCGCATTATACCCACTCCATACTCGAGCGGCGGGAAGATTGCATTCCACCGCTTCTGCATCTCGCCGAGGTACTCAGCGGGGAACAACCGCCCACCCATGAGGGCCTCGAGGAACGTGATGCCATCGACCGCCGTGGACACTATGCCTCCGTCCGCCCTCACCGAAGCCATGACGAGCGGGATTCTGACGGGCTCTCTTCCGTAAAGCATCCGCGCCACCGAGTCGTAGCGTCCAACGGTGGCAGCAGTGAACGGATACGTGTCGACGAGTCCGAGGGGACCGAGGAGGCGCTGCTGCAGCGCCTCCTCATAGTTGAGACCAATCACCTTCTCGATCACCCGGCCGAGAAGCTGGTAATTGGTGTCGGAGTAGAACGCCTTACCCGGAGTCGACGGCGCGAACCTCGGCGACAACTCCTCCTTGGTGATCTGCAACACGTCGTCAAACGTCCATGCGAAATCCCCCCGTAGCGCCTTGCCGATCTGCGTCGGGCCATTCTTGCGCCGCTGCTCGAAGTAGTCCGCGATCCCCGAGGTGTGGGAGAGCAGCTCCCGCACCGTGATGCGGTCGCCGTAGTCGATGCCCCTGAGCACGTGGATGCCGGACATCACGGATGAGTCGAGGTACTGTGCCGCCGGATCGTCGAGACCGAGAAGCCCTTCGGCTCGGAGTTGCATCACGAGCGCAGTCACGTAGAGCTTCGTCGCACTCGCTATGAAGTACTGCCGGATTGCGCCAGGTGCGTACCACTCCCACCGCCAACCACGGCCAGGCGAGGCAAGTGCGAACTGCACGGCACTGGTATCCGTTCGCGCAGCGTACCTTCCGAGGAGTCTGGAGAGACTGGCCTCCAGGGTGCGGTACTCGGCCTTTGCAGACATCTGATTCTCCTTCCGGCTCGAGCCTCTCCACCTTCGACACTAGATTCTAGGGGGTAGGTGTCTCATCCATATTGCATATTGACACAGAAGGAAGCGGCATCGGCTCAAGCGACTTGTTATGTGCCTCCCATGACCTCATACCGCACCTGCACAAAACCGTTCTCCGAAGGTGTTACCGAGACGAGGCGCAGCGGGACTTCCACCCCCAACGATCCAAACAGCGGGATTCCCGCGCCCAAGAGAACAGGGATGATCGTGATCATAAGCTCCTGTATGCAGCGCGCTTGCAGGAACCCCTGAAGCGTTTTTCCTCCATCGATGTAGAGGTGACGCATGCCTTTGGCCTCCAACGTGGAAACGATCTCCCGTGGCGTGCCCGCTTCGGCCCTGACCTTTCCTTTTAACTCTGGAGGAATCTGCAAGGGACGGTTGGAAAGCACTACAACCGGAGTTCCCTCATACGGCCACTTGCTGAAGGAGAGAGCCTTTTCAAACGTGCGGCGTCCCATGACGAGTGCGTCCACCGTCGAGATGAACTCGTCGTAGACAAGTCCCTTCATCGGTGATTGCGAGTATTCCTGCTTGTGTAGCCAATCGACATCATCATCCAGCTTGGCGATGAACCCATCGAGGCTCGCAGCACAGTAAACTGAGCACCTCAAGTTAGGGCCTCCTACGTCTTGGCGCATAACAATAATTACACTGACCAGTATAAGTGCCCTTGGCATCCTGGGCTACCAGTCTAAGCGGACAGTGATCTCGCTGCGGGCGAAGTCAATGCCCTGAACACGCAGCCGCAGGCATTCCAGCAGTCGCGGGCCCGCGCCGTACATCAGCGAGACCAGGAGCCACTTATCACCGGCGAGTAAGGCGGTAAGTTGTGGAATTGCCGACCTGACGCTATCATGACAGCAGCTGGACAGGCTCTTGCTATGAAGCAGTATCTCGACTCTCACGGTGGCGACCTGCGGCAACTGCATCGCGCTCTAGCCGAACTAGAGGCCTTTGTGCAGGAGCAGGGTGAGCGCCGTCACCAAGCCTGGGCCGGATATATCGAACGCGAGGAGTTCTTGGCCAGCAGCTGGAACCTAGCTTACTACCTGGCCTTGCGCGAACACGACCTCCGCCCGCTGCAAGCCGCCTTGATGGCGCAGGGATTGTCGTCTTTGGGCCGCGCCGAATCGCGCGTGCGGGAGAATCTGGCGGCGATACTTTACACCCTCTCGCAACTGCTGGGTGAACCGTGCCCGGAGCCCGACCGGAGCCGGTTTTTTGCCGGCCATGAGCGCCTGCAACACAACACTGAGCAACTCTTTGGCCCGCCTCCGCTGGGGCGCGAGACCCGCATCATGGTCACTTTAGCGGCAGAAGCGCTCGACGACCCGGAGCAGCCAAAGCGGATACTTCAGGCCGGGGCGGAGGTGGTTCGCATTAACTGCGCCTACGGTGATCCGATCGTCTGGCAGGCGCTAGTCTCCTTGGTAAGGAGTCAAGAGGCAGTCCTGGGGCGGCGCATCCCGGTGCAGATGGACCTCACCGGCCCACGCCTGCGCACCGCGACCGCCTACCCGCCCCTGGCGCGGCTCCATGTGGGAGACGCGCTGCTGGTAGCAAGCCAAGCAGCTGAAGCCGCCGCCCCGGCAGTGACCCTCAATCTGCCGGCCGTGATCGCGCAGTTACAGCCGGACCAAGAGATCTTTTTCGATGATGGCAAGCTTGCTGCCCGCGTCGAGCGCATAACCCCTGAAGGCGCCTGGCTCCGGGTGGTGCGCGCCTCGGCTAAGGGCTTCAAGCTCGCACCCGAGAAGGGCGTTAACCTGCCGACCAGCAGCATCTATCTCGACCCGCTCACCGCTAAGGACCTGCGCGACCTGGAGTGGATCGCGGCGCACGCCGACTTAGTCGGCTACTCGTTCGTGCAGCGACCCGAGGATGTCGACCGGCTGCTCTTTGAGCTACAGCGGCTCCGGCCCCAGCGGCCGCTCGGCCTGGTGCTCAAGATCGAAACCGCCCAGGCGGTGCAGAACCTGCCCGAGATGATCGTGCGCAGCGCCGGGCGCATCCCGACCGCGCTGATGATCGCACGTGGCGACCTGGCGGTCGAGCTGGGCTTTAGGCGCCTCGCCGAGATGCAAGAGGAGCTGCTGTGGTTAGCGGAGGCTGCCCACCTGCCGGTGATCTGGGCTACCCAGGTGCTCGATCGGCTGGTCAAAAAAGGGGCCGCCTCGCGGGCGGAGGTCTCAGACGCGGTGATGGCCGGCCGCGCCGAATGCGCCATGCTCAACAAAGGGAGTCATGTGCTGGAGGCCGTCGGCGTGCTGGCCGAGGTGCTAAAGTGCATGCAGGAGCATCAGTACAAGAAGACGCCCAAGCTGCGGGCGCTCCAGAGCTGGCGGCTGACTTAGGCTCGAGCGCCGCGGTTAGCTATGGCGCCGATAAACCGTTGGTATAAGCTTGAGTCATGGCACGCACTACCAGTTACGGCACCTGCGCCCTCTGCGGCTACCGGGGCGTTAAGGCGGGTATGTCCCGGCATCTCAAGGCGTGTCTGCCCAAGCACGATAAGGCGGAGAACAAACCCGCTAAGCTCTTTCACCTGCGCGCTGAAGGGCGG
>JAGXSO010000101.1 GCA_018333775.1 Truepera sp.
CGCATTCAGCAGGCTTGACTTGCCAACGTTAGGCCGCCCGACGATAGCCAGCCGAGCGCCGCGCCGCACCATCGCCCCCGCCTTGGCGGTAGCCAGCAGGCGCTCGCAGCGCGCTAGCGCCTGGCGCAGCGGGGTGGCGAACTCACTCTCCGGCACCCCTTCCTCAGGGTAATCCAAGACCGCCTGCAAGTTGCCATAGACACCGGTAAGGTCCATCTGAATCCGGTCTAGCTCGCGGCTCAGCGCTTTGCTTAAGCCCAGGTTAGCGTTGCGCCGGGCCTGGTCGGACTGCGCCATAACCAGGTCCAGCACCGCCTCGGCCTGCACCAGGTCGATCCGCCCGCTCAAGTAGGCGCGCAGGGTGAACTCGCCGGGGCCGGCCAGCCGGGCGCCGCGCCTGAGGCAGAGCGCCAGCACCGCCCTTAGCACCGCCGGGCCGCCGTGAGTCTGCAACTCGATCACGTCCTGAGCGGTGTACGAGTGGGGCGCCCGGAAGGTGAGTGCGAGCGCCTCATCGATCAGCTCACTGCCGTCGCGGATCCGGCCGTAGATCACCCGCCCGCCGGGAAGCGCGCTAAGGCGCTGCTTGCTGACAAAGATCTGCTCGGCTAACCGGAAGCTCTCTGGTCCTGAGAGCCGCACTACGCCGATTGCCCCGCTGCCGGGGGCGGTGGCGATGGCGGCGATGGTGTCATGAAGCGGCGGGAGCGCCATCGGCTCAAGGGTAGCATAGAGCGATGGCGACAAGGACTTTCTGGCTATGGCCCGCTGCTGGAGCGAGCGATGCGCCGCATTAGAGTAACGCTCGAGTATGACGGCAGCGACTTTTATGGCTGGCAGTTGCAAGCCGGTGGTGAGCGGACCGTCCAGGGGGTGCTCGAGCGCGCCTTAGCCGATATCCCTGGAGCCGGGCCGCGCATTATTGCGGCTGGCCGCACCGACGCCGGCGTCCACGCTCTGGCTATGACCGCGCACTACGACACCGCGGACGCCATCCCCCTAGAGCGGGTGCAGATGGCCCTAAACGCCCGCCTTCCAGACGATATCCGGGTGCTTAGCGCCGAGGCTGTGGATGAAGGCTTCCACGCGCAGTTTAGCTGCCGCTACCGGCGCTACCTCTACCGGCTGCGGCAGGTGCGCAGCGATGAGCGCGGGGTAGCGCTGGCACGCCGCCGGGCGCTTCACCTCTGGCAGCGCTTAGAGGTGGCGGCGATGCAAGA
Source organism: Truepera sp. (assembly GCA_018333775.1). The sequence continues at coordinate 1,221 of JAGXSO010000101.1, forward strand.
GGCTGCGGGGTATTTTGAAGGCACCCGCGACTTTGCCGCCCTGGCCACCGACGAAACGCGCAGCACTACCCGCACCGTTTATCGCTGCCGCCTGCAAGTTTTAGAGCGCGACCTGGCGCTACACGTAGCAGCCGACGGCTTCTTGCGCAACATGGTGCGCGCCCTGGTCGGGACGCTGTTGTGGGTAGGGGAAGGCCGCCTCCGCCCCGAGCAGCTGCCCGCCTTGCTGATGACCAGGGACCGCCGTCAGGCGGGGCATAACGTGCCGCCCCACGGGCTCTACTTCGTGGAGGCGGGCTATACCGCCTGGGACGAGGCCTTGCCAGACCCTGACCTGCCGAAGCTGATTTAGCGAGGGAATTGCCCATGAACGCTTGTTCACCACCGCGCCTGAAAACAGGGCGACCTTCAGCGAAACGCCGAGCGTAAGCGTCCAAGGTTCGCCCCTACTGGCTTCTAACTTCTAGCTCCTAACTGCTGATTTTCGCGGGGTTGTAAACTGTTGACATTTTTGTGGCTATATATGCTACAATGTACCCGTGAAGCTGAGTGTATGGGCAAAGCAGCAGGGGATCGCCTACAAGACTGCCTGGCGGATGTGGAAGCTGGGGCAGTTACCTATTCCGGCGGAGCAACTGCCGACCGGAACAATAATAGTGCATCCACCTGCGGCTATTACGGGTGCGGGGGCGATACTTTACGCCAGAGTAGCGAGTGCCGACCAGAAAGCTGACCTTGACCGGCAGGTAGCGAGATTGAGCGAGTTCGCCGCTGCGAACAAGCTGCACGTGGTGGCGGTAGTCAAAGAGGTTGGATCGGGTCTGAACGGACGCCGACGGGCGATGCTCAAACTACTTCGCGATCCCTCGATAGCGGTTATTGTGGTTGAACATCGCGACCGCCTGATGCGTTTTGGCCTGGAATACCTGGAAGCCGCCTTGCAGGCTCAGGGAAGGAAGCTTATGGTCGTGAACCCTGAAGAGCTGAAGGACGATGTCGTTAGAGACCTGCATGAGGTAATCGTCTCGCTATGTGCCAGGCTGTACGGTAGGCGTTCAGCTAAGAATCGAGCCAAAAGAGCTATGGACGTGGTCCTGAATGAAGCGTAGGGGAAGGAAGCGGCAACCGATGGCTGAGCAGGTCCGTACCTACCAGACCCGCATCAATGTTACCGCTGAGCAGGAGGCCCTGCTCTCAGAGTACGCCACGATCTTCGGTAAAGCCGAGCGGACGTTGTTTGCCAGGCTCCAGGCGGGGGAAGAGATCAATGCTCTGAAACGGGACTTCCAGCAATGCTTTGGTATCACCGCCAGGCAGTTCAACGCCATCAACGCGCAGCTATCGGGCAGGGTGCGCTCTATCAAGGAGATGCAGCTCGCTCTGGTTGAAACGCTCACCGAAAGGATCGAAGAGGCAGAGAAGGAGCTGGCAAAGATCACCAAGCCTGCCGTTCTACATCAGAAGAAGCGTCGCCTGGCCAGGTTGCAATATCACCTTGCCCAGCTGAAGGAGGACACCGAAGCAGGCCGGGTCAGGCTCTGTTTCGGCTCTAAAAAGCTCTTCCGGGCGCAGTTCCGGTTGAAGGAGAACGGCTACAAGGCTTCGCCCGACCATTCTTCTCATGCTGAATGGCTTAAAGACTGGCAGCAAGCCAGAGCTAACCAGTTCTTGGTGCTGGGCTCCAAAGATGAGACCGCAGGCTGCCAGGGCTGTGTGGCAACCGTAGCTGAGGATGGCGGTATCACCCTTAAGCTCAGGCTACCCAACTCCCTGCTAGCGAAGCACACCGTGATCGAGGGTCTTAGCTTTGCTTACGGACAGCCTGAGATGGTTGCGGCGATTGGGCGCAACCTATCAGCTGACCAAGCTGACTGGCAACCGATCAGCTACCGGTTTATGAGGGATGAGAAGGGGTGGCGGGTCTTCGTTACGGTCAGTCTGCCCAGGGTTAAACTTAACTCCGATTACAGGCTTGGCGTGATCGGCATAGACCTCAACGCCGACAGCCTAGCCGTTACTGAGACCGACCGCTGCGGTAACCCGCTAACCTCCTTCGCGGTGCCTTGCGTTACCTATGGCAAGAGCGCCTCCCAGCGTAAAGCCGTTATCGGCGAGGCAGTCAAGCAGATAATCGCCTTCGCTAAGGCCAAGGGCAAGCCGCTGGTGGTAGAGCGGCTCGACTTTGAGAAGAAGAAAGCGGCTTTAGAACAAGAATCACCCCGCTATGCCCGCATGTTGTCTTCGCTGGCCTATCGGCAGCTACAGGCGATTATCAGGGCCAGGGCCTTTGATGCCGGTATCCAGGTATTCGAGGTTAATCCCGCTTTTACCTCTGTTATCGGCAGGTATAAGTTCCAGCACCGTTACGGGCTGTCGGCCCATACTGCCGCAGCGCTGGTAATCGGTCGCCGGTCTTTGGGTTTGCGAGAGTCGTTGCCGAGTCAGCTTCAGGGCACCCTCCCCCTATCCGCGAGAAAGCGGGGGAGGCATGTGTGGAGCAGGTGGGCAGCGCTCTCTAAGACTATAGCCGCGCATGCAGCGCACGGGCGGTCGGGGCAGTCCCGATCCTCGCCGTCACCTGGCTTAGGCAAGGCACGGCTTGTGACCATACTGCCCGTTGCCGGTGAGACTCCGGCAGGCGAATCGTCAGCAGAACTGTTCGGCTGACGTCATGGAATAGCTGTCCATGTTTTTAGGAACGGTGCTATAGTGAGCCGATGTCCACCCACTTTGAAGACAGCAAGGCCGTCATGGTCGATGTCTCCCATAAGCCGGAGACCGCCCGTATGGCTGTGGCCGAGGCGGTGGTGTGGCTCCCGCCGGAGGTGCTCGCAGCCCTGCAAGGCGGGGTCGGCAAAGGTGACGCGTTATTTGTAGCCGAGCTAGCCGGCATCATGGCCGCCAAACGCACCAGCGAGCTGATCCCGCTCTGCCATCCGCTGCCCCTAACCAGCGTTAAGGTGACCGGTGTCGTCACCCCGCCGCAGGTGGTATTCACCGCGACCTGCAAAACCACCGCCCAGACCGGCGTGGAGATGGAGGCGCTGACCGCCGCCGGCGTCGCCGCCTTGACCCTCTACGATATGCTCAAGGCCGCCGGCAAGGGGATAGTAATCCGTGAGCTTAGGCTGCTCAGTAAAGAGGGAGGGAAGTCCGGGCCGTGGACAGCCGCACCTACGTCAGACCGCTGACCGTTGAAGATGGCGAACTACTGCATGAGATCGACCAGCAGGAGGCTCGGCGCTACCGGCTCGAGCCCGCCCTGACGCGCGGCAGCCTCAGCTTTTATGCCCGCACCGGTCACTCCTTGGTGGCCGTGCGCGGCGACCGTCCGTGCGGTTTCGTGTTGGCCCAGGCGGTCTGGAACGGCACCCGCCCCACCGTGGTGGCTACCCGGTTAGCGGTCTTGGCTGATGATGACGACGAGGCTCGAGCGGCGCTGGTAGCGGCCCTCACCAAGAGCGCTTATGATGCAGCCGTCTACGACTTGCAGGTGCAGCTCAGCCGCCGAGACGGGCGCACCGCCCAGGTGCTCACTAGCCAGCAGTACCGCGATCTGCCGCTAAGCTTCTATGGCCGGGTGCTGGGGTCGCGCGGGCAGGAGGGAACTTGATGACGCGAGTGCTGCTAGGCGTGCGCGGCATGGACCATGAGGCCGCCGTCCAGAAAGTAACCCGGGCGTTGCTGGCGGTGCCAGGCGTGGCCAGGGTTAGCGCTACCGCTGACGAGCAGGCCAGCGTTGAATACGACGCTACCGAGGTCACGGTGATGGAGCTGATCCGGGCACTGCGCCGAATCGGCTTTCTGGCCGGGATGGAGTAGCAGCCCCACACACGGGTCATGGCGAATCGGCACCATAACGAAACCGTCTATGTGGGGGTCTATCTGGCGCGGCTCGAGCTCCCCTGGGCACGGAGCCTGAAGGAGAAGCGCGCGGTGGTCAAGCCGGTTGCCGAAAAGCTCAAGGCGCGCTTCCCGGTCTCGGTAGCGCGGCTTGAGGGCCTTAATGCCCACACCTGGGAAGTAATCGGCGCTAGTGCTCTCAGCAGCGACGCAGTCTGGCTCGAGGGGCTCTTAAACAGCGTGGACGCCTTCGTGCGGAGCGTAGCCGAGTGCCGCGTGAGCGCCAGCCGGATCGAGCTGGCGCCCTGGCCCAACCTGGACAGGGTAGAATAGCCAAATCGCGTGACCGGCCCTCAGGTCATGCCAGGAGGTCGCTATGGATACCACTAAGGCCGAGCCTAAGCCGGCCAGGCGCGCCAAACCCGCGCCCCCACCCCCAGTTATCGACAAGGTTGCCGTCACTGACGGAGCGCTAGCCACCATTATCGGGCTGGCCGCCCACGAGGTGCCGGGGGTGGTCGGCATGGCTCCCGCTACCATTCGCGAGGGCTTAAAGCGCATCTTAGGAGTGCGCCAGGCCGACGAAGGTGTGGTGATCAAGCGCGATGATGAGCTCGCTCCGGCTACTATCGACCTGCATGTGGTGGTAGCTTACGGCGTCAATATCCCGGTGGTCGCCGAGTCGATCCGCGAGCGGGTGGTGTATGCCGCCGAGACCTACGCCGGTGTCAAACTAGCGCGGGTGCGCATCCACGTGGCCGGAGTCAGCCGTGGTTAATGCCGAGCCGATGCAGCTTAAGCCCAGGGAGCTGGTGGGGGCCGTCCTCTATGCCACCGATTGGCTGGGGGTCTACATTGAGGAGGTCAACGCGCTTAACGTCTACCCCGTCCCGGACGGCGATACCGGCACTAATATGCACCTTACAATGCAGTCGGTGCGGCGCCAGATGCACGAGGATAACCCGCGCACCATGGCTGAGTTTGCCCGCGCCCTGGCTTACGGCTCGCTCTTAGGCGCGCGCGGCAACTCAGGCGTAATTTTAAGCCAGATCCTGAAGGGCTTTGCCGAGGCCATCCGCGAGTGTGACAGCCTGGATGCCCCGGCGCTGGTACGTGCGCTCCAGGAGGCCAGCAAGACGGCTTACGCGGCGGTGATGAAGCCTGTGGAAGGGACTATCCTCACCGTCATCCGGCGGGCCGCCGAAGGGGCCGCCGAAAAGGGCTCGAGCCTCCCCTTAGCGGTGCTGCGCGACGCCATCGAAGCCGGTCGCGTTGCGCTCGACGAGACCCCCGAGCTGCTCCCCATTCTCAAGCAGGCCGGCGTGGTCGATGCCGGCGGTTTGGGCCTGCTGTATATCCTGGAGGGCTTGGTCGCCGCGCATGAAGGGCGCGACCTGCCCGCTCCGCCCAAGATCACCCGCCGCGCCCAGGAGCAGTTTGAGGAGCAGGAGTTCGGCTTTTGCACCGAGTTCTTGCTCTCCGATGTGAAAGTGCCTACCCGCGACATCCAGGAAGTGGTCAAGGAGTTCGGCGACTCGCTCTTAGTAGTCGGGGCCGAGGGGTATGTCAAGGGCCACATCCACACCGAAGAGCCCGAAAAGCTGCTGGCTACAGTAGCCCGGTTTGGCAAGATGGTGCGCAGCAAGGTCGAGGATATGTCCGAGCAGCACTCCGAGATTCTGGAGAGCGTGGAGATGGCTGCCGCTGAGCCTCCCAAGAGCGCGCTGGTTGCAGTCAGTATGGGCTATGGCATCACCAAGGTATTCCGCAGCTTAGGCGCCCGCGTGGTGGGCGGCGGTCAGACCAATAACCCCAGCGTGCAAGATATTGCTGACGCGGTGCGCAGCGTCGGAGCCAGAAACGTCATCATCCTTCCCAACAACAAGAACGTCATCATGACCGCCGAGCGGGTGGCCGAGCTGATCCCCGATAAGGCTATCAAGGTCTTGCCGACCCGCGGCATCGGTCAGGGCCTGGCTGCGGCGGTGTTGCACCGCGAGGATGCCGAGCTTGATGAGCTATACCGGGCGATGCGAGAGGCTTACAAGCGCGCTGTTACCCTGGAGATCACCTCCGCTAGCCGCGATGCCAGTGTCAACGGCGTGGCTGTTAAGGAGGGCGACACTATCGGCCTGGTTGACGGCGAGCTAAAACTCTCCGCTAAGAGTTCGGAATCCGCGGTGCTGGCGCTGTTGCAGCTCACCGCCGATGAGATGGAGATCGCCACCGTGTTCTACAGCCCGGCGGTAGGCGAAGAGCGCGCCCAGCGCCTGTGCGACGAGATTGCCGAAAAGTTCTCGCTCGAGCTGGAGCTGCACCCCGGTGCCCCCGACCTGTACGACTACGTGATAGCGCTGGAGTAAGCGGTGTCGGCATGAGTAATCGGCATGAGTAAACGGTGAAGGGCAATAGAGCACGTCTCATGCTCCGGCGGGGCAGACTAGGGGTGTGACGGCAACGCCACAAGGAGGTCAATGGCCATGAAAGGTCTGTTTGGCGTACTGCTACTAGGGGCGCTTATCGCCCTCCCAGCCTGTCAATTGCCGATCTTTCCTGGTGCCACGTGGGTTGACGCTACTAACGACGGGGCGAGGGTAGTCAGTACAGATCTACTTTCGAGTGGCGAGAGGGTTGTCTATGCGATTCGGATTTCCCCTGCGGTCGCCGGCCAGAACCAGCTTCTCTACTTGGAAGTTGAAGTGCTCAATGAGCGAGCCAATGTTAGCATTACTGCCCATGACTTCCTGGGCAGAGCCTATGCTCAGAGCGATAGCCCAGACTACTTTTTTGAGCCAGCCGTTTCGAGAACGGCTCTAGCGGCAACAGGAGAGCCACCCATGACGGCTCAGGGTATCGGGGTTGAGGCTTTTTGCCGCGGGCCGTGCATTTTGCAACCGGCACAGGTGGGTATTGTCTTCCTAAAGATCGAAAACACGGGGATCGTTAGCACCGATTACAGATTATTTGCCTTTACTGAGGTTTATGCGGACGTCAACGAGCCGACCAACAACACGAACAGCGGCAGGGTAGAGTTTAGCGGCTTAGTGCGGGGTGCGCTTGAGACACTGGGCGACGTGGATTTCTACGTTACGCAGGAGCCTGTGCGCAGCATTCGTATCACCGGTGCCCCTACGGTTACGGTGGCTCCGAGGGCGGTGCTGTTTAACGACGATACAGGGGGGGATCTGGGAGATATCACTGCCGGCACGGGCAACTATGAGCGGATTTTTCGCACCCCAATAAGGGTTCGAATCCAGGTCTTTTCCGGTAACGACCGCGCCGGGCCGTCCGGCTCGAGCTTTTACGAGATCACCACCACACCGTAGCGGGCAGCATTAACGCTCGGTGAACGTTCTTGGTGCAAAAGCGGAGTCTATGAGCCGCCGGGCGCGCTAGGCTTGAGTTACTGGTGTCCTGCTGGGTGGTTGGGATACTAAGGAGGAGAGGCATGAAACGACTCTGGCTGATAATGAGCTTCGCGGCCTTGGTGGTAGGGCTGAGTGGTTGTGTCATCTTCATAGGTGCTCCGCCACCACTGTACAATTTACGTGTTTTCACGAATTTCCAATACCCCAATACGGAGAGGTCGTTCATTTGCGATACGAGGACTACCACGGTAACTTACGAGTTTAACTACTCGTCTAGCCTCATATCCTGGCGTTCTAACTTGTTTGGTCCTGAGGGCGGAGACTCTCGTTACGTCATAGATCGAGACATTACCGACCCCTTTCCCGGGCCGGGCGTGTCGATAACCGTAACCGCAACGACAGTCAGGGTCGCATTTGAGGTCTTGCCGGGCTCAGCGCCTCAAGCTATTGAGCCTCAGATAACTCCGGGAATACCCCCAACCGTACTGGTGGTTAGAGGTCGGGTTGTAGGTGCGGAATTGCGGGATAGAGAAACTGTAATTCCAATTGATTGGAATGTAGGCGACTGTCCCGCGCGCTAGATTTCTGAACAAATCCTTTGCTGGGGTGCTACCTAGCAGCAACCTGTCAACCTGTTACGCTTTGGGCATGGCTTCGCTTAAAGGACAGACGGCGGTGGTTACCGGCGCCAGTTGGTAGGGTGCGCTCGCGCACCGCTTCAAGTTAGTAAGGTGCGCTCGCGCACCGCGCACCCTACAAGCTAAACTCAATTGGTGCCCAACTACCGCAGATATTACCAGCCAGGAGCCAGCTATTTTTTCACCGTTGTGACGCACCGCCGCCAGCGCTTCTTGCTCGACGAGCCTATCCGCGCTGCCCTGCGCCAAGCCATCCAAGAAACCCGCCAAACCTGGCCCTTCAACGTCGAGGCTTGGGTAATGCTGCCCGATCATCTGCACTGTATTTGGACACTACCAAAAGACGACCCCAACTTCTCCCTTCGCTGGTCGCTGATAAAAGGTGGGGTAAGCCGACGCTGCCAGGAATACCAGAACCCCAAGTTGCTTTCAAACTCTAAAGCAGTCCGCCGCGAATCCAGCTTGTGGCAGCGGCGTTTCTGGGAACACCAACTCCGCGACGAGGACGACTTCGCCAAGCACCTGGACTATATCCACTACAACCCTGTAAAACACGGGTATGTGAGTCGGGCTCGAGACTGGCGATACTCAACCTTTCAGCGCTGGGTAAGTTTAGGGTTATACGAGCCAGATTGGGGCGATGGGCTGGTAATGGAGGGGGATTTTGGCGAGTTGGCGGAGTGAATTGTGGGGCGTGTTAGGTCGGTGCGCGAGCACACCCTACTCAGGTGCGCAAGCACACCCCTCAGGTGCGCAAGCACACCCTACTCAGGTGCGCGAGCACACCCTACTCAGGTGCGCAAGTACACCCTACTCAGTGCGCGAGCACACCCCTCAGGTGCGCAAGCACACCCCTCAGGTGCGCAAGCACACTCTACTCAGGTGCGCAAGCACACCCTACTCTGTTAGGCTTGGGCATGGTTTCGCTTAAAGGACAGACCGCGGTCATCACCGGCGCCAGCAGCGGCATCGGACGGGCCATCGCCTTGGCGTTGGCCAAGGCCGGAGTGGTGCTGTATCTGCTGGGGCGCGATCGGGCGAGGCTCGAGCCGGTCGCCAGTGAAGCCCAGGAGCTAGGGGCTGAAGCGGTGTTGCAGGTATTCGACCTCAGTGACGACGCGCCGGTGCGAGCCTTTGCTGATGGGCTGACCGGCGGCCTCGACATCCTGGTCCACAGCGCCGGGGTGATCGCGCTGGCGCCGCTGTCCGAAGCCGCGCTGAGCGACTTTGACACCCAGTACCGCATCAATCTCCGCGCCCCGTTCTTGCTAACCCAGGTGCTCTTGCCGGCCATCAAGAACGCCAGGGGTCAGATTGTGTTTATCAACTCCGGTGCCGGGCTGCGGGCTAACGCGGGCTGGGGCCACTACGCTGCCACCAAGCACGGCTTAAAGGCGCTGGCCGACAGCCTCCGTGACGAGGTCCGCCCGGACGGCGTGCGGGTGTTGAGCGTCTATCCGGGGCGCACGGCCAGCCCCATGCAGGAGGCGGTACACCGCATGGAAGGGCGCGCTTACCAGCCTGAGCGCCTGGTGCAACCGGTCGATGTGGCCGAGCAGGTGGTGGCGGCCTTGCGCCTGCCGCGGCGGGCCGGGGTCACCGACCTGTCGATTCGGCCAGCCGGGTTCTAAAGGCTGCCGATGTCCGAAGACCTGGGTATCATCGCCGTCAATATCCCATCCGAAACCGCTACGCTAAAAACGGTAGTAGTGTGCCTTGCCAACCCGATGTCGGTCTTCTCTTTTCTGAGACATGGCGGATTTGACCTGGCCGCCATCTACCAGGGCTGGCACAACCGCTGGGCGCTGGTTCATGACTACCACAAAGTTCGCCAGCAACAGCAGGCCTTTTTTGAGCTGCTGGCAGCGCACGGAGTGAGGGTGCTGTTGGCTGAGCCGGTGGCCGACTGTCTCACTCAGCACTACACCCGCGACACCGGCTTTGTGATCGACGACACCTTTTTTTGCGCCAACTTGCGGCGGCGCAGCAGGCAGCGGGAGCTTGAGGGGTTAAGAAACCTGCTGCCGCGCTTTTCCCGAGTAGTCTGGCTCGAGCGCGGCTCCATTGAGGGCGGTGATGTGATGGTGGACGAGCGCTACGTCATCGTCGGCCTGGGCGAGGAGACTGATAAGGCAGGCGTTGACAGTCTGCGCCGGAGGCTGGCGGAGCTAGGAAGCGAACGGGAGGTGGTGGCTCTCGAGTTTGCGCACCGGGGCATAATTCACCTGGACACCAGGTTTAATATCGTCGGCGAGGGGGTGGCGCTGATTCACCCTAAGAGCTTCAAGCGAGCAAGCCTCCAGTGGCTCGAGCGGCATTTTGACTTGATCGAAGCCACCGCTGCCGAAGCGGCCAACGTCGAAATAAACACGCTCTCCCTATCACCACGAAAAGTGATCATGTCGGAGCAGAGCCAGCGCCTAGCGGCGCAGCTGATGGCTAAAGGGCTCGAGCCGATCCTGGTCGACTACTCGGAAGTCACCAAGCTACCCGGCTCATTCCGCTGTACCACCTTGCCGATCGAAAGAGAGGCGTTCGGCGTGCGCCAACGCCGCTGTGCGGGAACCCGCTCTTTGAGGGCGATGGCGACACCGGCGCGAAATGTTAGCTCTGAATTGCTACCGGCTGCACCGCAGCGCAGCCGGTAGCGGGTCGGCGTTACTGACTGACCGAAACTTCGATCTTGCGCGGCTTGGTGCTCTCCGAGCGCGGCACCAGTACACTCAGCACGCCGTCGGTAAAGCGGGCGCTGACCTTGCTGAAGTCGAAGCTCGAGGGGATATTGAAGGTGCGGGTGAAGGTCCCCTGTGGCCGGCCTTGGTGATGTACCGTCTGACCTTCTTTCTTACTGTAGGTGCGCGTAGCTTTGACTGTCAGAGTGTTCTGCTCGGTGGTGACCTCTAGTGTGGATTGATCGACGCCGGGCAGATCGAGGTAGAGGTGCAACCCGTCGGTGTCTTCAATAATATCGGTGGCTGGCGCCCACAGCGATCCTTCCTGCTCACGGCTGTTGACGGCGCGGCTGAGACGGCGCTGAAACTCTTCTAGCTCTTGCCAGGGATTCCAACTTTGCAGCATGATAAACCTCCTTCTCTCAAGCGCAGTATAAAAGTTGAGTATGAACTTGTCAAGTATCTTATGTGACTATTGACCAAACTTGCTCTGCTAGTTACTGCAACAGAGTGCTAACCCTAAAGAGTCGAGTCCTTGCCGCGTTATGCTAGGGCGCCTATGGACCCGGCTAACGTCATCCGCTCATTTCTCGTCGCTACCACCCGCCCCAAACGACTTGGCCCGCCAGTAACATAGAGCTTAGTACCGGTGGCAAAGAAACTAGGTAAACTGAGAGCACATGGCTCCGGGTGAGGCGGCGTGAAGCTCTCTCATCCCAGCGAGGTAACGGAGGACGGATGGAACAGACAATCAACCGCGGCCTAGATGGCATCAACATCGACACCTCCCAGGTCTGCCACATCGACGGTGAGCGCGGTGAGCTGATCTACCGCGGCTACGACATCCGCGAGCTAGCCAACAAAGCCAGCTACGAAGAGGTTGTCTATCTGCTCTGGCACGACGACCTGCCGACCCGCAACCAGCTCGAGACCTTCCGCCAGGAGCTAAGGTCGCACTTTGCTGTACCGGCGGAGATCGTTGAGCACTTCCGCCGCTGCCCCCCGGCTACCCAGCCGATGCATGCCCTGCGCAGCGCCGTTTCGATGCTGGCCGCTTATGACGACAACCCGGACGGGGTCAGCTTGGAGAATGTCCGCCGCATCGGCCTTAAGCTGGTGGCTCAGTTCCCCACTATCGCCGCGGCTTTCCAGCGCATCCGCCACGGTTTGGCGCCACTCGTCCCCGACCCTGAGCTATCCATCGCCGGCAACTTCTTGTACCTACTTACCGGCGCGAAGCCCACCCCCGCCGCCACCCGAGTGATGGACGTGGCCCTGGTGCTGCATGCTGAGCACGGCGCTAACGCCAGCACCTTCGTGGCGCGGGCCACTGCCTCGACCCTGACGGATGTCTACAGCGCCATCACCGCCGCCGTCGGCAGCCTCAAGGGGCCGCTGCACGGTGGGGCCAATACCGAGGTGATGAAGGCGCTTGAAGCTATCGGCAGCGTCGATAAGGTAGAACCCTATGTGCTCGGCATTCTGGCTGATCCCAAGGGGCGCGTCATGGGCTTCGGGCACCGCGTCTATCGCGTGCTCGATCCACGCGCTAACGTGCTGCACGAGGTGGCTAAGAAGTTGGCCGAAGAGTCCGGCGAGAGCAAGTGGTTTGAGATGAGTCTGGAGATGGTGCGGGTCATGGACCGTGAGATGGCCAAGCGCGGCAAGCAGGTCAAGCCCAACGTTGACTTCTTCTCGGCCAGCGTCTACCGGATGCTCGGCTTCCCGGCCGACATGTACACGCCGATCTTTGCGGTCGCGCGCATCTCCGGCTGGATGGCGCACCTGTTGGAGCAGTATGCCGACAACCGCCTGATGCGTCCACAGCTTGCCTATCTAGGACCGGTCGGGCGGAGGTTTAAACCTATCGCCAAGCGTTAAGCCGGAACATCAGGAGCCAGAAGCCAGGAGTCAGGAGTCAGTAGGGGCGAAATCCTTGAGCCTATCAGTCTTTCAGTCTCTCAGAAGGCTTCGCCCGAGTAATAAGGCTTCGCCCGAGTAATAAGGCTTCGCCCGAGTAATAAGGCTTCGCCCGAGTAAT
>JAGXSO010000102.1 GCA_018333775.1 Truepera sp.
TCGAGCCGCGCAGGGCTCTGCTTGACATTTGCTATGCCCTGTTGCGTGTAGTTGCATAACACCAGGTAAGTAGCCATCGTGTTCTCCTCTCCGAGATTTTGTCTAGTGGAAACAAGGCACTACGTCTCGCTAAGGCTACGGGCCGCGCAGCCAAAGCCAAAAAAGCGCAAAATGCACCAAGCGGCTTATGCGCATGCGCACACCTCCTATCCCGACTCTCCCAACCTCTACCAAGACGGCTGGCGACGCTCTCGCTCCGATGCCTGGGGAGGTTGAAGGGCACGGGTGTTGGCAGTATAGCCTCATGGGCCGTGAGGCCAGCAGCAACTGTCACAAATTGGGAGGCCTCAGGAGAGGCGCGGATCAAACACCACCTTGAGAGCGCGGCGCGAGCGCAAGGTGCCCAGGGCTTGCGGCCAGGCTGAGAGCGCAAAGCGGTGCGTAACGATAGCCTCTAACCCCTTAGCGTCCGGCAACAGGGCGGTAGCCTCGCTAAAGTCTTGCGGCGCACCGGCAAAAGACCCAACCAGCCTGACCTCGCGGAACCAGTAGGGCGAGAAGTCGTGGCGGAGGTTGCCGGGGGCGCCAAGTAGCAACAGTGTGCCGCCTTCGCGGGTGGCCCAGGCCGCTTCATCAAGGCTGGCGCTACTCCCTGCAGCATCAATAACCGCCTCAAAACCGCCGCGCCAGGCGGGCGGGCCGATCAGGGCCGGATGCCTGCTAGCGCCAACCACACCGGCGGCCTCGGCCGTAGCACCGTGGACCTGGGAGGCCCCTAACTGCCGGGCCATGGCCGCCTGGGCAGGGTAGCGGGCCACCGCGTGCAATTCGCCTGCAAAACCCAGCAGGCGCAGCACCTTGATGGTTAGCAGGCCGATACTCCCCATGCCGATTACCAGCAGGTTGTGGGGCCAACCTGGAAAGGCCAGGCGCAGGCCGCGCCGCACTACTGCCAAGGGCTCGAGCAAGACCGCGCGCTCGTCAGGAATACCGTTAGCGATAGGGATAAGCCGGTCCTGATGGGCGATCAAGGTCTCGCCCCAGCCGCCCGGCAGGTCGCGGCAATAACCGATAAAGCCGGGTGCGAAGGCTCCCCTGGTGAGGTTCAGACAGGCGTTATCCTCACCGCGCTGACAGGCTGGACAAGGCGCAAACCCGCGCTCGCGGCAAGCTATCAGCGGGTTTATAGCCACGCGCACCCCCTCGACCTCCCCCACCACCTCGTGGCCAAGCACCGCTGGAAAGGAGAAAAAGGGCGACAGGCGGGGCGAATTATTGCCAAATAGCAGCGCCAAATCGGAGCCGCAGATGCCCGCCAAGCGCACCGCCACGCGGCGCCAGCCGGGGGGCGGCTCGGGGGGCTGAAGCTCTTCGAGTTTAAGGGGCAGCCAAGGCACCGGATAGCGCTTGCCCAGCCGCCCGGCCAGCAGGTAGCGCGGCACCGAGGTGTAATAGCGCAGCGCCTTCACTGGCTAGCTCATCGGGACCTGGTTTAGGAGCCGCCCCTCGATCCGCTTAAGGATCTCCTCAACGCTCCGCCCGGTAATGGTCAGGCCGTGATTCTTAAGCCCGATGACCGCGCTGGCAGGGTCTTTAGCCTGACGCACCTTCTCGGCTACCGCCTCGCCGAGCTGATAGGTGCCGCAGGGGTAGTTAAACTCCGTCGAAGCGATGCCGTCCATCCAGGCATGGACGTGGATGATCGCCTGTACCTCGGGGTGTTCGCGGTAGATCAGCCAGTGCTCGATGGCATCGACCGAAACCCGCCGCGGCTCGAGCCGTGGCGGCACCGACAGGCGCATGGCGTTGGCTTCGGCATCGTAGTCCTTGACTAGCAGAATGTCGCGCCCGACCTCGCGCAGCTGGGCCTTGTCCACCCCCGAGGCCGACATCCAGAAGCGCCTATTGTCGCGCCGGGCCGAAAGGTTGCCATAAGAGAGGCCGCCGATGCCATAAAGCCGCTTGACGTGCCGCAGATCCTGAGGTGAGAGAATCTCCTCAATCGGGAACGGCGCCGGCAGCAGGTCCCAGGCCTTAAGCAGTTCGCCAGCCCGGCTGAGCGCCGCAGTCTGCGCGTCGCCCTGCCATAGCTCAGGCTCGAGGTCCGGGTCGAAGATATTGTTAATCACCAAGGTCGAAGAGGCAATCGGCTCGATCCGGTCTAGCAGCCGCTCAGTGAAGTGCTCGCCCTCTGGCTCGACGAAGTGGCCGAGCTCGAGCGTCAAAAAGTGCACCCCTTGGCCCGGCGCGTAAACGAGCAGCATGTTAGAGAGCGCCCGAACCAGATACTGGTAGAGCGCCTTAACCGGTTCTTCGGGCAGCTGGGGCAGCTCGAGCAGCGAGAGTACGAAGGTGGCCTGGGCGCGGCGCCGGTAGGGTAGCGCCGCGGTCGGGGTGATGAAGTTTAGAACCAGGCGCGGCTCACTCGCTTCGGTCTGGAAGCGGTAGCGACGCTGGCTGAGGCCGGCCGTGAGCGCTTGAGCTAGGCTGCTCAGGCCGGGCGATGGTCGGCCATGCAGTGCAAAGGTAGGCTCCGAAGCCACCCCCGAATCTTGGATAGGTTGTGGCTTGAGTAAATTAGGCTTCACGCGCATCCTCTCCTTTTGCCCAGAGATAATCGCCCTGGACACAACCGTGTCGCGATTATAGCAGGTTACCCTCGGCGCTACTTCCCTTTAAGGGGTGCGACCAGGGCTGACGCATAAGAGCTGACGCAGCAAAGAGAGCGGCGTAGACTCAGCGGATGACTGAGGAGCAGCTGAAACGCGTGGCGCTACCTGTTGCGGAGATGCCCGATTGTCACATCGAGCGAAGCCGACAACACTCCTTCAACGTCATCGCGATTGCCTACATGGGCAACATTAAGGTGCCAGAGGAGCTGCGTATGAGCTATTGCGTATGAGCTATTATGTGCTAATACCGGGCGCATGGGCCGGCGGTTGGGTTTGGGATGCAGTAGCGACCCGGCTTCGCTGTGGAGAAACCTGATGGAACGAAAGAAGAGAGACACTATCCGCCTGATCGCCGACGGCAAGGCACGGTCAAGCGACGCGGAGCTGGTCGAGGCGTATCGTTGGACGGTGGTGCTCTCGCTTCGCTCGGAAGTCGCTGTCCTTTGAGCAGGGTAGAGAGGCACATCGCGGTTAAGATCGTGGCTGGCCGGGGCATCGAGAGCCTAAAGGTGCTGGAGGTGAAGTGATAAACGTTAGACTCGTGATCTCACAGGAACGGCTCGCCGCTTTCTGCACCGACCATGGCATCCGCTGGCTGGCGGTTTTCGGTTCGGCACTTCGCGAGGATTTCCGTTCGGACAGCGATATTGACGTGTTGGTCGAGTTCGAGCCGGATCGCCTGCCCAGTTTACTTGGCGTGGCTCGTATAGAACGCGAATTATCGCCGCTCTTTGGCGGACGGAAAGTGGACCTGCGAACGCGCGAAGACCTCAGCCGCTATTTCCGGCAGGCGGTGATCGAGGAGGCGGAGGTCCAGTTGGAATCGATCCTCCCGCTAAAGGAATCCTGATGTCCCGCACCGCCCCGTCGATCACGCTCAGGGTTGGCATTGACCGCCTGCCTGCGCAGCCTGCTCAAGCCCCCGCCTTCGGACCCGCAACAGCCTAGCTGCCAAGGTTGATCGCCACTGGCGTTGGGTTAGCTAAGTTGTCACTGACCGGGCAGCGGCGTTTTACTGCTGCCAACCACTCGGCCAGAACGGCGGCGCTAGCATCGGTTTCGGGATGTAGCGACACCCTGATCGCCTGGTAACCGGCTCGTTGCTCGGTGTGAGCGCCGAGGAACCTAGCAGGGTCAAGATCGCCTTCGAGCTCGAGCCTTAAGCTTTTAAGCTCAAAGCCCATCTCTTTGGCCACGACATGACCAACCACATTGAGACAGCCAGCCAAAGCAGCTAACACATATTCGACCGGGTTAGCACCTTCGTCGTTACCACCCAGGCTCGGCGGCTCATCGACTACGATGGTAAACTCCCGCGCTTCCACCACCGTCTTGGTGCTATTTCCACTTCCACTACGAGCTTTGGCGTTAAATTTGAGTAGCGGCATCTTCGCCTCCTCTTAAGTCAACCTTTACAGCGCTTAAACTAGACCCCAGGCACACTGGCATGGGTCTCTAGACTCTACCCCTTTCAGCGCGGTTGGTGGTCGGTCAGGCCAGGAGTTGGGCGAGTTCGCCTAAGTTACCTCAAGCCCGCCTCCGCCCGCCGCTGCGCCTCAGCTAGCGCCTCTGACGGTGCCATCCCCCCTTTGATGGCCCGCTCGATAGCCTCTTCAAGATAGCGCTGCCAGGTGGCATAGGCGGCTACTCTGGGGCGCGGGACGGCATGCTCGAGCTGGCTCAGCGCGGCTCGGCGATGGGGGTCTTCGGCATACCAGGGTTCAAGTAGCGGCAGCACCGAGCGGCGCAAGGGGATATAGAACGATGCCTCGATCCAGGTTTGCAAGTTCTCAAGCTCCATCAGGTAGCGCCAGAAGGCCACCGCCCCCCGCTGCTGCGCCTCACCGGCGCCGCGCAAGACCACCAACTGGGCGCCTCCTAGCGGCACAGTGCGGCTACCGCCGGTCGGCACCGGGGCAGCAGCGATGTCAAAGGCCACGGCAAAGCGCTTGGCATCGGGCCAGTTAGCGATGGAGGCAAAGACCATCATCCCCTTGGTGCGCACAAAGTCGAGCTGTGCAAAAGTCGCCTGGGCTAAGTTGCGGGGGATGGCGTGCCCGGCTTGCACCATGCGCTGCATCATGCTCAGCGCCTCAAGTGCCTCGGGGCTAGTGAAGTTGGGGCGGCCCTCAGCGGTAACGATACTTCCACCACGGGTCAGCACCATCATCTCAAAAGTCCACGAATCGGCCACAGCGATATAGCCCTGGGTCTGGCGGGTGGTAAGTCGCGCGGCGGCCGCCTCGAACTCGGCCCAGGTGGTAGGCACTTCGGCCCCGCGCTGGCGCAGGGCGGTGGCGTTATAAAACAGCACTGGGGTCGAGCTGTTCCACGGGAGGCCGTAGCGCCCGCCGGCCAGCTCGCCGTAGGCCCACAGGCCGGGGTAGAAGTCGTCGATGAACTCTTGCGGCAGGTCAGCCATCTGCGTACTCAGGTCGATAGCTGCGCCCTCTTCGACCAGGCGCGGGAAGAAGGAGATCTCGGCCTGGAACAAAACCGGCTGGCTTCCGCCAGAGATAGCCGCCAGGACCCGATTGTTAGCTTCTTGGTAGCTACCCACATAGCGCGGTACCACCCGGTACTCGCTTTGCGAGCGGTTGAAACCTTCAGCCAACGCGGTCACCGTCTCTTCGGTAGCGCCCATCGAGTGCCAGAACTCGATTTCGGTGGTAGTTTGGCCAAACGCCGGGGCAAACAAGCAACAAAGTACCAACAGCCATTTCGTCATAACCTAGAGGATACCTTGAAAACTTCAGCTACCTGTCATCGCAGGCGGCGTTGGCCCTTGGCCTTGGCTGCAACCGGATAAACTGTAGTTATGGAGCCTGTCATCGGCCTCGAAGTCCACTTGGCCCTTAACACCAAGAGCAAGATGTTCTGCGCCTGCCGCGCCGACACCCTTGGGCTGGCCCCCAATGCCAGCACCTGTCCGGTCTGCTTAGGGCTGCCGGGGAGCCTGCCGACTATCAACCGTGAGGCGGTGGAAAAGGCGCTCCGCTTCAGCCTGGCCTTGCACTGCCAGGTGCCCAAAACAACTCAGTTCCATCGCAAGAACTACTACTACCCCGACGCCCCCAAGAACTACCAGATCAGCCAGTACGACCGCCCCTTAGGGGCCGGAGGCTTTCTTGAGCTGACTGGCGGGCGGCACATCGGCATCACCCGCTGCCACCTGGAAGAAGATGCCGGCAGGCTGGTTCACCCCGCTTATGCCGACTATAGCCTGGTGGATCTGAACCGCGCCGGGGCAGCGCTCATTGAGCTAGTGACCGAGCCGGACCTGCGCACACCCGAGGAGGCGCGCGAGTTCCTGGTGCGGGTTCAGGCTATCGCCCAGGCTGTCGCGGTATCGGACGCCAATCCCGAAGAGGGAAAGATGCGCGCCGATGTCAATATCTCCCTCCGCCGCCCCGGCGAGCCCTTGGGAACCAAGGTCGAAGTCAAGAACCTTAACTCCTTTAAGAGTGTGCAGCGCTCCTTAGAGTACGAAATCAAGCGCCAGCGCCGCATCCTGGCGGGTGGCGGAAGCATCTCTCAGGACACCCTAGGCTGGGATGAGGGCGGACAGAAGACCTTCCTGCTGCGCACCAAGGAGGAGGCGGCTGATTACCGCTACTTCCCTGAGCCCGACCTGCCGCCGCTGCGAATCGACGCGGCCTGGCTCGAGCGGGTGCAGGAGAGCATGCCCGAACTTCCTGAGGCCAAGCGGCAGCGCTACGTGGCGCTGGGTGTGCGTGACTACGACGCCGGCATCATCGCTTACGACATAACGCTGGCCAACTTTTTCGATGCCGCCTTGGCCTACGCCCGCCATCCGCAGGCCATAGCCAACTGGCTCAACGGCGACATTAGCGGCTGGCTCAACCAGCAGGGGCTAACCATCACTGCCACCGCCCTCACCCCGGCCTTACTGGTCGAGCTAGTCGCGCTAATTGAGGACGGCACCATCTCCGGTAAAACCGCCAAGGAGCTGCTGCCAGAGGTTATGCAGGGCGCTGCGCCGAGCTGCCTGGTCGAAGCGCACGGGCTAACACAGGTGAGTGACAGCGCTGAGATTTCTGTCTTGGTCGAGGCTGTTATCGCCAATAACTCCGCCATCGTGGCGACGATCAAGACCAACCCCAAGGCGGTCAACGCGCTGCTGGGTCAGGTGCTGCGCGAGAGCCGGGGCAAAGCCAACCCTGAGCTGGTGCGGGCGCTGCTCAACAGTAAGCTGGGCCTGGGGTGACGTACGTTATGCTGTGATGGGGCGGTAGAGGTGACTATGCAGTGGTTTATCGTCAACGGTGAGGTCGTCTCTGCGCGCGAGGCGCGTCTCCATGTCAGCGACCTAGGCCTGTTACGCGGCTACGGTCTGTTCGACTTCTTCCTGGTCAAGCGCGGCCTCCCGCTCTTTGTCGAGGATCACTTGAGCCGCTTTTTTCACTCCGCCGAGCGTCTTGGTATCGCCCCGCCGCTGACGCGGGAGGCGCTAGCCGCCGAGATCAGGCGGCTGATCGCACTAAATACCATCGCTGAAGGCGCCATCAAGCTGCTGCTAACCGGCGGCTACGCCGAAGACGGCTTTAGCCCTGGCACACCAAATCTGGTGCTGTTAGCGCAGTCGTACCAGGCACCCAGCCCTGAGCAGTACCAGGCCGGCGTTAACCTGTTACCCTTCCGCTACACGCGCGACCTCCCCGCTGTCAAGACCGTCAACTACGCCCAGGTCCTAGCGCTGCAACCTGCACTCCGGGCGGCGGGGGCCGCTGACGTGCTGTGGCACGACGGTGAGGTGATCAGCGAATCGTCGCGCTCGAATGTGTTCGTGCTTAGTGGCGGCGTGCTGCGCACCCCGGCCCGCAATATCTTGGCCGGCGTTACCCGTAAGCACGTGCTGGGGCTAGCCCGCGAGTTCATGCCGGTTGAAGAGGGCGACGTGCCGCTGGCTTCGCTAACTACGGCACAAGAGCTGTTCATGACCAGCAGTTCCAAAGGCGTGCTAGCGGTCACCCGGCTCGATGGGAAACCGGTAGGCGACGGTCGGCCCGGCGAGCTGACGCGGGAGCTCGCAAAGCGCCTTGAAGCCCATGTCGCGGCTTACCTCGAAGCGGCGCAGCGCTGAGGCCGCCTTGCGGCAGTACAACCCATAGACCCAGACGCAGCGGTATGGCACGATGCTCATATGACCACTATGGCCAGACTGCAACTCACCACCGCACGGCTCCAGCTCAGGCCACTGCAACCGGCCGATCAAGAAGCCTTTTTGAGCTACCGCAACGACCCCGAAGTGGTCCGCTATCAGAACTGGACGCGAATCACGCCTGAGGAAGCGCAAGCCTTCTTGCAGCAAGCGGCGACCGCCACGCCCGGCCCCGGCCACAGCCTCCCACTGGCTATTACCTTGCAAGGGAGCAACCTGCTGATCGGCGACTGTCTCTTGAAGGTCGCCGATGACGGCTGGCAAGGCGAGATCAGCTTTACCCTGTCGCCTATCTACCAGGGGCAGGGTTACGCGGTAGAGGCGGTCACGGCGCTGCTTGACTACGCCTTTGACACGCTCAAGCTGCACCGCATCAGCGCTGTTACCGACGCCCGCCACACCGCCTCAGCCAAGCTGCTTATGCGCTTGGGGATGCGCCGCGAGGGGCACCTGTTACAGAGCCGCCAGGTGCGAGGAGCGTGGCAAGACGAGCTGCTTTACGCCCTGCTGGCCAGCGAGTGGCCGATTAAGGGGGCGTCATGATCGACACCGCTAATCTCCGCCTCCCCTCGATCTTGCAGGGGATCACCACCACCACCGAGGCGCTCGAGCTGACCATGACCGCCGATCTGCAGTTCGGCGCCCTGCTGCGCACCTTAGCCGCCAGCAAGCCCGGTGGAAACCTCCTGGAGCTCGGCACCGGCGCCGGCATTGCCACCACCTGGCTGCTTGACGGCATGGACCAGCAGGCCCGGCTGATTACCGTTGACCGCGACAGTAGCCTAACCGCCGTAGCGCAGCGCTTCATGGGCCACGACCGGCGCTTGACGATCCATTGCCAAGAAGCCAGCGATCTGTTGGTCACGCTCCACGCCCACAGCGCGCGCTTCGACCTGATCGTCGCCGACCTCTGGCCCGGCAAGGCTACGCTGCTTGACCCTACGCTAGCGCTCCTTAAACCGGGCGGCCTCTATCTGACCCGCGACCTGGCCGACCCTGAGGCACCGCAACCGGAGAGCCAGGAGTTCATCGCGGCCCTCGAGGCGCGCTCCGATCTGCTGGTGTGCAAGCTGTCCTGGTCGAGCGGCGTGATTATCGCCGCCAAACTCTAACCGTGGCCCGCCCCTACGCCAGCCGACGCATCGCAGGCTTCAGCGAAACGGTCTTCGCCAAGTACACCCGCTTGGCACAGGCAGCGGGCGCTATCAACCTGGGCCAGGGCTTCCCCGATTTCGATCCACCCGAGTTTGTCCGCGCGGCGTTGCGCGAGGCCGCCTCGGGCTATCAGCAGTACGCGCCGCTGCCCGGCCTACCGGCGCTGCTTGAGGCGCTAACCCATAAGCTAGGGCAAGAGCTTAGCGCCGATCACCTCCAGATCACCGTCGGCGCCACCGAAGGGCTGTTCGCCAGCATGCAGGCGCTGCTTGATCCCGGCGACGAGGTGGTGCTGCTCGAGCCCTTTTATGACGCTTATCCTGCCGATGTCACCATGGCCGGCGGGGTGCCGCGCTACGTGCCGCTCGAGCCGCAGGCCGATGGGCGCTGGAGCCTCGATCTCGACGAGCTACGCGCCGCCTTTACCGCCCGCACCAAAGCGGTAATCATCAACACCCCCCACAATCCGACCGGCAAGGTCTTTACCGCCGCCGAACTCGACGCGGTGGTGGCGCTAGCCGAACAGTACGACGCTGTGATCATAGCCGACGAGGTCTACGAGCACATCGCCTTTGTCCCCCACCTACCGGTGGCCAGCCGCCCTGGTGCCTGGCCGCGCACCTTGACCCTCTCCTCGGTGGGCAAGACCTTTTCGGTGACCGGCTGGAAAGTGGGCTGGGCGGTCGGCCCTCAGCCGCTAGTTAGCGCGCTGCGCTTAGCTCACCAGTGGATCCCCTTCGCCGTGGCCACCCCCTTGCAGCAGGCTGCGGCCGATATTCTCCAGCAGGCGGAGGCTAGCGGCTACTACGCTGAGCTGAGCGCCCTCTACCGGCACAAGCGCGACCTGCTGGTAGCGGCGCTCGCCGGCACCCCCTTAAAGCCGCTGACCTCCGAAGGGAGCTACTTCGTGATGGCTGATAGCTCGGCCTTAGGGCTGGATGACGTGGCGCTCTGCGACGCGCTGCCGAACCGGGTGGGGGTCGCGGCCATCCCGCCTAGCGCCTTCTATAGCGAGGCCCATAAACCGCTGGCTAAGCACCTCATCAGGCTGGCGTTTTGCAAAAGCGATGCGGCGCTCTTCCAGGCTGGCGAGCGGCTTAAAGGGTTGGCTGAAGCGTTCGCCTAAGGCCGCGTAAGCATCTGCTATACTCCGGCTATGTTGTTCGCCTTGGCACATCCGAGGTGGGGCCTATGACCGTTAAGACCGCTTTCCAACCGCACGTTACCCAGCCTTTAGCTAAGTTTCGCGGCGAAGCGCTGACCTTTGACGACGTGCTGCTAGTGCCGGCCCACTCCCAGGTATTGCCGCGCGACGTCGCTACCAAAAGCTGGTTTTCCCGGCAAGTGCCGCTTAATATCCCGATCGCCTCGGCGGCTATGGACACCGTCACCGAGACCCAGATGGCGATCGCCATGGCCCGCCAGGGCGGCATCGGCGTCATCCACAAGAAGATGTCCATCGAGCAGCAGGCTGAGATGGTCATTAAGGTCAAGCGCTCGGAGGCAGGGATGATCGTTGACCCTATCACCCTCACCCCCGAAGCGACCCTGCACGACGCTGAGAAGCTAATGAGCGACTACCGCATCAGCGGCATCCCCATCGTTGACCGTCAGGGACACTTGGTCGGCATCCTCACCAACCGCGACCTGCGTTTCGAGACCGACTACCGCAAGTCGGTGGCGGAGTTAATGACCAAGGAGAAGCTGGTTACCGTGCCGGTCGGCACCACCCTCGAAGAGGCCAAGGAGATCCTCAAGCAGCATAAGGTCGAGAAGCTCTTGGTGGTCGATGACGAGTACATCCTGCGCGGGCTGATTACCATCAAGGACATCATGAAAAAGCTCGAGTTCCCCCATGCCGCCAAGGACGATCTGGGCCGCTTGCGGGTAGCGGCGGCGGTGGGGGTGGCGCCGGAGCTGGAGGCTCGAGCCGAGGCGTTAGTGAAGGCCGGGGTAGATGCGCTGGTGCTAGATAGCGCCCACGGCCACTCACAGGGGGTGCTGGACGCTCTGGAATATCTCAAGCTGAGCTACTCGGTAGATGTCGTCGCCGGCAACGTCGTTACTGCCGAAGGGGCCCTGGCGCTAATCGAGCGTGGGGCCGACGCCATCAAGGTGGGGGTGGGGCCGGGCAGCATCTGCACTACCCGCGTCGTGACCGGGGTCGGGATGCCGCAACTCTCGGCCATTCTGGACGTGGCGCAAGTCGCCGCCGAGGCGGGCGTGCCGGTAGTGGCCGATGGCGGGATCAAGTTTTCCGGTGATATCCCCAAGGCGCTAGCGGCCGGCGCCGCCACCGTGATGATCGGCTCGCTGCTGGCCGGTACCAGCGAGGCTCCCGGCGAAAACATTCTGCGCGACGGGCGGCGCTACAAAGCCTATCGCGGCATGGGGAGTTTAGGCGCCATGGCGGGCGGCAGCGCCGACCGGTATTTTCAGGAAGATAGCAAGAAGCTGGTCCCGGAAGGGATCGAGGGGATGGTAGCCTACAAGGGGCCGGTCAGCGATGTGGTCTACCAGCTGGTCGGCGGCCTACGGGCCGCCATGGGCTACTGCGGCACGCCGGATGTCAAGGCGCTGCAAGAGCAGGCGCAGTTTGTCCAGATCACCCAGGCCAGCTTGGTCGAGTCGCACCCGCACGACGTCACCATCACCAAGGACGCGCCGAACTATTCGCTGGCTCGGCGTGGCGAGTAATGGGCTAGCCCGAGTCGTGTTATGCTCGACCAATGGCACGTGAACGCACCTTTGTAATGATTAAACCGGACGGCGTCAGGCGCAAGCTAATCGGCGAAGTAATCGCGCGGCTCGAGCGCAAGGGCTTTGAGGTAGTAGAGCTCAGGCAGCTCACCATCCCGCTCGAGCTAGCCGAGCGGCACTACCGCGAACACCGGGACAAGCCCTTTTTTCGGGGCCTAGTCAGCTTCATCACCGGCGGGCCGGTAGTCGCCATGGTGATCGAGGGCGAAAACGCCATTCATGAGTGGCGCAAGCTGATGGGCAGCACCGATCCCAAGGATGCCGCCCCCGGCACCATCCGCGGCGACTTTGCGCTCACTATTGACGAGAACGTAGTACACGGCTCCGACTCGCCGACTACCGCTGAGCGCGAGATCGCGCTATTCTTCGGCGCTAGTGCCCAGCGCTAAAAACCCCCTGATGCGAGGTAAGTATGCCGCAGCTATCTAGGGCCATCAACAACCTCAAAGCCTCGAGCACTGTGGCTTTTAACGCCAAAGCGCGGGAGCTAGCCCAGCAAGGGGTCGATGTGGTGGCCATGACCGCCGGCGAACCCGACTTCCAGCCGCCTGCCCATGTGCTGGCGGCAGCTCACGAAGCGATCGATAAAGGGCTCACCAAGTATACCGCCACCGAGGGGATGTTGCCGCTGCGCGAAGCGGTGGCTGCCAAGTTTAAGCGCGAGAACGGCCTCAGCTACACTCCGGAGCAGATCATTGTCAGCAGCGGCGGCAAGCAGGTGCTCTACAACGCCTTCATGGCTATCTTAAACCCCGGCGATGAGGTGGTGCTGCCGGCCCCCTACTGGGTCTCCTACCCGGCGCAGATTCAACTCGCCGGCGGCGTCACGGTGCCGGTGCCAACCGAGGCTGCCAGCGGCTTTATCCCCGACCCTGAGGCCATTCGCCGGGCTATTACCTGGCGCACCCGGGCGATGGTCATCAACTCGCCCTGCAACCCCACCGGCGCGGTCTATCCCGCCGAGGTAATCAAAGCTCTCGCTGAGCTAGCCGTCGAGCACGACCTGTGGTTAATTACTGATGACCTTTACGAACACCTGATCTACGAGGGCAGCTTTACCACAGCGGCGCAGTTCTATCCTGAACGGACGCTGATAGTCCACGGTGCCAGCAAGGCTTATGCCTTAACCGGCTGGCGCATCGGCTACGGCGCCGGTCCCAAGCCGCTGATCGCCGCCATGAACCGCCTGCAAGGCCAGGTTACCAGCAACGCCTCAGCGGTAGCGCAGTACGCCACCATCGCTGCTTTAACCGAAGTTGAGAAGACTCAGGCCTTTATCGCTATGACCAAGCAGGCCTATCAGGAGCGGCGCGATGTGCTGGTCGCGGGGCTAAATCGGCTCGGACTAAAGACGCCCTTGCCGCACGGCGCTTTTTACGTCATGACCGACACTACGCCGCTGCACCAGGACGAAAACGAGGCCGCCCTGCTGCTCTTGTCCCGCGCTCATGTGGGGGTAGTGCCGGGCACCGATTTCGGGGCGCCGGGCCAGGTGCGGTTAAGCTACGCCACCAACCTGGAGAGTATCCACAAGGCGCTCGAGCGCATCGCGCAGCTGCTCGACTGATCCGCTGCGTAACCCGTAGGGTGCGCTCGCGCACCGCTGCGTAACCCGTAGGGTGCGCTCGCGCACCGCTTTGGCGCTACCCTTTGTCATTCTGAGCGCAGCGAAGAATCTCGCAGCTCGCTGCCTGCTTAGCCACCTGCCAACGGTGCTGGCCAGAGACCCTTCGCGGAGCCTGCCCTGCTTGCCCTGAGCCTGTCGAAGGAAGCGAAGTCGAAGGGCTCAGGGTGACACCATCCATTAACCCTGTACCTCAACCGCCCAAGAGCGAAGGCGTTATAATAGCCCCATGACCTACCGACAGCTTGGCAACAGCGGCTTATTCGTCTACCCTATCGCGCTCGGCACCATGCAGTTCGGCTGGACCGCCGACGAACCGGCCTCGATTGCCATCCTGGACGCCTTCGTGGCGGCCGGCGGCAACCTCATCGACACCGCCGACATCTACAGCACCTGGGCACCCAACAACCCTGGCGGCGTGTCGGAAGCGATCATCGGGCGCTACTTGGCCTCACGCCAGAACCGCGACCGGGTGCTGATCGCCACCAAGGTACGTGGCGCTATGGGCGCGGGTGCCACCGAGGGGCGGAACAGCCCGCTTCAGCGCGAAGGGCTGTCGCGCAAATGGATCCTGCAAGCCTGCGAAGACTCCTTGCGGCGCCTGCAGGTCGATTATATCGACCTCTATCAGGTGCACTTCGTCGACCAAAAAGTGCCTATCGAAGAGACCCTCTCGGCGCTTACCGATCTGGTCAGGCGCGGCTACGTGCGCTATCTGGGGGCTTCTAACTACTCGGCCTGGCGGCTGATGCAGGCGCTGTGGGCCAGCGACAAGCACGGCTATGAGCGCTTTGTGTCCATCCAGCCCGAGTACAGCATCGCCAGCCCCACCCGCGAAACATTCGAGCGCGAGCTGGCAAAAGTTTGCGCTACTTACCAGTTGGGGGTGTTGCCCTACAGCCCCTTAGCAGGCGGCTTTTTAACCGGCAAGTACCGCCGCGATCAGCCGCTGCCCGACAGCGTCCGCGCCCAGGGGATCGCTGGGCAGCGCTTTAGCGATAAGAATTGGCAGATTCTGGACGCCCTGAGTGAGGTCGCGGCGCGCCACGGAGTGCCGGTAGCCCAGGTAGCTTTGGCCTGGCAACTCCACCAGCCCTTCATGACGGCGCCCATCATTGGAGCCAACTCGGTGGCGCAGCTTCAGGAGCTGCTCCCCGCCGCCACGCTGAGCCTGGAGGCTGGCGAACTAGAGGCACTCAACAACGTATCGAGCTGGGAGGCATCGCGCACCGAACGCGAGTCATAAGTGGTCTTTAAGACCATCATCGAGCCGTTTCGGATCAAAGCCGTCGAGCCGATCCGCCGCACCACCCGTGCCGAGCGCGAGGCAGCGCTGCAAGCAGCAGGCTACAACCTCTTTGCGCTCAAAGCCGACGACGTGCTGATCGACCTGCTGACCGACTCGGGCACCGGCGCTATGTCGAGCGAGCAGTGGGCCGGCATGATGCGCGGTGATGAATCTTATGCCGGGGCGCGGTCGTTCTACCGTTTCGAGGCGGCGGTCAAGGAGATCACCGGCTTTGCCCACGTTATCCCTACTCATCAGGGGCGTGCAGCGGAACGTATCCTGGCCGCCGTGCTGCTCAAGCCCGGCGACATCGTGCCCAACAACACCCATTTCGACACCACCCGCGCCAACATCGAAAATGTCGGGGCGATAGCGCTCGACCTGCCGATCGCCGAAGGGCGGCAGCCCAGCCTGCTCCACCCCTTCAAGGGGAATATCGACCTAGCGGCGCTTGCGCGCACCCTTGACGAACACCCCGGCAAGGTGCCGCTGGTAATAATCACCGTAACCAACAACTCCGGCGGCGGGCAGCCGGTCAGCATGGCCAATCTGCGCGCGGCCTCGGCGCTGTGTCGGCGTCACGGCGTGCCGCTCTTTCTCGACAGCTGCCGCTACGCCGAGAACGCCTACTTTATCAAGCTGCGCGAGGCCGGTTACGCCGCTAAGACCCCCTTGGAGATCGCCCGGGAGCTGTTCAGCTACGCCGACGGCGCCACCATGAGCGCTAAAAAAGACGGTCTGGCCAACATCGGCGGCTTTTTGGCCCTTAACGACGACACACTGGCGGACCAGGCCAAGGTGCAGCTTATTCTCACCGAGGGGTTTCCGACCTACGGCGGGCTGGCTGGCTACGACCTCGAAGCGCTGGCGGTCGGCTTAAAGGAGGCGCTTGATGAGGACTATCTGCGCTACCGGCTCCGCTCGGTCGAGTATCTGGGCGAGAAGCTCACCGCGGCAGGTGTGCCCATCGTGCAGCCGCCCGGCGGCCATGCCATCTACCTGGACGCCAAGGCCATGCTTCCGCATATCCCATCGCACGAGTACCCGGCGTGGGCCTTGTCGCTGGTACTCTACCTGCAGGGGGGCGTGCGCTCGGTCGAGATCGGCTCGATGATGTTCGGGCGGCAACCCGACGGCAGCGAGCAGCCCGCTACCATGGAGCTGGTCAGACTGGCCTTCCCGCGGCGCGTCTATACTCAGAGCCACGTCGACTATCTGGCCGAGGTGCTGGTTTATGTTCATAGCCTGCGCGAGCGGATCCGGGGGGTCCGCATCATCGAGGCCCCTGCGGTGCTGCGGCACTTCAGCGCGCGGCTAGCACCCGCTCACGGTAGCCTGTTAGCCGAGGTCCAGGGTACATAGCGGCCTTGCCACAGGTGGTAGTTTATGTCCATGTCAGTTGCGCCACCGCACATCCTCATCGCTGACGACGAACACGGTCAGCGGGTTCTCTTGGACATGTTGCTATCGACCGAGAACTACCAGATCACCGCCCTCGCAGACGGGCGGGAGGTGCTTACCTACCTGCAAACCCACACTCCCGACCTGGTTGTTCTCGATATCAAGATGCCGTATGTCGATGGCCTACAGATCTGTGAGCGCATGAAGCGGATACAGCGCCTTAAAAACGTGCCGGTAATGATCGTGACCGGCCTTCGGGATGAGCAGACCACCGAGATGCTTAAGTGGGTCAAGCCTGACGCTGTGATCTACAAGCCCTTAAGCGGCAAGGACTTCCGCGCGACGGTTAGGGCGCTGCTGGCAACCAAGCAGGGTTAAGTTAGTGTAGCATTTTTCACATCTTTGGGCGTCGCAACGGGTTTAATTGGCGCAAGGTCGTCCCCAACGAAGGTCTCGCCGCGGCCTTGCCGCCCCCTGCTCGCGGTGATGCCCCGGTGCAAGAATTTTGTAAGAGTTGACTTGCTAAGGTGATGGTGGCTACGAGGTGCCACTATGCAGCGTGCTATTCACTTCACTTACCTTGCCACTGAAAAGCTCTTGCAGCAAGCCGCCCAATGCGAGCAGGCCCTGATTATGGGCCGCGCTAGGCCTGAGGAGATCGATCTGTTTGTCGCCATTCAGCTCGAGCTGGCCCAGCGCCAGTTGATCCAGACGATCTGCGACCCACGTGACTGAAAGCCGCCACACCGCTACCGACTCGCAGCGGTTTAATGTTACGCTTAGCACGCTGTACGAAGTCGGAGGCGGTTATGCTAAAGGAGTTCCTCAAGTTCATCCAACGTGGCAACGTGCTCGACCTCGCCGTGGCGGTAATCATCGGCGTAGCCTTCGGAGCTATCACCACTTCGCTGGTCAACGACGTAGCGATGCCGCTCGTCGGCCTGTTGCTAGGCGGCATTAGCTTTACCGGCCTGTCGTTCGGTATTGGCAATGCCCAGATTATGTATGGCAATTTTATCCAGTCGGTAATCAACTTTTTAATCATCGCCTGGGTGATCTTTGTGGTTCTTAAGGCTTACAACCGGATGCTCGAGTTCGGTCGCAAGAAGCCAGAGGCACCCGCCGCCCCACCAGCGACACCGCGCGAACAGGTGCTGCTTGAAGAGATTCGCGACCTGTTGGCCAAGCAAGCCAAGGGCTAGGGGCAGTCATTGCAGTAGTAGGGGCCAGAGCTCGCGAAGAATCGGGTTCTGGGGTTGATGCTTTCATTGAGAGCAATCCCAGCGCCAGCCTGTTAATGGCGGCCGGTGCCCCTCCACCGAGTCGCTGTGTACCGTGATCGAGAGGGTCGTGTAGCTTCTGACGTTTTTTGAGCTGTCAGAGACGGCGAGCGCCGGAAGGAGCTAACGGGACTGGCATCTTGACAGGTGGGTCACTTGGCGATAGGTTGTGCATGGCGCTGTGGTGTAAGCGTTTACACTGGTACGAGCGCCCCCAAAGGGCTACCTCCGCACCTACACCCAACCAGGGAGCCGTTATGAGAGAACTCCTCAGCCTCGAGCCCGGTATGGTCAGTTGGCACGACTACCCGGAG
>JAGXSO010000103.1 GCA_018333775.1 Truepera sp.
ATCCATCAGAGTCAACTGTTTAAGGGGCAGGCGCTCGAAGTTCTGAATAAAACCTTCCACCAGTTCGGGGGTGTAGGTGCTGCCGCCGCCAATGACGCAGATTTTCATAAGACTAAACCCTCTTCATTCGACTCACAAGTCAACCAGCTCTGCCGGTACGCCTGCGCCAGTTCAGGCGTGACCTCTTGCCCTAATAGCTCTAGGGCCGCAAACACCGCTCCCAGCACCGGCGCGATCTTTAAGCGGATCACGCGGGCGTTTGGGTGTTGGCGCTGTACGCACTCGGTAAAGGTGTTTAGCAGCAGCGGGTACTGCGGGCGCTGAAAGACGCTGCCGCCTGCTACTACCGGGACAGTGCGCTGCCGGTCGCTGAAAAGCTTGCCCCAAGCAACGTTTACAGCCAAGGCCAGCTCTTCTCCCACCTCGACTAGTATGCCCTGCGCGACCTTATCACCTTCTTCGGCGGCGGCGAACACCAGGGGCGCCAACTCCCACCAGACGATGGGCCGGTCGGAATAGTACCCGTCCAGAACGTCCATCAGGTTGTTTAGGCCCAAGTGCGCCTTGAGCCCTTGTACCAGGCTGGTAGCGGGACCACGGCCTTCCATCGCTCGCCAAGCGTGGCGCATCGCCATTACCCCGATATGAGCCGCTCCGGCGCTGTCGCCGAACTCAAAGCCAAAACCCCCGATCTGCACCTTCTCACCCGCGTCGTTAAAGCCGACCACATTGGTGCCACTACCGCAGATGGCGGCGATCCCGATGCCGTCCGGCGCGGCGGCCCGGAGGGCGATAGTAGCGTCGTTCTCGAAGGCCCAGCGCGGCCAGGGAGCGATGGGGGTAAGCACCTGCCTAACCATCTCGAAGTCGGCAGCCCGGTCAGCGCCGGCCATGCCGAAGTAGGCCGCCTCGATTGCGGTGGTGGCGATGTTAGCCTGGCTCAGGGCAGCTTCGATGCTTCTCCAGACCTCTTCGCGCGCGCGCGCTACACCAGGTCCTTGCCAGTTGCCGTTCCCCCCGCGGCCATGAGCGACGATATTGCCGTCGGTATCGGCAATGACAGCTAGAGTTTTGGAGTTGCCGCCGTCTACTCCCAGTACATACGACACAAAGCTCCCTCGGAAATCGGTAGTCAGCCTATCAGGCGATCAGGCTGTCAGTCTATCAGCCAGTGGTTTTTGCTGACAGCCTGATCGCCTTTTTATCCTTGCTGGGGAAAATTCAAGAGATTCCCTTCCTAGCTACGGCTACTCCAGGCGGCGCGCCAACAGGCCGGTGTGAGACACCATAATGGCAAACCGGGCGCCATCTTCGACCGGGACGAAGGTGGCGGAGCCGTACTCAGCGTCGATCAGCGCAGTTAAGGGCGTAAAGCGGCTGACTAGGTCGCTGAGGTTAAGGGGCGTGGCCTGGGCCAAGGCATAGACGGTGCGCGGCCTGGTCTGCTCGTGGTCGAGCAGCAGGTAGCGCCCGCCGACGCGCTCGAGCTGATACGCGGTGCGCAGCCCAATGGCCGTAGCTACCGGGTGCCATTTGACAATCTGCGCATCGACATAGAGCTGGTCGCCCATGATCTGAAAACCGCTCTGCCGACCGTCAGGGAAGGTGAACAGGGCATTAAAAAGCTGAGGCTCTAAGTTGCGGATCTCCACCGTAGCGGCAACAGCCTCCTCAGTGAAGACGCGAAAGCCGTGGGTCGCTAGGCTGATGGCGCCGAACAGCCCGGCTACTAATAGCAGCACCACCACGGTTAACAGCCGCGACAGTGCGCCGCCCCAACGCCCGCGCCGCGCTGCGCCCAAGGCGTAGCCGAGCAGCACCAGGGCGATCAAGAGCGGCGCCAACGTCAGCACGAGCAGCGGGCTCAGCGGTATCGTCATAATCTTGAGGCTAGTATAGCAAGTCACCAGATGGTGGGGTCGTTGCCCGGCGGCCAGGCTCCGCCTAGCGCCAGCCACGCCTCGATCATGTCGAGCGGAGCTTGAGCCATGAAGGTAATGGCCTGGTTGTCGCGCGGGTGGGGCAGGGTGAGGCGCAAGGCGTGCAGCGCCTGGCGCGTAATAACGCTGCTGCGCTGGCCGTAGGCCTCATCGCCCAAGATGGCGGCTCCCAGGTGGGCCAGATGGACGCGGATCTGATGGGTGCGGCCGGTATGCGGCTTGGCCTTCACAAAGAGGTAGCGAGCCTCCCCTCGCCTGATACGTGCCAGTACTCGGCAGTAGGTGCTGGCCGAACGGGGGTTGGCCCCGCCGACCGTCATCAGCTGGCGGTTGTGGGGGTGGCGGCCGATCGGCGCCTCGACCTGAACCTCGTCCGGGATATCGCCGACCGCAATCGCCAGGTACTCCTTTTCGGTCAGGCGCTTCTTAAAAGAGGCCGCCAGGTGCCGGTGTGCCTCGTCGTG
The DNA here is from genome assembly GCA_018333775.1 of Truepera sp. Next base: position 2,405 of record JAGXSO010000103.1, read on the forward strand.
CTTGGCTATCACCATCACGCCGGAGGTGTCCTTATCGAGCCGATGCACGATGCCGGGGCGGTAGTCCTCCTCCTCAGGCTCAAAGTGGCGCTCCTTAGCCAGCGACATGCGCCCTAACAGCGCGTTGACCACCGTGCCGCTGCGCAGCGTGGCGGTGGGGTGGGCGGCTAGGCCGGGGGGCTTGTTGATGGCGGCGAGGTGATCATCTTCGTAGATGATGTCGATGGGGATCTCTTCCGCCTGAACCGCTACCGGCTTGGGTGGGGGGATAGCGACCGAGATAAGCTCGAGCCCGGAGAGTTTGTGCGAAACTTTAATGACGGGGCGCCCGTCGATTTGGACGAAGCCCTCCTCGACCAAGCTTTTGGCGTAAGTGCGGCTGAGCTGCAAGGCCAGGGCGATAGCTACATCGAGCCGCTCGCCGGCGGGGGCTTGAAAGACTTTGACCTCCACCACCCTAGTGTAGCGCTATTAGCGCTTAGGCTGGTCTCAGGGCTCCCGCTTCGCCTGCTGGATTAGCCTTTCGACACGCTTGTCGAAGACGAACGGGCCGAGAGGCGTAAGCTCCACCTGGGACAAAAAATCGGGGTGGTGAGGATTCAGCAGGTAGTTATAGCTCTCAGGAACGACTACCGAACGCACTTTGAGCACCGCGCTCTGTTGCGCGCGAACCCAGGCGTCACCGTAAGCGCGCGTCCTGGACTCGTCGAAGATGTCGATTTCACGCGGCGCTGCGCGCACGAGCGCCTCGTCGAAGGCGCAGCGGTAGAGATGATAGCCGGATAGCGTGGTATAGACCTCCCACCCGCCAAGGATCTCCAACGCGGCCAGCGCGGGATGCTCCGAAGTGTAGACGAGAATCGTCCCTTCACTGTTCCAGCGCGCCCTGGCGCCACGCGGCCTAAAGGCGGCAAGCAGCGAGTCGGTAATTGCGAGCCGGTAACTCCTGATCAAAGATAGGCACCGTCTTCAAGCGCCGTGACCATGCCGGCGAGTTTGGCCAACCCCACCCGCGTCTCCAAGAGGTCGATAGGGCGAGCGCCTGCCAGGGCGCGCTTGGGCGTTTTGAACCAGGGAGGCGCCTGTTCGGTGCCAAGGATGCTGGCAACGCGCGCGTAGAGATTGAGGGCGGCGTAGGCGCGGTCGAGCAGCTCGACATCCATCTTGGGGTTGCGGCTCTTGCGCGAACGGCTGACGCCGAGGATGCGCAGGGCCTCGAGCTTGCCCACGTCGAGCAAGGCTGCGAGGTTGGCGAGGACGGCCTCGAGCGAAGGCTCCCCAACGAGTTCTCGCTGGATGACGGCGCGTTCGACGGCTTCGGGAGCCGCGCCGAGGACCTGCTCGAAAGCGCGGGCTCTGGTCTCACGAAACAGGGTAGTTGCCATGTCAACATTATAGATTGCGAAGGCTACACTCGCAAGCGGCGACAAAGCTCAACCGCGATGCCGCACGGCTCTATTCTAACGTCTGCCACATGATAGGGCACCAAGTCACCCTGACGGCGACCGACAGCGGCGGCAACGCCCGGTCGGCCGTGCGCCGCATCTTCATCTGGAAGCTGTGTTAGGCGGCAACACGGGTAGAGCCGAACCTTGTTTTCGCCCCTACGCTGATAGCCGATTTTCGCAGGAGATTCATGGACATGAAACGCTTTTCATTTCGAGGCGCTGCGATGATGTGCTGACGAACTAGGCCTTCAGCAGGCATAAAAAACCCGCTTGTTCAAAGTGACGGTCGGTTGTGAAGGCCTCCAAGAGGCTGCGTTGCTGCATAACGACAAAACTTGCACAATCAACCAAACTCCACTCCTTGTCCTGCCGTTTGGCAAAGAGCTGCTATGCCCGTTCATCGAGCGTTGCATCTACATGAACGATGTCGACGTGCGGCGAGGCTTTTAACCCCTCAACGAAGGCAACGATTTTTGCATGAGGAATCCGGAGGGGATTGATCAAGAGTGCCACCAGCTCCACAAGGATATAATTCGTAGTAATAAGCTTGTGCCCCTCTTGTCGCGTACGGCGATAGACGGCTACTGCAAGGTCGTGGTGTTCCTGTGTGGGATCGACGAGGTGTCCCCAACCTGCAGTATCTGCAAAGATGTCAGGCATCAGAGGCGGCCTTCAGATTTTTCGCGGCGCATCACCTCTCTCACGATTTCCCAAGGTAAGCATCATGATGGTCGGCCCAGTCAGAACCATGGCTGCTAAAAGCCCCAATGAACGGTTCTAAGGGATCCGTGATAAGGTGTCGGGTGGCGGTCGCTAACAACTGGACCGCCACGGCTTCAGGTGGTTGACCAGTTTGTTCCGCTCGTTCTCTCAATAACTGGTACACTCTTTCTGGCATATCTAATGTCATTTGGCGTCCCATCTCTTACCTCCGCAGTAGTCATGCCATCTTACGCCTACTCAAACAAGATGGATAGTAAGATGGACCAAAGCGTCTAGCGCGGTATTTAAGGCTGGTACGAACGCGGCCGTTAGTATGGGGCCATGCGTAGGGAGTGCCTGCTCTTGCTGCGCGTCTGGCGCGACGGCGCCCAGGCCGACGCCTGGCGCTTTAGCGTCGAACAGGCGCACCGGCTAGGTCAGGCACTTCGGGACGCTTACGGCGTGGCACCGTTATCTCGACTTTCTCGACGAGCGTTTAGCCGCAGGTGACGCTCCGGTCAGACACGGCTTTTCCCTTTCCACTCTCTCCTCAAGTCTGGCTAGCTATACTAGGTGCCATGAAACCGATTGCCCTCGACGCTATGGGCGGCGACCATATGCCGCAGGCCGCCGTGCAGGGTGCCTTGCAGGCTGCCCAGCAGGGGATCGCGGTGATCTTGGTGGGTGACGAAACGACCCTCAAGGCCGAACTAGCCAAACACGGCGGGTCGCTTCCCATCCACCACGCCCCAGACTTTTTCAGCATGCACGACAACGCCGGCGAGGTGCGCAAGCGCAAGGACAGCAGCATCGTGCGAGCCATGCGGCTAGTTAAGGATGGCGAGGCGGCGGCGTGCGTGTCGATGGGACACTCGGGCGCCACTATGGCGGCGGCGCTGCTGGTGCTGGGGCGCCTCAAGGGTGTTGAGCGCCCCGCCCTGTTGGCCAATATCCCCCTGCCAAGCGGCTTTGTAGCCCTGCTTGATGCGGGCGCCAACGCCGATTGCCGCCCTGCCCACTTGCAACAGTTTGCTGTCATGGGTGCAGCCTATGCTCGAGCGGTGTACGGTAAGGCCGAGCCGCTAGTGGGGCTGATGTCGATCGGCGAAGAGGAAGGGAAGGGCAACGAGCTGACCCGTGAGGCGCATCAGCTGCTCAAGGTCACGCCGGGCATCAGATTCTACGGCAATGTTGAAGGGCGCGACCTGTTCCGGGGGACTGCCGATGTGATTGTCACCGACGGTTTTACCGGCAACGTCATGCTTAAGTTGGCCGAGGGTGAGGCGCGGATGCTGTTCGGCTGGATCCGCGACGCTATCAGCCGGGGCGGCTTAGTCACTAAGTTAGGGGCGGTGCTGGTCAGGCCGGCTTTGCGCGGTGTGGCCCGCCAGCTTGACCCTGCCGAGTACGGCGCGCAGCCGCTGCTCGGGGTAGCAGGCTACGCCTTTATCGGTCACGGCTCGTCGGAGGCTAAAGCGGTAGCGAGCGCTCTTAGAACCGCTCACCAAGCGGCGGAGACCGATCTGCTAGCGACCATCCGGCACGATCTGGCGACGCTTTTGGCCGCTGCCTGATATAACGCGCGACGGCATCGAGATCTCCTTCCCACACGTCACCTTTTACTGGGGCGAGGGGCAGATGCCGCGCCCGCCTCAAGACTAGGGTGGGAGCACCAGCGCCGGGAACCAGCTGATGAAGGCCGGCGCCGTGAGGTCGGTGAGCGGAATCACTGTCAGCGCCGGAGTGCCCTCGCGATAGCTAAGCTCATCGAACACCGCAACCCGCCGGTCCCCCGCCACAAAGACCAGCCTGTTGAGCGCCTCGACCGTACCGCTCTGGTAGTCTCTAAGGATAGCGGTGGGCTGGGCTGTGTCGGTCACGCTCAGGTGGACAGTGAAATGGTCCCGACCCAGGATTATCACCCGCTCAAGGTCGGCAAAGTCGCTACTGATCAGGCTGCGGCTGCCGGGGCTAGTGGTTACCGGGGGTGCGGCATCGCCGGGGACGCGGTAGTTCTCGAACGCTACAAAGCTGCCGGTTGCTAGCACCACCATGCTGTCAAGAACAATCCCCATATCTTGAATCTCTCGAGCAGGGATCACCGCTTCGCTGACTGTACTTACTCGTGTCGGCTCGGCAAGCGCCACGCGCTCGAGCCTCACCCCGTCGGTGACCTCCTCAAGAAAGTACAGCGTGTCGTCTATTTGATCGAGCACGAGGGCGTTATCGACCAGCGGGAACACCCGCCCTTCGTAGTGCCTGACAAAACGCGGCGGGGTTAGCTCGAGCAGGCTAATGAAGATATTGCCGGGGGCGCCACAGGCGGCCGGCTGATGTAACAGGGCGGCAAAACGCCCGTCGCTGCTGACCTGGAGCCGGGTGGGGCAGATTACCGTGGGCCTTGGGCCGGGAAGATCGTTAAGCGCGATCCGGGCGGTCTCAGCAAAGCCCTCGAGGCGATCCGGCGCCAGGTTGCGCAGGTTGAAGGTGCTCAGATAACTTAACCCTGCACCGTCACGGCTGAGCACCACCAGCGCCGTTCGGCCCCCCGCCCGGTCGATCACATCGGCGGCCAGCGGCAGGCCGGGCAAGTCGCGCAGGCTGTCAGCTAGCCAGACAAGCCCACCCTCGGGCTGCAGGACGTTGTTTTCGATAAGCGCCAGTCGGCCCTGGTCGCCGTTGGCGAATCCAACTACTAGCAACGTCTCGGGGATTTCTTCCACCGTGCCGGTGCAGCCGCTCGCTAGGATTAAAAGTAGCAGTAGCATCCAGAGCCGTTTCATCCCTTATCCCAACGAACATCAGTATTCAAGTATTCAAGTATTCGAGTATACGGGCAGGAGCGACCCACGTAGTCACCCGATTTCACTCGCGGTGGTGAACGATGGTTCATGGGCGATTCCTCACGCCTTACTCCTCCCGCCCCGGCCAGCGCAAACCCAGGTCTAGTTCGGGGGCGATGCCGGGCCCGCCCCCCGGGGCGGTAATGGCTAAGCGCACCCGGCCGGTCTTGGTGTCCCAACTGCCGTAGAGCGCCCAGCAGCAGCGGTTCCAGGCTACGCTAATGGTCGGCTGGAAGTTCCAGGGGCTCTCTGCTAAGGTGTTGCCGGTTAAGTCCCAGACGTCGCTCAGGGCGGCAGAGAGGTATAGCTCGTCTAACACTCGGACTGTGACTGCCAGGCTATCAAAGGTCAATGCGCTGCGCGTGATCTCGTCCAGAGCTGGGTTATAGGTAGCGCGGTAGCCGATGGCCCCCTGCAACCCCACTCTACCAAAAAAGTCGCTGCGCAGCAGTAGTGCAGCCCGCTGCAAGAAGGTGCGGGGGAGGGCGTTATCAGCGAGCTGCAACTCGGCAAAGGCATCGAGGCTAAAGTTGATGGATCCGAACTCGGTGTTCTCCAGGTTGACGAAGGCCTCGAGCCGGCTGTTGCGAAAGCCGCCAGGCTCAAGGGCCGGGTCGTAGCTGGTCCGGTAGCTTAGGCGCCACTGCTCGCGGCCAAATCGCCGCGCGGCGTCGCGCAGGCTAAACTCCCAGTGCTCGAGCCGGGTCGGGCTGACGGCAAAGCCGAACCAGTGCGGCGGTAAGAGGGCAAAGCCGCCAGCCTCCAGGCTGGCCACACCGGGCCAGGTCAGGCTATAGCGGCTCCCTGCGCCGGCCATGCCGGTGCGGTAGTCGAAGCGCTGATCGAGGCTGAACTCCAGCATCGCCAGGCGCGTGCTAAACTCCAGCCGCAGCTCCTGGGGCTCGCCCAGATTGATGTCGCGGCGGTAGCTCAGCCGGGCGCCGGGGATGCCGTCGTGTGGCTCAATGGTCCCCACCGTGACGGCTAATTCAAGCGGCTCCCAGTCATTGCGAGGGCCGGGCGGGTCGTAGCGCAGGCCGGTCCGCAGCTCGAAACGCGCGTAAGGGCGCAGGCCGACAGCCAGCGCCAGCGTGCTGGCCGACTCATTGCGCGTTTGGCCCAGGCGGTCCGGGGCCACCATCAGGTCTTGAATGTGACTCACAGTCAGCTCAGCGATGAAATTGGGATCAGGGTAGCGCAAACCGAGGTCGAAGTTGAGCGTGCCGGGGTCGGGGGTTCTCAGGTCGTAGCTGTTGCGGACGCTCAAAGAGAGCCAGGGGAGGTTGCCAAAGAGGGTCAGAGAGGTGTTCAGGGGGCCGGAGCCGATCGCTTCGCGGCGGCGGCTGTCCCAGAAAATATAGCTGTAGTCGGCGCGGATGGCCAACCAGGCCAGCGGAGTAAGGCTTAGGCTGCTGCGCAGGTCGGTTAGACTGAAGGGGATTTCGCGGTCGAAGCGGAACGGAGTCTGCCCCTCGGTGGTGTTGCGGGTAAAGATGGCGCTAAAGTCGCCGAACCGCCCGAAGCTCTGGCGCAGCGCCAGTTGGCTGTCCCAGCGAATTAAGCGTTCACCGCTGCTGTAGTAGCGCCCACTGAAGAGACTCAGCCCAAAGAGGCTCGACCCCTCCCAAGGACTAAGCGGCGCCAGGCGCAGGGCGTGGTTCCACAGCAGGCGACCGGCGCTGACCGAGGGCAGGCGGGCTACCCGGCGGTTAGCGGGGTTGCTGAGGTCCTGGTAGGCGCCTATGACTAGCTGCACGCCGCTTAAGCTAAAAGGGCCGACCGTGAAGGTCGGTCTCCCGGCAGGCTCGAGCCTAAGCTCGGCCAGGGTGCGCTCCGGCACCCCCCTCCGGGCATAGGAAGGGCTTAGCGCTGGATCGTTGGGATCGAGATCAAAGTAGCCCTGACTGAGGAACCCCCCCTCAATCCCCCCTGCCACCCCTCCCAAGTTGATGGTGTACTCGACCAAGCGCTGGCGGCGGTTGTCGTCGCGCTCGACGAGGAAGCGCACCGACGGCGTGATGCCGGCAAAGGTCTCATATAGCCAGCGCGCCGTGAGCTGGTCGCGGGTCTTGCCGCCGGGCTGGCGCACGTCGATAAACGACGGCGTGTACTGCAACGCAAAAGTCAGCTCGGAGTCAGCGAAAAACGCGCGGTGGCGCACGCCGAAGCCCAGGTAGCTGGCCGTAACCCGGCCGCCCAGCAGGACGTTGGTGAGCAGGTTTCCCTGTCCCGGCAGCACGTCGGCGTAGTAGCGCAGCGAGGCCGTGCCATAGGCGTTATAACCGGCGGTATAAGGCCAATCGAGAGCGATTTCGGCCCGCGCGGTGGCCGTTCCCTGGCTGATGCTGAAGCGCGGCTGGCGCTCTACCGGGCCGAGCGGGATAAGCAACAGGGGCAGAGTTAGTATCGGCACGTCGCGAATAAGGACGGTAACCTCATAAGCGATCAGCCGGTCGCCAGGGTAGAGGAGCAGGCGCTCGGCCTTAAAGCTGTAATCCTCGATCTCTTGCGGACAGCGGCTGCACGGGCTGAAGCGCCCGCCCAGGACCTCGATCTGGCCGGGCATCAGGGCAGCCGACAGCCCACGGACATCGATCGCTGCGGTAGTGATAAAGACCTCGAAAGCGCGCAGCGTCTCGTTGGCCAGATCGATAGTAAAGTCTTCACCTTCAACAGTTTCGCGTCCGGTGCTAAAACGCCCCCGTCCGACAATCCGCACTAGACGCTCATTGGTATCGAACTCTAGGTAGTCGGCTTCGATAACGGTATCGCCCAGGGTGATGCGGGCCGGCGACCCTTGCACCACGATCAGCTCGATCCGGCGCCCGTCCGGCAAAGTCAGGGGGCGGTACTCGATCTGCTCGGCCTCGATCACCCCCTGGGTGGGCTGTGCTAGCGCCGTGCCCAGCAGCGCCAGGACTAGCAGCCAGGGGCGCATCAGCGCCTCCAGGTGATCGCCAGCAGCACCGTCGCCGAGCCGGCATAAAGGGCTACCGGCGCCCAGCCGGCCAGCCAAGCCGGTACCGTCCCTTGCGCGCCTAACAGGTTAAAGACGCTCCAGGTGGCGTAGTAGACAAAGGTCAAAAACAGCACCGAGACCAGCCCCAAGCCGCTGCGGCTGCGAAAAGTCGAGAGGGCGATGGCCAGGGCGAAGATGGCAAAGGCGGTAGCGGCGGCGGGTTCGGCAAATTTGCGGTGCAGCGCCGTCCATTCAGCGGGTTGGGGGCGGTCGTGCTGGAGGCGGGCAAGTAGCTCGCGGAGGGGCAACCGCACCAGCTCCGGGCTCCCCATGACACCGGCGGCCAGGCGGCGGAAAGGCACCTCGGCGTAGGCCGCTTCGGCTACCAGCACCACCTCGCTCTGGCGATAGGTGACAAAGCGAACCTCCCTCAGCCGCCAGACCCCGGCTGCTTCATCGAGCTGGCCCTCCACGGCGCTGATTACCTCGCGCGGGCCCGTTGAGCCGCCGGCTTGAATTACCGTGACCCCATAGGCTAAGCCGCCGGGCTTAAGCTCACGGATAAAGATGCTGCGCCCCAGGGCATCGGTAAAGAAGCTCCCCTCTTGCAGGAAGAGTTCGGGGCTCTGAATGAGGATGTCCTTTTGCGCCTCGAGCGCCTGGCCGGTGCTCCAGGGGACGACTAGCTCGGAGTTGAGGAAGCTGAGGCTGCTAATCAATAACCCCAGCCCCACGAGCGGCGCCAAAAACTGGCCGGGGCTAACCCCCAACAGCAGGCTGGCCTTGATCTCACCGTCCTGCCCTAGCCGGGCTAAGCCGAGCAAGGCGGCAAAGAGCAGCGCCAGCGGGATGCCGTGACTGGCTGCCCCCGGCAGGCTGTAGAGCAAGAAGCGCGCCACTAAGGCCGGGCTGACGCCGCGTGCGATCACCTCGGCCAGCACGCCCAAGAGCGTGGCGGCCAGCAACAGCACCAGCAACACTGCCAGGCCGGCCAGATAGAGCGGCAGGATTTCGCGAATGAGATAAAGGCTGAAGCGCTTCATGTTACCTAAACCGCCACCAGGCCAACAGCGCGCCGACCGCCCCGACTGCGCCGCTGGTAAACCAGGCGGCGGTGACGGGCGAGAGCACGCGCTGCTCAAACAGGTCGCCCGAGAGCGTCCAGATGAAATAGAACAGCACCAGCAGAATAATGGTCCAGGCAAAACCGGCGCTGCGCCCACGCAGATTTAGCCCTAGCACACCGGCGATCAGCGCAAACACCAGCGCGCTAAAGGCGTCAGCTACGCGGCGATGAAACTCAAAGAGCGGCTGGCGGGTGTCGGCGCCGCTGCGCAGACCGTCCTGGTAGAGCTGCCAGAGCTGGCTTAAGGTCAGCGTTTCAGAGCGGGCCAGAGCTGCCGCCGGGCTCTGAGTGACAAAAGGGAGGATTATCTCAGCGTGCCGGGTCAGGGTGCCGTTGGCTAGCTCGGTAGCGTTCTCCAGCCGCCACTGGCGGGCCTGGCTGTCCCACAGGCCCCGCGGAGCGCTGATGAGGCTGCCGTCCTCGCGCAGGATCAAGAGGCCCAGCAACGTCGCTTGTTCGGGGTTGTCATCTTTGGCACGGATCCGGCCGGCATAGTAGATCCCCTGGCCGGCGATAAAATACGCCACCTCGCTCTGCGCCGCGGCAGGAGGGCGCTCGTAGAAGAACGAGGCCACCAGCCGGTCGTAAGCGACCTTGCCGAGCGGCTCTAAGTAGCCGTTATTGACCAGGCTTAAGGCGCTGACCAACAGGCCGAAGCCTAAGAGCGGGCCGAGCAAGGAGGAGGGCCTTACCCCTAGCGCGTAGGCCGCTTTCAGTTCGGAGTCCTTGGCGAGCCGCCCCGTTGCCAACAAGACCGCAAAGACCACGGCGATGGGGAGCGAGAGGTGCAAAAACCACGGCAGCTGATAGAGCATCAGCCGCCCGACTGTGGCGAGAGTGGCGTCTTGCTCGAGCAAGAACCTGGCCCACACGGTCAGAAAATCGATCGACAGCAGCAGGCAAAACGCCGCTACCCCCAGGGCGTAGAGGCCGGCCGATTCGCGGAGCAGATACCGGGCCAGACGGCTCATGCCGCGTCAGTATACCCAAGCGCCATGAGAACTGGGGGTTAAAATAACCTATGAAGGCTCAGCTAGTAGCGGTTCAAGCGCGGATGCAACCCGCCGACTACCGTGACGCAGCGAGCTTTCGGGCTAAGATCCTAGCTCTTACCGAGCGCGCGGTCGATGGCCTGGGTACGGGGCCGCGGCTGCTGGCGTTCCCGGAACTGATCGGCTTTCCGCTCTTAATGCTCGATGAGCCGGAGGCCCTGCGTGTCGGCAGCGTGGCGCAAGCGATCCGCCTCTTGCTGCAAAAGCATCGGCTCGAGCTGATAAGCGTGATGGCGGGGCGGCAGTTGGGGCTATTAGGAGCGCTCTATGCGCTGCGGGCGGTGCCGGCTTACCTGGCTTATCGCGAGGCCTTTGCTGAAGCGGCGCGCCTGGCCGGGGCGACCGTGGTAGCCGGTAGCATCTTGCTCCCGCACATTGAAGAGGAGGCGGCGCGCGGGGTGCATGTAGTAGGGCGGCGGGTCTATAACACCGCCTTTAGCTTCGGGCCGCACGGCGGGGTATTAAACCGCACTCGTAAGTGTTACCTGATGCCTAACGAGGCCCGCTCAGGGCTGTCACGCGGTGTAATTGAGCAGCTAAGCGGCTTTGAGACGCCGCTCGGCCGGGTCGGGGTAGCGATCTGTCTGGACGGCTTTTACAGTTCGGTGATAGAGCGCTTCGATGGCCTGGGGGCAGCGGTGGTGGTACAGCCGAGCGCTAACCCGGCCGAGTGGACGCGCCGCTGGCCGCCTAACCCGGCCTTGAGTGAAGGCGAGGCCTGGCTTAGCTTAGGGCTGCGCCGGCAGTTGCAAGGGCGGCTGCACCTGCAATTTGGGGTCAATCCGATGCTGGTTGGAGACCTGCTGGGCCTTTCGCTACGGGGTCGCTCGAGCCTGGTAGCCAACGCCCGCTTTCAACCCGATGTCGGCCTGGAGGGGTATCAGGGGCTACTGGCAATTGCTCCCAGTGACCGTGAAGAGGCCTTTGTCCGGGCCGAGATTGCGCTGGGGTAGGGCATATTGCAGGCGCATTGGATAGAATGACGGTGTGACCGGGACGCTCGGGCTCTTCTCGCTGGTGGATCTCTTTCAGCTCCTGACCGCTGCAGTGCGCACAGGGCGCTTAGTAATCGACCACCCTCAGGGGATTGCGCGGGTCTACTTCGATAAGGGCAAGATAGTCCACGCGGAGTTTGGCGGCCTTAAGGCCGAGGAGGCTATCTATGCGCTGTTTGCTGACGAGCGGGGCGCTTTTGAGTTTACCCTGGGCCTTAAGGCGCCCGTAGTGACTATTCGGGTAGGGACTGAAAACCTGCTTCTGGAGGCGATCCGCCGCGTCGACGAGGCGCGCCGTGAGCAACCTGGGGCTACCCATACCCTGGCTGATGACGTAGTGCCGGTGCTAAATGAGCAAGCGTTCACTGCAGGCCGGGTTACCTTCAAGGCAGAGGAGGTGGCGCTGCTACGGTTAGTCGATGGTCGCCAAGATCTCCGACAGGTCGCTGATAGCGCTGGGATGCCCCTCTCCGAGGCGCGGCAAGTTATCACCCGGCTGCTCCAGGTCGGCGCCTTGACCATTAGCAACCGCAAACCGCGAGTAGCCCGGCTGGTGACCCGGCTCTCGCTTAAGGAGCTAGCGCCGGGCACGGCCGGGGTCGATAGCAATATCGTGGCGAGTTGGGCGCGGGTGCTGGGCTACCTGCCGATGCGCATTACCTGCAAGCGCCCCAACGGTAAGATCGAGAGTTTTGCGGTGGTCAGCATTGAGGAGGCTGGGCCGTTTATCCTGTTCTCGCGCGATACCCTCTTGGCCCGTGACCTGGCGGTCAACACCACCTTGCTGGTCAAGCCCGCGTCTGACGCCTCACTATAATATGGCGACAACGACCCCGGAGAAAAGCGCCACCCTGTTGTCTTGGCGACGCCATCAGTTCCCGCTTGATTGGCGGGTGCAGTTTGGCCGTGCCGCACCGCTGCACCTTGAGATCGGCTTTGGCGATGGCCGCTATACGGCGGCTCGAGCGGCAGCCCGGCCCGAGGAGGATTTTGTCGGCCTGGAGATCTCGATGGCCAGCTTGCAGCGGGCGCTGCGCCGCATTCGGCAAGCTGAACTGCCCAACGTGCGCCTCATTAAGCTCGGCGCCGAGTTTGCCGTACGTCACCTCTTTGCGCCGCAAGCCCTCGCTACCATCACGGTCAACTTCCCCGACCCCTGGCCCAAGGAGCGCCACCAGCGTAACCGCCTCTTAAACCAACGGTTCTTCCGCTTGGCGGCTAGCCGCTTAGCCACCGGCGGGGCGGTGCTCTTAGCTACCGACCACCCTGATTACCTGGCCTTTGCCCGCGCCGAGGCCGCCGCTACCGGCCTCTACCTATCGCGTGAGGCCGAGCCGCCACCGGAGGTGCTCAAGACCAAATACGCGCTAAAATGGCAGGCCCAGGGCAAGCCGCTGTTTTATCACATCTTTGCGGTGCTACACCCGCCCCTTGAAGCCTTGGCACCGCTGGAAAGAAGTGAGACTATGCCCCACGCCCTACTTAGCGGTACACTCCCTGACCCTCTCACCATCGAAAAGCTGGTCATTCCTTATAGCGGCGGCTACGTTATCCTGCACGAAGCGCTGCAAAGCCTCAGCGACCCGCAGCGCCTGTTGGTGCGCGTTACCGTGGACGAGCCGGAGTTGCAGCAGCAACTCCTCGTCGAGGTGCAGCGCCGCGGCCCCGGCGAACTGATCGTGAAGCTTTCGCCCTTTGGCGATCCGGTCGTGACCGAGGCGGTTCACGGTGCGGTTCACGCCGTGACCGAGTGGCTTTTGACACTATCTACCGAGCTGCGGGTAGTCAGCCGTGCCTATCGGGGTAGCTCGTCAGAGAAAATTCGAGAAAAGAGCGGAGAGGAGAGAGAAATAGAGTGAGGGCTTCCGCCGGACTTACAAACCTCCCGCCAAAACGCGCTAGGATTAGGCTTGGCTCAAGAGGAAGGAGCCTACGCATGATCTATCTCATTACTTTGATTCTCGGTATTAGCGGGCTGGCGTTAGCCCAAGCACCAACTCCCAGCCACGGCGAAACGGTCACGGCGGCCATCGTCGCCGAGCCGCCCGGCTGGGACCCCACCGTCTCCCATTCGCAAGAGATTGCGCGCGTTGTCTACCACAACGTCTTTGAGGGGTTAGTGCGCTTTGATCGCCACGGCGCCATCAAACCGGCCTTAGCTACCGGCTGGACGGTGTCTGAAGACGGCCTAAGCTGGGAGTTCAGCCTGCGCGAGGGGGTCAGATTCCACGACGGCCGCTACTTTACCGCTCAGGATGTGATCCACAAGTTCGAGCGGGCCAAAGACCCCAACTCCGGCCATATCAACCAGGCTCATTACCGCGCCATTAAGAGCATCACCGCAGACGGTAACCGAGTGACTTTTACCTTAAGCGAGCCGAGCGCCGGCTTCTTATTTAACCTGGCCCGCCCTGACGCGATCATCTACCCGGCGGGCAGCGAGGCGACTCAGCGCAGCCAACCGATCGGCACCGGCCCGTTTAGATTTGTCGAATGGGTGCCCGGCAGCGAGGTGCGGCTGGAGCGCTTCGAAGAGTATTACCTGCCGGGGGTGCCGTACCTCGACGCCGTGACGTTTCGCATCATCAGCGACCCCAACGCTCAGCTAGCTGCGCTGCGCGCCGGCGACATCGACTTAATCGGCGTGGCACTAAGCCCAGAAAATGCCCTGCTGGTCCAGCGCGACCCTAATCTCAAGCTCACCCAGGGCACCGCCACTACCGAGATCACCCTGGCCATGAACAATTCGCGCGAGCCGTTTAGTAACCCGCTGGTGCGCCAGGCGATTACCCACGCCATCGACAAAGAGGCCATTGTGCAGGGGGCCATGTTCGGCTTTGGCACGGTGATCGGCACCCACGCTAGCCCGACGGAGCCGTACTTTGTCGACCTCAACCCGTATCCGTTTAACCCTGAGCGGGCCCGGCAGCTCCTGGCCGAGGCGGGTTACCCTGACGGCTTTACCGTTAACTTCGAGCTGCCCGAGCCTTACCACATCGAGCGCCGCACCGGCGAGGTAATCGCCCAGCAGCTCGCCGAGGTCGGCATCCGGGTTAATCTCAGCGTGGTGGAGTGGGGCACCTGGCTCTCGCGGATTTTCACTAACGCCGACTACGACATGACCATTATCGGCCACTCCGAGCCGCATGATATCGGCATCTACGGCAATCCCAACTACTACTTCCGCTACGACAGCCCACGGGTGCGCGAGCTGCTGGCTGCCGCCGAACGGGCCGGCAGTGAGGCCGAGCGGATCGCCCTGTTGCAGGAGGTCGCCAAGCAGATCGCCGAGGACGCTGTTAATGTGTGGGTCTTTAGCACCGCCTACCTGGTAGCGGCTAGGCGTGATCTCTACGGCTTCTGGGAGAGCCAGCCCACCCCCAGTATCAACATGACCGAGG
>JAGXSO010000104.1 GCA_018333775.1 Truepera sp.
AGTAGCGCAACCGGCCCCTAGCGTCGAAGCGCCCAGCAGAGAAGGGTGACATGGCAGGGCGCGGCGCGCAAGTTTTGGTAATCTTGATAGTCACGGTCTTCTTCACGGCCTGTGCTCAACACCGGGATCTTGTGCCCTCAACCCTCTCCGACCCACCACCCCGGCTATTTGGCGCCTTCGTCTATCGGGGCGTCTGGTCCGGGATGGCACCGGTTGAAGCGCTCGAGCGCTCCCTGGACTTTCAGCTCGCTATCGTACACTGGTTCATGAACTGGGATACCGCCTGGGACGAGCGCCTGGTGGCGCTGGCGGCACAGCAGGGCCGCCGCCCGCTGATCTCCTGGGAGCCGCACCGGCAGCCGGTCACGGCCATCGCCGCCGGTGATTACGATGATTATCTGCGCTCCTGGGCGCGAGGCGCCGCCGCTTACGGCGAGGTTATCTTTCTGCGCCCCTTCCCTGAGATGAACGGCGATTGGACGCCCTGGAACGGTAACGCGCCCGCGCTGGTCGCCGCCTGGCAGCGTATGGTGACGATCTTCCGCGAAGAGGGGGCAAATAACGTCAAGTGGGTCTGGTCACCCAATCTCACCGACGAGCCGCGCACGCCGGAAAACAGCCTGGAGCGCTACTACCCCGGCGAGGCCTATGTCGATATCCTGGCGCTCTCCGGCTACAACTGGGGCACGGCTCGCCCCTGGAGCCACTGGCGCTCTTTTGAGGAGATCTTTGCTGCGCCCCTTGAGCGCATCGCTCAGCTTGGCCCACAGCCGCTGTGGATCACTGAGATAGCCTCGACCGAACAGGGCGGGGATAAGGCCGCCTGGGTCAGGGAGATGCTGGCTTCGACCGCCTTCCCGCGGCTGGAGGCGATCGTCTGGTTTAACCAAGACAAAGAGCAGGATTGGCGCATCGAGAGCTCAGACCGCTCTCTGCAAACCTTCCGCGAGGCGCTTGCCGGCAACCTGCTTATGGCCCAGCGGTGAGACGTTCCCAAGCTTCAGGAACGGTCAACACCGCGACCTGATGATCAACCAGATAGTGCAACAGCTCTTCAAACCAGGCTAGCGGATACTCGGTGTCCACGCTGGGCGGGCCATCGCTCAGCAGGTGAAAGGTCACAATCAACCAGTCACCGTCCTCGACCACACGCCGGATCAGCCCCTTGAGGGTGTCGAGGGGGTAGTCGCGATAGACCGACAGCGAGCTGAGGCGGTAGGGGTCGATCCCTACCGGCGGTTGAGCGTGGGCATCGATGGTCCGTCCCGTCGTGAAGTAGTGGGCTACCAGCTCGCGCACCCAACGATTGTGACCGCCGCCCGGATAGGCGTAGTGGGCGGCGCCACGGTAGCCGCGGCTAGTCAGAAAGCCGAAGGTGGCGGCTAACTCCAGGGCCACCAGGGAGGGCTCGAGCTGTGTCAGGTCGTGCTCGTTGTGACCGGCGATCGCCCAACCCGCCTGGTGTAAGGCCTCGACCTGCTGCTCGGTCATGAAGCCTTCTTGGCCGAGTTGCGCGGGGACGATATAGGCGGTGCCGACCAGTCCCAGCGCCTGCATTAGCGGCAAAGCCCGCGTGTAGGTGTCGCTCCGGCCATCGTCAAAAGCCAGGCTGACCATCCCTGGGTGCGTTTGGCTGGTAATGAACTCAACACCGCGAATTAGCACCAGGGTCTGCCGCCCAGGCTCGGCTACCGCCCGCACGATCAGCGCATTGACCGTGCGCCAGTCGGCCCCGGCCGAGGCGCTAAAGGCCGAGCGCGGCAGGCTTACGGGCAGCCACTCCCCTGCCGGCAGGCGGCCGATCAATAGCCTTAGATCGACCGCCAGGTAACGCTCAAAATTGCCATAAGTCGAGACCACCACCTGTAACGCCTGCAGTGCTTGCCAGTCGTGAACCATAACCTCCAGGCGCAAGATGTGCCGTGACAGGTCGGTCTCGGGGAGGGCCCGATGCACGCCGGTAAAGTGCGAAGCCGTGTCTGGGGCCAGCGCAATCTGCTCCCCTTCGACTAAAACGGCGCCGGTTAGATACCAATCGGTCCAGGGAGCCGCCGCCGCCCAGGCGCTCAGCCCTGCTAGCAGAGCGAGCAGGCCCCTACGGCACTTGGGAATTAAGTAAGCCACTATCAGAGCTATAATAATCTACAAACAGCTCGGTAAACAGCCGCTGATACATCTCGGCATCAGGAATCTCGGCAGCCAGCACCACCTGGTACACCTGGCGGTAAGCCTGCTCGACCGACAGTTGCCCCTCGCGGGTGGCTGTAGCGATCGCCATGAGCCGACGTTCGGTATCGGTGAGCGTTAACCCGTGCTCGTGGGCGGCAAAGAGGTCCGCTAGGGCTTGTACCATCGGGATGAGCCGTATGATGCTCTCGGTGAGCGGTTCGTGGATCGGGCTGAGGCGGCCATTTACCAGACCGTGCAGCGGATTAATGTACAGCGCATAGGTCTTGCGGTCGCTGGTGGCCTCGGGTTGGGATACGGCCCAGGCCAGCTTGGCGGCGCCGGCGCAGATCGAAAAGTCGGGGTCAAAAAGGTCAAACGGCGTGGCGAACAGCCGCGGGTTAAACAGGCGGTTCAAGGGATTGCTGGAGAGCGCTTTTAGCATCGCTATGGCGTCGGCGGTCTTTTGTGAGAGGCCATAGTCGCCGGTCTGCCCAACAGCCAGCGGGTCCAGATAAGACTCGTTGATGAGCACGCGCAGCAGCAGATGACCCGAGACATCGTAGGTCTGTGCCGCAGTATCGAGAAGCCCGGCCAGCGGCGCTAGGCGCGCTAACGTCAGGAGGTGCCCCGGCCCCAGGGGCCGATAGTTTTCGGGCTGCCCATAGGCTGCCAAGGTCCGCCTGGCCACCTTCTCCTTAGCGATATTGGAAGTAAACGACAGGTCGCAATAGGCTGAGACAGAGCCGGACTTATCCACCGCTAACAATAGCGCAGGGGCGCCCGGGCTTACCAGGGTCTCCGGTGCCGATAGGGCCGGCAGCGTCGCGCCCGGCTTGAAGTCATGCGCTTCCCAGAGCGCGTTGATCTGGGCGGCGCTCGAGCTGTTCACCAGCCGCCACGCTTGCGCATTGACCGGGTTAAGGCGTGGGGCCAAACCGGCTGCGGCCCAGGCCCCGATGGCTAACCCCAGCAGCGCCGGACCGAGCAGCCGCTGCGTTGCGGAAGCGCGCCTGACCTTGGGCCGTTCCCAGGCCGCCTTGCCGAGCACAACGCGCCCGCGCCGCTCCCGGATAAACTCGGGGATGACGGTCCAGGCGCTAGCCAGGTAGATCAGCGGATTGAGGTAGCGCAACAAGATATACGGTGCCAGGGTGCGCAGGCTGTGGCCCAGCGCCGCCCACAGCGCTGCCGCAGGCGAGGCGCCAGGTGCGCGGGCGTAACGATAAAAACCGTAGCCCACCAGCAGCGCCGTCATGATCAGATCGATCAGTAGACCGAGCAGCAGCGTGGCCGGGGGCAGGCCGATGCTCGGATTGCCGTAGTTGAGCGCCAGCCCCAGCGGGATCAGGCTGACCAGCAGCACACCGGCCAAGTTCTCGGTCAAGGACGACCAGACGGTGTAGCGCACATTGCCGCGCAGCGCCCCGCCGAAACGCTTGAGGAAGTTCTGCTGCCCACCGCCATGCCAGCGCTCGACCTGATTGACATACCCGTTAAGGTGCGGAGGGTCTTGAGTGTAGGTGCGGGCCCGCTCTACGAAGCGAGCATGGCCACTCTTGACCAGCACAATGTCATCATCCTCAGCCAGCAGCGCCTGTGGACCGTGCTCTAAGCCGTCGATAACGACACGAAAACCGCGCGCTTGGAGCGCCTCCAGCGCTACCCGGCCGGAGCTAGGGGGGACGTTTTGGGCCGCCAGGGTAAAATCATGATCTTCGGTCTTGGTATTCGAGGGCATAGGGAACAGCTCGCGCCGCGCCACAAAGCCGCAGCCCACCACGGTATAAAGCCGCGAACTGGCCAACGGACCACCTGGCAGCTGCTTGGCCTGCCCGGCCTTGAGCATGCAGCCAAAGGCGTACTCCGCTTCGCGCGCCAGCGACACGAAGCGCTTGGCCGGGCTATCGCCCGCCTCGGCGTAGGACATTACCGCCCCCGACTGGACGCCGTAATCCTCGATCACTACCTGCCGCTTGCCGCCCATATGACGGATGGTTAGGCGATAGAAGTGATCGCGCAGCTCGCGAATAAAGCTGCGCTCAACCAGGGTGTCGCCGTCGACGACTAACACCCGATCGCTGGCTAGCAGTCCAGAGAGCACGGCGTTGTTGATGCTGTCGGCCTTAGCCGTCTGGCCGGGGTAGTTAATCACCGTCACCGGCACACGGCTAGGGTGGTGCCACTGCTGCACCGAAGCCTGGAGCGCCGCCAAGCGACCGCTGTCGCGCAGGGCATAGCCGTTCTCTCTAAGTGTGGCCAGGACCACGTCCAGGGTGGCGTCGCGGCCACCGTTAATGCTCACTACTAGCTCATCTGCCGCCTGCTCCTGGTATAGGAGCGATTCGAGCGCCCGGCGAGCGCCCGCCTCCTCGTTGTACATGGGGATAATCACGCCGACGGTGTCCGGTCCGCGCAGTGCATAACTGCTGTCTTTTACGAACGACAGCAGGGTGTTGATGATGACCGTGGGCATCAGCGGGGTGGGGATCATGGGCTCTCCGCGCAGGGACGACTTAGGGGATTATTGGGCGCAGTCTCCAGGCTCATGAGCTTAGCATGACAGGCCCAAACCGATCCGTAAGTTTATCGATCACAAACAGCGCTGTGGTCGACGAAGAGCGCCCTTTGTCGCAGCGACCGCCGGTGATCGTCGGCTCGGCCCTCATCGTGCCGGCGGGACTGCTTAGGCACCTTGCGGACGGCGCACCAAAAGAAGAGCCGCCGAAGGACACGGCTCAGGTCGAACGCCTGGCGATGGACGCCGTCATGAAGCTCGAGCGCGCCCTCGGCTTTAAGCCGCGTGATGTGAGCGCCGACAAGGTCGGCCACGACATCGAGTCACGCGACCCACAGGGCGGCCCCCTGCGCTTCATCGAGGTCAAGGGGCGCATCAGGGGTGCCGACACGGTGACGGTCACTAAGAACGAGATTCTCACCGCCCTCAACAAACCCGAGCAGTTCATCCTGGCTATCGTGCTGGTAGACGGCGGCGCAACGACCACCTACTACCGGCTCGAGCCGTTTGCCAAAGAGCCGGACTTCGACGAGGTCAGCTCGAATTACGACCTGCACAGGCTCCTAACTCATGCCGAGCGGATGTAAGCATGAGGCGCCTCAGGGACGCCGACTCGACAGCATCCCTCAAAAGACCTACAATGGTGGTTGCAAGGGAGGCCAGCATGAAACGTGTAGGCGTTCGGGAATTCAAAACAAAAGCAACTGCCCTCATTGCCGAGGAGAGGGCTCTCGTCATTGAGAAGCACGGCAAGCCCGTAGGGTTCTATATCCCCTTGCAGCAGAAGGATAAGGCCAAAGCCCGCGAAGCCGCCGAGCGCCTCGAGCAGGCTCTGGCCGGGATCTTGCAGCGGACCGGCCTGACGCGGGAGGAGTTTGAACAGGCCTGGGACGAAGCGGGACGGCATGGCGCGTAAGCTGCTGGTGCTGGACGCCAGCACTGCTGTCGCCGAAGGTGTGCGTGCCCGCGGGCTTGTGCTGCTGCAACACGAACACCTCGAGCTCTTCATGAGCGAGCACGCCTGGTCCGAAACCCGCCATGAGCTGACCAGGCGGGTCAGCGTCATGGCCAAGCGCCACGGCCTGCCTGAGGCCGACGCGGCGGCGCTTTTGGCTGCCGGCATGGCGGCGCTCGAAGCCAGCGTGAACGTGATGCCTGCCGAAAGCTACGCTCCGCTCGAGACGGTGGCGCGTGGACGCCTGCCCGCCGATCCGAACGACTGGCCCACGGCGGCGCTAGCCCTGGCTCTTGAGGCGGGTATCTGGACCGACGACCGCGACTTCTTTGGCAGCGGCCTGGCCACTTGGGTGACCCCAGTTCTCCAGCACCACCTCGCTTTGGAGGCAGCATGACTTACAAGCGCAAACCGATCGAAGTGGCCCTGCCTTTAGAGGCCATCAACCGCGAGTCGGCCCGCGAGAAGTCCATCCGCCACGGCCACCCCAACACCTGCATTTGTGGTGGGCACGTAAGCCCTTAGCAACGGCGCGGGCTGTTCTTTTCTCGTCCCTGGTGGACGACCCCAGCGCCCGCACCTACAAGAACACGCTTGTCTTCCTAGCAGCCGACCAGAACCGTCGGCAGGAGCTCGAGCTTGAGCGTGCCGCGCGTCAGCAGGCCGCAGAGCAGGAATCGGTGATGGTGGAAGATCTGCTCGTGAAACCTGGCCCGGGTGCTACACCAAGCGAGCAGAGGCCTACTCTACCGAAACGCTTTCACGGCGCCA
This sequence comes from Truepera sp., assembly GCA_018333775.1. The sequence continues at coordinate 6,411 of JAGXSO010000104.1, forward strand.
TCAAGCTCGACCCGGTGCGCCTGACGCCCGCCCCCGCGCACAACTTACACCGCTAGCAGCGCAGCAAGCCAGAGCGCTTAGACTGTTGCCATGACAGTAGACTTCCAGAATACTTTAGGCCTCAGCAACCGGCCTGCTCGAGCCAGGCAAGCCAGTAATAGAGCGCCGGCTTCCAGCCAACCAGACCAGCAAGCAGGCGGTGGCGAAAAAGCCGTTTGGCGAGTAGAGTGAGTTTAAATCGCCCCAGACCGGAAAGGACTTGCTATGAAAACAGCGATCAGCGTCGAGAATCTCGCCAAAGCTTACGGCCCGCTGAGAGCGGTTGACGGCGTTAGCTTCGAAGTGTATGAGCACGAGATCTTCGGCATCGTTGGGCCCAACGGCGCCGGCAAGACCACCACGGTGGAATGCCTCGAGGGGCTGCGGCTTCCCTCGGCGGGCTCCATCCGGGTTCTGGGCTTAGACCCCACGGTAGAGGGCTATAAGCTGAGGCAACTGATCGGCATCCAGCTGCAGGAGGGCAAGTTCCCGGACAAGATCAAGGCTAAGGAAGCCCTGGAGCTCTTCGCCAGCTTTTACCCCCACTCCCTGCCTGCCGGGCTTCTTTTGGAGCAAGTGGGGCTGCAAGACAAGGCCAATGCCTACTACGATAACCTCTCTGGAGGGCAAAAACAGCGGCTGGCCATTGCTTTGGCCCTGGTCCACGACCCGCAGCTAGTTTTCTTCGATGAGCTTACCACCGGGCTCGACCCCCAGGCCCGCCGGGCGATGTGGGAACTGGTCGCCAGTATTCGCCAGGCCGGCAAAACCGTGATCCTGGTCACCCACTTTATGGAGGAAGCCGAGCGGCTCTGCGACCGGGTGGCCATAATTGATCAAGGCAAGATAGTCGCCCTGGACACCCCAGCCAACCTGATCCGGAGGCTCGAAGGTGGCTTGAGGGTCAGCTTCACGGTAGATGACCCCGGCATTGCGGCGCGGCTCGAGAAGATCTCAGGGTGCCGGCTTAGCCTGAGTAACGGTCAGATCACCAGCCAGTGCACCGACTACCGGGTGGTGGGCGAGGTGATCCGCGTGTTGGGCGAAAATGGCTGCGATTTCCGCGATTTTACCGTTTCAAAGGCTACGCTTGACGACGTTTTTCTGGCCATTACCGGTAAGGAGATGAGGGAATGAATCTACTCAGACAGTTTATTAACCTCACCTCAGCCGAGCTGCGGCTGTTTGGGCGCGAGCCGATCGCCCTATTCTTCACCTTCATCTTTCCGGTCTTCATGCTATTCGTGATCATGGAGGTTTTTGTTCCCGCCGAGGCCCCAAAGGAGGTCGTCATCAATCAGGTGATGCCCAGTTTGATGGTTTTGATCATCTCCTCCACGGCTATCTTCGGCGTTCCTATGAGCATCGTCTCCTACCGCCAGATCAAGTTCCTCAAGCGCCTGCGGGGCTCTCCGGTTACGCCCCTTGCCATTCTGGGCGGCTTCGGCCTGGCCAATTTCATTGTCACTCTGCTGGGTATCGCTTTGCTTGCCATAGTGGCAGTACTGGTCTACAGCGCGGTTCTGGCCGGGAGTCTGATGGCCTTCCTGGGCGGCTTTGTTCTGGCCTTCCTGAGCCTGGCCGCCATCTTTTTATTCATCCCCGGGGTAGCCCGTTCGGAGCGAGCGGCTATCGCCATCTCACAGATCATCTTCTTCCCGGTGATGTTCTTCTCCGGGGTGTTCATCCCGCTAGACCAGCTCCCCGACTGGATCGCGCGCTACATCTCCGCCTTTATACCGGTAACCCATGCCGTCGAGCTGCTGCAAGGGCTATGGCTGGGCGCTCCGTTGGCCGACCTGACCCGGGAGATGCTAATCCTGCTGGGTGTTCTTTTGCTAGGAGTGGTGATTGCCGCCCGCACTTTCCGCTGGGAGTAGGGGTGGTATTTTTTAGTTCGGAGGTGACCGAAGGTAAGAAGGCTTCACCCGAGTAATAAGGCTTCGCCCGAGTAATAAGGCTTCGCCCGAGTAATAAGGCTTCGCCCGAGT